>JACQZX010000046.1 GCA_016213665.1 Actinomycetota bacterium | reverse complement strand
GGGTCGGCTTTCACCGTGTACGCGCCATCGACGGAGCGGATACCGAAACGGTAGCGGTGGCCCGCTTGCGCGCCGGCAAATTCACCCGCCCAGATTCCCGACTCGCCCTGGCGCGCCAAGGAATCACCACCGGCCCACCCGTTCCAATCGCCAAGCACCTCGACGCCACGGGCTTTCGGTGCCCACACCGCGAATCGAACTCCATCGGGTTCAACGTGGCTACCGAGTAACTCCCACAGCCGCCGGTGACCGCCCTCACCGAACAGTTGCAGATCACCAGCGGAAAGCGGCACAAATCGAGCGTAGGTCGCGAACGCGGATCGGGGGCGTTGATCGGCGGCGGTGCCCTCCAACGGGCGCGATCCGACGACAGGCCGTTAGCCTCGCCCGAATGCGCACGGCGGGTGATATCGGCACCGACCAGACCGTCCCAACGGCCCTCGCGGCGCTTGCGGTGCTGGCCTCGAACATGCATTGGTCTTGGGATCGCGAGACCCGACAACTGTTCGAGGCGCTCGATCCGGCGGCATGGTCGCAAACCGGCGGCGACCCATTGCAGGTGATCCGCTCGATCGCACCCGCAAGATGGGCAGCGTTGGCCACCGACGCGGCCATCGTCAGCGCTACCAGGGCGGCAACAAGTCGCCTGCACGATGCGATGGCCGTGCCGTCGTGGTTCCAGGCCCGTAGTGATTCGCCGCTCGGTCAGGTCGCGTACTTCTCGCCGGAGTTCGGAATCTCCGAAACATTGCCGCAGTACTCGGGTGGCTTAGGAGTGCTGGCCGGCGACCATCTCAAAGCCGCCTCCGACCTCGGGTTGCCGATGGTTGCGGTCGGATTGTTGTACGACGAGGGCTACTTCCACCAGTCGCTCAACGACGACGGCATGCAGTCCGAGACGTATTTCCCGCTCGATCCGCGCGGGCTCGCACTGCACCCAACGAACGCACAGGTGACAGTCGAGGTCGGCGACGAATTGGTACGAGCGAACGTTTGGCGTGTGCAAGTGGGCAGGATTCCGCTGTACCTGCTCGACACCAATGTGGAGGGCAACAGCGCGGCGGCAGCAGCGATCACCGATCGCTTGTACGGCGGCGACAACGAGCACCGATTGCGCCAGGAGATCGTGTTGGGCATCGGCGGCGTGCGTGCTTTGCGGATGCTCGGCCTGCAACCGGACGTATTCCACACCAACGAAGGACACGCCGGATTCCTTTCGCTGGAGCGAGTTCGTGAACTGGTGGCTGAGGGCTCCACCTTCGATGACGCCGTCGCAGAGGTGCGCAGTGGAGGAGTGTTCACCACTCACACCTCGGTGCCCGCCGGCATCGATCGTTTCGCCCCCGAATTGATGAAGAAGTACTTCGCCAAGTTCGCCGAATCGTGCGGATGCCGCCTCGAACAATTACTGGCCGTGGGGCAACACGATGACGAGCTGTTCAACATGGCTGTGATGGGGTTGCGCCTCGCTGGGCGCGCCAACGGTGTCGCGCAACTACACGGCAAGGTCAGCCGCGAAATGTTCTCAGGACTGTGGCCCGACGTGCCGGTGGCGAAGGTACCGATCGGCGCGATCACAAATGGGGTGCACGCTCCTACTTGGGTGGGCGATCATATTGCGCCGCTGCTGGCGGGCAGCGTCGGCCCGACGTGGGATAGTGCCGACTCGCAAGCGTGGAGCGGTGTCGATCAACTCGACGAGCAGGAGGTGTGGTCGGCGCGATCCGAGGGGAGAACAGCGCTTGTCGCTCTGGTTCGCTCACGCATGCGCGACGTGCAACTCGATCCCGACGCACTCACGATCGGCTTCGCCCGCCGGTTCGCGACATACAAGCGAGCGACGCTATTGCTGTCGCAGCCGGAAAGACTGCGCGCACTCTTGCTCGCAACCGATCGTCCGCTGCAGTTTGTGTTCGCCGGCAAGGCACATCCTGCCGACCAGGCCGGCAAGGACATGATTCGCGATCTCGCGCAGTTCATCCGCAAGCTGGAAGTCGGGCAGAGTTTCGTCTTCATGCCTGACTACGACATGGCCGTTGCGCGCACCATGTACCACGGCTGCGATGTGTGGCTGAACACGCCCCGCCGACCACTGGAGGCTTGCGGTACAAGCGGCATGAAAGCGGCGCTCAATGGAGCGCTCAACTGCAGCATTCTCGACGGCTGGTGGGACGAATGCTTCGACGGCGAGAACGGCTGGGCAATCGAATCCGACGACGATGAGCCCGACCTGCGACTTCGAGACCAGCGTGAGGCAACGAGCTTGTTCGAGCTGTTCGAGCGCGAGATCGTGCCTCTGTTCCACCGACGCGACGCCGCCGGCATGCCGGCAGCGTGGATCGCCAAGATGAAGCACAACTGGCGGTCACTCGGACCCTTCGTGACCGCCAGCCGAATGGTGCGCGACTACACGACCAACGCCTACGAACCGGCCGCGGCCGACGCTCGGCTCACTCGCCGGTGAATTCCGCCTCGCCGGGACCACTGGCAATGAAGCTGGCGATCCCGATTCGGCTGTCGGCGGTGTTGAACACTGCTTCGAACAACTCGCGTTCTAGGCGCAGGCCGTCCGCCAAGGTGCCGTCGACGCCCTCATCCACTGCGCGCTTCACGAATTGCTGTGCCAGCAAAGCACCCCGTGCGACCTCGGCCGCCAAGGTCAACGCCCGCTCGTGGAGTTGATCAGGCGGCACCACTTCGTCGGCGAGTCCAATCGCCAGAGCTTCTGCGGCCGGGACCTGCCGTCCGGTGATCATCAGCTCCTTGGCTCGGCTGGGACCGACCAGACGCGATAACCGCTGCGTGCCACCGCCGCCGGGGATGATGCCGAGCAGCACCTCGGGCTGCCCGAAGACGGCCCGTTCGGCTGCCACGCGATAGTCGCAGGCCAACGCGAGCTCGCAGCCGCCGCCGAGTGCGTACCCGCTGACGGCCGCAATGACGAAACACGGAATGCCGGCAACGGCGGCGAGCGCGCTGTGGAACGCGTCGGTGACCACACGTGCCTGGGCCGAATCGCCGAACTCGCTGATATCGGCTCCGGCGGCAAAGATTCGCTCGCCGCCGGTGATGACCACCGCCCCGGGTGGATCGACGGTGAGCGCAGTGGCGACATCTTCGATCGCGCGCAGCACCGCCAGGGACAGTGCATTCACTTTCGGATTGTTCAGCGTGACGACGGCAACACCATTCGCTTGGACATCGAGAAGCACCGATTCACTCATGACAGCATTATGTCGGCGGCGGTCCACGGATCGAGGCTTCGGCTCAGAACCTGCGCTTGCAGTTCCGTCCACCGGTCGCCACCTGCCAACTCTCTGGCCCGCTGCTCCAAGCGTCGTGCAAGTATCTGGCGCAGCTCCTCACCCAGTCGAAACTCTCGACGACTCACCAATTCACCGCTCGCCTCAATGAAGGCACGGTGCTGTGCTACCGCCGCCCACAACTCCCCAACACCGCGCTGCTCGGTGGCTACAACCGCAACGATCGGCGGACGCCACGCCTCCGACGCCAAGTCTCCAAGCTCGAGCATCTGCTCGAGATCGCGACGCGTATCGTCGACTCCGGCGCGGTCGGCCTTGTTGATGACGAATACATCAGCGATCTCCATCAGCCCGGCTTTGTTGGCCTGCACCGCATCGCCCCAACCGGGATTGACGACAACAATGGCGGTATCGGCTCGTCCCGCGATCTCTACCTCTACCTGACCGACGCCAACGGTCTCGATCAGGATCAGTCGGCGGCCGACCGCGTCGAGTAGGCGGGCAGCTTCGGGCGTGGCCAGCGAAAGCCCCCCTAGGTGGCCGCGTGATGCCATCGAGCGAATGAATACGCCCGGATCGGTGGCGTGATCCTGCATTCGCACCCGATCGCCGAGAATCGCGCCACCCGTGAACGGCGACGAAGGATCGATGGCCAACACGGCGACCTCATCACCGCTGGCCCGCACAAGGTTGATGATCGACGAGGTCAGCGTGCTCTTGCCGGCGCCGGGGGCGCCGGTGAGGCCCACCGTGTAACCGCGACCGGACAGGGGATACGAAAGTTGGCCAATCTCGCGGGCTTCCTTGCCGCCCGCTTCGACGAGCGACAACAAGCGGGCGAGAGCACCGCGGTCGCCCTTGCAAGCGGATTGGAACAGGTCGCCGACGGGAGCGGACCGACGGCTCATCGCACGCTGGCGCCGGCACCGGGCCTTGCAGCGTCGAATGCGTCGTCGTCGATGTTGACGACCTCGGTGATTCCGTCGATGCGGTCACGCATGATCCGCTCGATGCCCGCCTTCAGTGTTTGCGAACTCGCCGGGCAGCTACGGCAGGCACCGGTAAGCGTCACCGTGACCACGCCCGTCTCCTCGTCGACCTCGCGCAGAACGATGTCGCCGCCGTCGGCCTGCAACGCCGGCCTGATGACCTCGATCGTTTCCTCGACTTGACGACGCATGACTGACCATTGAATCAGGGTGAACGCTAGGATGCGACTCGTGGCGGTGACAGCCGTTCTGGCCCATCAGGGCGGTTGGGACGAGATTCTGTTGGTTCTCGGGCCGATCGCGATCATCATCGGTTTGCTGTGGCTCGTCCGGCGCCGGGTGCGGCGCGACGGCTGACCTGTTACGCCGAATCGACTCGCTCGATATCGGCACCCAAAGCCGTAAGCCGACCAACGAGGTCGTCGTACCCACGGTCGATGTGGTGCACATCGGTGAGGCTGGTCTCGCCATCGGCAGCAAGGCCGGCTACCACCAACGCGGCCCCAGCGCGTATGTCGGGGGCGCGCACGGGTGCACCGCTGAGTCGACTCACCCCGCGCACGACGGCGTGGTGGCCGTCGGCCCGGATATCGGCACCCAGTCGCTGAAGTTCCTCGACGTAGCGGAACCGACCGGGATAGAGATTCTCGGTGACGATACCGACACCATCGGCGACGGTGAGCATGGTCACGAGCAGTGGCTTGTAGTCGGTGGCGATGCCCGGGTAGGGCAGGGTCGCGAAATCGATACTGCGCAACCTTCCACTTGCCCACACCGCCAACCCGTCACCGGACTCTCCCCCGCCGTCGCCGACGGGCAGCACCGTGACACCCATGTCGGCCAATCGCCGCAGCAGCATCTCCATGTGCTCGGCACGCGCGCCCCGCAACACAACCTCGCCACCGCTTACGGCAACAGCCGCCAGGTACGTCGCCGCCTGGATGCGATCGGTCACCACCCGGTGGTCGGTCGCGTGCAGCGTTCCCGGTTCGACACCATGAATCACCAAGCGCGAAGAACCGACGCCTTCAATCTCGGCACCCATTTCCACCAAGAAGTTGCACAGGTCGGCGATCTCGGGCTCGCGCGCCGCATGATCGATCACAGTCGTGCCCTTGGCGTGCACCGCCGCCGTGAGAATGTTTTCCGTTGCTCCCACACTTGGAAAGTCGAGGACGATCTCGGCACCGTGCAACCGGCTGTCGGGGGTCGACACCGAAGCCTCGACCACACCGTGGCGCATTTCGAATGTCGCGCCCATTGCCTGCAACCCGCTCAGATGCATGTCGATCGGTCGGCTGCCGAAGTCGTCGCCTCCGGGAAGCGAAAGCGAGACACATCCGAAGCGACCGAGCAGCGGGCCGAGCACGTTGATGCTGGCCCGTATGCGTTCGACCAGCTCGTAAGGAGCGACCGGAATGATGCTGCCGTCGTTCACCATGCGCAGCGTGTGCGGGTCGAGCCTCTCGCTGCGTAACCCGATCGCGTTCAACAGGTCGGCCATAATGGTCACGTCGGCGATGTCGGGAACATTGGTGAGCGTGAAGCAGCCATCGGCCAGCAGCCCGGCGGCCATCAACTTCAGCACCGAGTTCTTCGCGCCCGGAATCGCGACCTCGCCGTGCAGTGGGCCGGCGCGCCGGATGACGATTCGCTCCTCATTCATGGGCGTCCAGTATGCCGCGCCGCCACCGGCCCCGTTTCCGCCGTCTGAGATGCCATGTTCCGGGTCGTTTCCGTTACGGATGCCGCAATGAAACAGCCCCAGAAGCCGTTCTGGGACGAATCAGCCCCAATAGCCTGCGTGCGATGCGGAGGCGACTGAAGACCGTCACACGGTGCTGGTCGGTCGACTCGCCGGAGGCACAATTGGCGCTGACGCCCCGGACCGATGTGTGCGACGAGCGCGACGAAGCGACCAGTCGCCTGCTGTTCGTGCAGGAACGCGGTCCGTTCACCCACTATCAACGTGAAGTCGAAACCGAAGCTGACGGCACGGTGCGCGAGACCACCAGGTACCAGCTGAACATCCCCTGGTTCGGATGGGTGTTTGCATTGCCGATGCGCCGCGCCATTCGCAACCGCCGGCGACCGAACGCGCCGCAGACGTGGTGGCTGCCGCCCGACCGTCTCAACGAACGGCAGGTGCGAACGCTCGCGCTCTTGGCGGTCGCATCCAGCGCGGCGGCATTCGCCAACACTCTCTTCACGCAAACTGCCAACTTCGCGGCCGACAGCTTCGGGGTCGGCGACCAGGGGCAGGGCTTTGGCGGTGCCGCCGTTCGCGTCGGGGTCTTGATCGCCTTGCCGTTCGCCGTCCTCGCCGATCGCATCGGCCGACGACGAACGATCGTGTTGCTGTCGTGGCTGGCGCCGATCTTCTGCGCTGTGGGCGCGGCGGCACCGTCGTTCCCGGTGCTGGTGGCATCGCAAACCGTCGCCCGACCGCTGGGCATCGCGCTGGCGATGCTCGCCGTCGTCGCCGCCGCCGAAGACATGCCACGAAACAGTCGCGCGTTCGCGATCAGCCTGTTGGCGATGGCATCCGGGCTGGGCGCAGGAGTTGCCGTCGCATCCCTACGATTGACGGACCTTGGCGACGAGGGCTGGCGTTACGTGTACCTGGTGTCGCTGATGTGGCTGCCGGTTGCGGTCAGCCTGGCGCGCAGGCTCGACGAGACACGGCGATATCAAACGGTGCACCCGATCGCGCCACGACTCAACCGCCGGCGTCTGCTGCTGATCGCTTCGGTCGCGATGGCGTCGAACCTGTTCGTGGCGCCCGCCTCCTTCTTCCAGAACCGGTACCTGGAGGACATTCGCGGCTACTCGGGTGGTGGTATCGCGCTCTTCACGCTGGCGACCGGAACACCGGCTTCAATTGGATTGATCGTCGGTGGCAAGCTGGCCGATGTTGTCGGGCGACGACTGCTGATCTTGTTGTGTACTCCCCTGTCGACTGCGTGCATCGTCGCTGCGTTCTTCGTTGACGGTCCTTTGATGTGGACGATGGCACTGATCGGCGGTTTCGCGGCGGGGATGGCTTACCCGGCTTTTGCCGTGTATCGCGCCGAGATGTTTCCTACCGGCAACCGCGGCATCGCCAACGGGCTCATCACCGCGACCGCTTTGCTGAGCGGCAGCCTCGGTATCTTGCTGGTCGGTTACGTTCGCGACCGCGGAGTCAGTTTCGGCGCAGTGCTGGCAGTGATCGCGATCGGGCAACTGATCGCCGCCTACATCGCGTACCGCCATTACCCGGAGACAGCGCACCTCGAGCTGGAACAACTCAATCCCGGCGACCCGCTGCTAAGTGAGACTTGAGATCCAATCGGCGACGATGGCCGCGATCTCTCGATCGCACCCCTTCAGGTCGTGTCCTTTACCCTCGAGCCAGTGATGCGTCACTGGGCCGGCGATGGTGGCCGTCCACCGCTGCAGTTCGGCGGGTTGGCCGAATGCATCCTTGGTGCCGGAGATGAACAGGCACGGCACGCGCAAGCGCGGAAAGTGTTCAACTCGCAGAGTGTCGGGCTTGCCCGGTGGATGTAGCGGGTAGCAGATCAGCACCAGGCCGCACGCCGGCAACGGATCGGCAGCGTCACCCACCGCCAGCGAGCTGATACGACCGCCCATCGAACGTCCCCCCAAAACCAATCGGTCGTCGACGGTCAGCATCGCCAATGCCTCGTCGCGCACCGCTTGCAGCAGCACCGGCGGCCGGTCGGGGGCCTTTCGCCCCGCCTTGCGATAGGCGAAGTCGGCGCGCACGACCCGCATGGGCGCCGCCGCCTGCTCGATCGCGATCAACGACGGATGCGTGCTCGCCGAGCCGGCGCCGGGGAACAGCAACAGCCCGGTCATAGCTGCAGCAGGATTCGTCGCGCCTCGGTTAGGCGCTCGATCGCATGGCTGGCCGCAGCGTCGCTGCCACCGTGATCGGGGTGGGCGTCGCGCAGTTTGCGACGGAACCGCGCCATCACTTCCTTCTTGCTCACCTTCTCACTGTCCATCGGAAAGCCAAGCAAATCGAGAGCCCACAACCGTGAATCGGTGATGCCGACGAGTTCGCCGCGGGCGACGCCACTGATCTCGGCGACGAACGAAGGCCCGATCGGGCCGCGCCAACGCAACGCCCGGTGGAGAACCGGCGCAACCTCGCGCCGCGCCGCGAAGTCGATTCGTTCCAGCGCATAGACGGCACCGAGAATCTGCGACAGGGGACGGCCCATTGAGTGCAGATCGAACTGCACATGGTCGGCATCACCGTTCAATTGGTGCACGCTGACGGCGAGTCCGTGGCGATCGATCTGGTACCGGTGCAGCAGACGTGGCTGCACGACCCGCTCGCCGCCGGCCACCTGATCGATCAGTCGGCCAAGATCGGGCACCAACTCCTCGTCGACCGCGGGCAGGTAGGCAGCCACGACCGCGGCCAACAACACACCGCCGAGTCCGGGTGCAGGATTGGTGGGCAGAACCAAGTGGCCAAGCGCGACTCGCCGCGTAGGCGTGGTAAGGCGGCTGTGCCAGATCTCGAGTTCGGCGAGCAGCATTACTAGATGTGCGGACGCAACAACTCGTGCAGGTCGGTGGCGATTGCCATCGCGGTGTTGTGGTCCGGCTCATCGCCGTCGACGAGGGAGCCGGCCAACTCGTCGGCGAGCTCACAGGTGCGCTGCCACAAGCCGACGTCGACGCCGTATGGACGACGACCGGGTTCGGCCACCTCCAATGCGTCGAGCAGTTGCTCGAGCCCATCAGCGTCCTGGGTGTTGCGCTGCAGTCGCTCGGCGGCGAGGAAAAACGTGTTGAGCGTCTCGAACGGCAGATCGTCATCGTCGTCGCGTCCCGCCGCGCCACCGCTTTCACTCACACCGGCTGCCAGCTCAAGGCTCGCGAAGTCGCCGGTTTCCACTAGGTCCATCAACGACTCGACCACATCCTCATGATCGGTGCCGACGAGCAGCAAGTCGTCCTCCCAGCGGTAAGGGATGCGTTGCCCGGTGAGTGCCAGTGTGATCGCTTGCCGATCGCTCTCTGCCCACTCGGTGAGGTCGTACTCGGTGGCCGCGACCCCAACCGGTATGTCGATTGGTTCCGCCGGTGAGGCAGGCTGCGATGGGCCGCCGCTCGCCATCTCGTCGAGGTCGTCGCTGTTGATGATGCCCAGTCGTTGTTCCACCCGTTCGATGGTGGAGTCGGCCAACGCCTCGTGAGATTCCGGAACCACCAACTCCGAGCCCTCCCACGTGTGAGGTATCTCGGCTTCGGCCAACTCGGCGGCCAGTTCGGCCTGCTGGCTGAACGACCAGCGATCGAGGTCGTAAAGCACCCTCGTCGCGTCGGGGTCGTTCGGATTCCAATCGTCGGTCACCGCTCAAACGCTAGCGGCACGTGACGCGCAAGGAAGCGTGCGATGCGTTCGTACTCGTCCAGTTGGTTGGCACGTTGGCGAAACCCATGCCCTTCGCCTTCGTACACACAGAGTTCGATTTCACCGCCGCCGGCCCGCACACGTTCGGCGAACGCCCGGCTTTGCTCGACGGGAACCACCGGATCGGCTGCACCGTGCAATAGCAGAATCGGAGTTGCCACATAGCGGTGCGGGTGTTCGATGGGCGACCTCGCGCGATAATCGTCGGCAGCCGACGGCAGTGGCCCGACGAGGCTGTCGGTGTAATGCCGTTCGAATCGATGGCTGCGTTCGGCGAGGTCGGCGAGATCGGTGACCGGATAGAGAACCACCGCCGCCGCGAAGCGCGCAGGATCGGCAGCGATGGAACCGAGCGCGGTGAATCCGCCAGCCGACCCGCCGGTCACCACGGTCGTTTGCGGAGTGCCCCAACCCCTCCCCTGGGCGTAAGCGGTGATAGCCACGGTGTCGGCAACGTCGAGAACACCCCACTGCCCGCGCAGGGCCTGCTGGTAGGCGCGGCCGTGCCCGGTGGAACCGCGATGGTCGGGCACCAGAACGTTCCAACCCTGCGCACGCCAGTATGCGATTCTCGGCATGAACGTGACCTGCCACTGATCGGTCGGGCCGCCGTGTAGCCACACGATCAACCCGCGTCCTTGTCCCTCGTGTTGGCGAGCGTGATATAGCCGGGCGTGAATCGTGTCGCCGCCCGCCTGGTACGCGATCGGTTCCGGCTCGACCAGTTCCTCGATCGGGAAGTCGGTAGCGCCGGCGACCGCCACGACCGTTCGTTGCCAGGTGGTCGTATCGAAGACCGCGACCTCTGTTGGCGTACGCGCCCCACTGCGCAGACAAGCCAATCGTTCACCGCCCCACGAGAGTTGACCGTGAACGCCGCGGCTGACTTCTAGTGGCCGAGTCGTGTTGTCGAGGTCGACGACACAAAGGCGTCCAAATCCGACTTCGTTGCGCGTGAACGCGACGCTCGAGCAGTCGGGCGACCAGGCGTACGACCGTTGGCGTGGCCCCCACGTCGGCGCGGCGTGCTCGAACTCCTCCGCGACGAGCGGAGCGTCGTCGAGCCAGACGTTCAACCAACCTTCGTCATCGCGTATACACAGCGACCTGCCGTCGGGCATCACGCGCGGTTGCTGCACACTCTCGTGAACCGGCATGTCCGTGACTGCCTCGTTCCCCACGCGGCGTTGAACACGACTGTGGTCCCACGGCATGTCGGGCACGTTCCACGCCTGCCAACGGATTCCGAGTGAGTCGGATTCAACGAAAGGGTCGAAGCAGAAGTCGGCCGTGCCGTCGTCAACGCGATGGGAACTACCGTCGTCGAACGACAGTCGGTGGATCTCGGCGTTGTCGACCGCGAAAACCACCGAGCGGCCGTCGTTCGCGCAACACGGTGAGCTTGCGACCCGGTCGGGACCGCAGTTGGTGAGGCGGCGTGCGTCGGTCCCGGCCCCGCCGGCGATCGCCTGCAGCCACAGATCGCCGTCGACGGCCACATAGACGATCGCGGTTTCATCGGCGGTGAAACACCACGCCCCGCCACCGAAGCCGCGCCCAGGGCGCAGGGCGGGCGAGGTGGCGAGCCTTCGATCCGGTGCGGGACCGTCGAGCGGGTGAACCACTAGCGACGCCTCCCCGTCGCTGGCTACCGCATAGCCGAGCCTTTGCCCGTCGGAGGTCAGACGAGGTTCGCTGAGTTCGCGACCGCCGCAGCAGAGTTCGGGCGTGATTACACGAGCGAGGGCAACCACGGCCCGGACATTATCCCCGGCACCGCCAACGAACTACGGTAGAAGCCGATGAATTCAAACGCAGAACAGCCCGACCGTAACCTCGCACTGGAACTGGTTCGGGTTACCGAATCGGCGGCGCTGGCCGCTTCCCGGTGGGTCGGCCGCGGCGACAAGAACGGCGCCGACGGCGCCGCCGTCGATGCCATGCGCACGGTCCTGGCCACGGTGCCGATGGACGGCGTCGTCGTCATCGGCGAGGGCGAGAAGGACGAAGCCCCGATGCTGTACAACGGCGAACGAGTGGGCGATGGAACGGCGCAGCTCACCGATGTCGCTGTCGACCCGATTGATGGCACCACGCTCACGTCTTATGGTCGCGCGAACGCGATCGCGGTGATCGCGGTCAGCGAGCGGGGAACGATGTTCAACCCCGGTCCTTGTGTCTATATGCACAAGATCGCCGTCGGCCCCGAGGCCTCCGGTTCGATCGACATCACCGCCACCCCGACCCAGAATCTCAAGTGGGTGGCGAAGGCGAAGGGTGAGAGCGTTCGTGACCTGACCGTGGTGATACTCGATCGCGACCGTCACCAAGACCTGATTGCCGAGGTGCGGGCCAGTGGAGCACGCGTGAAACTGATCACCGACGGCGACATTTTCGGTGCCATCGCGACCTCATGGCCGAATGCCGGCGTCGATGTTCTGTTCGGCGTTGGTGGCACACCCGAGGGCATCATCGCGGCCGCGGCGTTGAAGAGCATGGGCGGCGAGATACAGGGACTGCTTGCGCCCCGCAATTCCGACGAGAAAGCTGCCGCTCTCGCTGCCGGCTACGACCTCGAGGCCGTGCTCACGACCGATGATTTGGTTGGCGGCGACAATTGCTTCTTCGCCGCGACCGGCATCACCGACGGCGACCTGTTGCGCGGGGTGCGCTACGAGCATGGAGGCGCACACACGCAAAGTCTGGTGATGCGTTCACGCAGCGGAACAGTGCGCATGATCGACGCACGTCATCGCATCGACAAGTTGGCGATGTTCGCATCCGTCGAATACTGACCGCACGCGGCTGCCCGGTTCAGCTGCGCGGTCAGCCGCGCTGCACCATGCCGCTCATGCGTCCGAGAATGCCACGCGGCATGATTCCGGTTGCAACCGCCAGACCGGCGTACAAGCCTCCGGGTATCGACAGCGCCTTGCCCTTGGCAACGTCGCTCAAGCCGGCGAGTGCCACCTCGTCGGCTTCCAGCCAAACGAAACCTGGATACTGCGCGGCGTAGTCGGAGGTGTTGCTCACGCTCTGAAACTCGGTACGAGTGAGACCTGGGCACAACGCAGTCACGTGAACACCGGTGCCACGAACCTCCTCGTGCAGGCTTTCGCTGAAGCTGGTCACGTAGGCCTTGGTGGCGGCGTAGACGGCCAGTCGCGGCGCCGCTTGAAAGCCGGCGACGCTGCTGACGTTCAAGAGATAACCGCGACCGCGCGGAACCATCATGCCGAGCGCGGCCCTGCTCAGCCGCGTGAGCGCGGCGACGTTGAGCTGCACCTCGTTGTCGAGCCGATCGCCGTCGAGTTCGTGAAAGCGTCCGGATGTTCCGAAGCCGGCGTTGTTCACAACCAAGTCGATCGGGCTGGCAGTGTCGGCTATAACCGCGGCAACGGCGCTGAGTCCTCTTGACGACGTGAGGTCAGCGACAACGACCGAAACGCAGGAATGCCGAGCAGCCAACTCCTCGAGCCGGTCGCGGCGGCGGGCCACCGCCACAGTGGGGATGTTGGCGCTGGCCAGCAACTCGACCATCGCCTCGCCGATTCCGCTGGACGCACCCGTCACGAGCGCGGACTTGAATGGAAACTGCCGAGCGGACATGCGAACAGGCTACGTGAGCCACCACATGCGCACGGTTCGGTTCACCTCTTTCAGATTTAGCGTGCCGTGCGCTCCCGTGCATGCGGGGGTTACATGCGTGCTGGCAGGCACGTAACCCCCCGCACTGCTGAAACCGCAGATGAGGCGACGGCTCCGATGGGGCCGAACCCCGTCTTGCCGCCACCGCCGCCCGGTCGTCGAAGGGCGTTGACGGTCAGCGCGACCAGCACGATGAGCACTACGGCAAGCACGATCCACCTGTCGGAACTCTCCCCGATGCCTGACGGTCGAGGCGCTTCAGTCGCGACCGTGTCGATAGTGGTAGATGCCGACACCATCGCCGTCGCCGTCAAGTTCACCAGCCCGCGGATGAGAGGGCCATGCGTCAACCATAAGGGCCCGTCCCTTCGGAGTTACCAACGACTTCCTGGGTTTTCAGGCGTGGGGACCTTCGGCACTTTCGACGTTGGCCAGGTGCAGTCAACATCAAGGTAGATCCAGCCTTTCCGAAAGGGGGCAAGAAAATGATCGTCCTTCCACTGCTCGTTGTTCTTGTTGCCGTAGCGGTTGTGTATTCAGCGTCCCATAGCCATGCAGGCGCGACGCCCGCCGGCAGCGCGCAAGTCAGCGCCCATCAAGTGTCGGCGACTTCGACGGCCGGGCGCTGGTCGCTCCTTGTGCTTGGGACCGGCTTGGTGCTGTGGGTTTTCACGAGAACAGCGATCCCGATCTACTTAGCGGCATCACTCGGCGCGATCGCCTTGGCGCTGGCCATCGTGGCTGTCGTCCGGTTCCACGACAGGTCAACGTTGCTCTTGATCCCGCTGCTCTTCGTACCGTTGGCCGCAGCAGCAACTGCCGCCTTCGTCCTGCTCCAATAGCCGGGGTCGTCAGCACGCGGAGTTCGTCGCCGCCAACCAGATCAACTCCTAATAGCGCCCCTTCCTGCACGTCGGAATCTGGGGCTGAATCCGTCTCAAATCCGGATCTGGGGCTGGTCTGTGTCGGTTTCCGGAACCATTCAGCCCCAGAAGGCGTAACGAGCCAACAGCAAACCTGATCCTGCTGTGCTACCTGTCCGGCCACGACCGGCGGCAGGACCGTCAGTGAGCGGCTTGGGAGGTGCCCGTGAGGCCGCCGGTGGCCATCAGTCTGGCGTGGGCCCGGCTCAGCGCCGACACCGCTTCGGCGTCGTGCTCCTTGCGCAACAGTTCCTCGGCCGCTTCGTGTGCCCGTTGCGCGCGGTCGCGATCGATCTCGTCGCCTAGTTCGGCAATGTCGCTGAGAAGGCTCACCTTGTTGCCGCTGACCTGTACGAACCCGCCATGAACCGCTACGTCCATCACTGTCTCGTCGGCGAGTGTGATGCGCGTGTGGCACTCGGTGAGTGCGCCGAGAAACGGGGCATGGCCGGGGAGGAACGCGATCTCGCCGCCGCCAAGCGTGCGCGTGATCACCTGCTTGGCCTCGCCCGAGAACAGAACACGCTCCGGCGACACCACCTCGACCTGCATCGTCGCCATCGTCAGCTCGCGCCCGCTTGCAGCGACTTCGCCTTGGCGAGCACCTGCTCGACGCCTCCGACGTTCAAGAACGCCTGCTCGGGTACTTCGTCGAGCTCGCCGTTGACAATGGCTTCAAAACTCTCCACGGTCTCCGCCACCGGCACCGTCTCGCCGGAGACACCGGTGAACACCTCGGCCACATAGAACGGCTGGCTGAGGAAACGCTGCACCTTGCGGGCGCGGCTGACGGTGAGACGGTCTTCTTCCGACAACTCGTCAAGACCGAGAATGGCGATGATGTCCTGCAGTTCCTTGTAACGCTGAAGGATCTCCTGCACGCGGCGAGCAACCGAGTAGTGACGCTCGCCCACCACCTCCGGCTGCAAGATCGTGGAGGTAGACGCCAACGGATCGACCGCTGGATAGATACCCAACGAGGCAATTTGCCGGCTGAGCTCGGTGGTGGCATCGAGGAATGTGAAGGTGGTGAACGGCGCCGGGTCGGTGTAGTCGTCGGCGGGCACGTACACAGCCTGCAGCGAGGTGATCGAACGACCGCGGGTGGAGGTGATGCGCTCCTGCAACTGGCCCATCTCGTCGGCCAACGTCGGCTGATAACCCACCGCCGATGGCATACGGCCGAGCAAGGTACTCACCTCGGAACCGGCCTGCACGAAGCGGAAGATGTTGTCGATGAACAACAACACGTCTTGGTTCTGCACGTCGCGGAAGTATTCGGCCATCGTCAGCGCCGACAACGCGACACGGAGGCGGACTCCCGGCGGCTCGTCCATCTGACCAAAGACCAACGCGGCCTTCTCGAACACGCCCGACTCGGTCATCTCGATCATCAAGTCGGTGCCCTCACGGGTGCGCTCGCCGACACCGGCGAATACCGACACGCCACCGTGGTTCTGGGCGACGCGCCGAATCATCTCGGTGATGAGCACCGTCTTGCCGACGCCGGCACCACCGAACAATCCGATCTTGCCCCCGGCGACATATGGCGTCAGCAGGTCGATGACCTTGATGCCAGTTTCGAAAAGTCGCTTGCTCGGCTCGAGCGCGGCGAAGTCGGGAGCAGGACGATGGATTTCCCACCGCTCGATGTCGGCGAAGTCGGCATTGTCGCCATCGAGCACCTCGCCCCACACGTTCCAGACGTGGCCCAGCGTGCGATTTCCCACCGGCACCGTGATGCCACGACCGGTGTTGCGCACGGCGGTACCGCGGGTGAGACCATCAGTGGGCTTCAGGCAGACCGCTCGCACACGGCTGTGGCCGAGTTGCTGCGCGACTTCAGCAAGCACTGTCACCGTCTTACCGTCGACGGTAACAGTGAACTCGAGCGCCGAGTTCAGCTCCGGCAGCGACCCCGGCTGAAACTCGACGTCGATCACGGGGCCGGCAATTCCGACCACGCGGCCGTCCTTGCGATCAGTTGTCGTTGCAGTTGTCATTGACGTTGTCCCTTAGCTACTCGATGGCTCAGTTTTCGATGGGTCCGAGATCGACCAGTTTCACCTGGCGCACGGCCTTGCCGCCGGAGAGCGCCTCGGATCCACTGACGATCTCCATGATTTCAGTCGTGATGCTGTCCTGACGGGCACGGTTCATCACGCGGCTGAGGCTCTTGATCAATTCCTCAGCGTTGTCGGTTGCACTCTTCATCGCCCGTTGACGAAACGCGTGCTCACTGGCCGCGGCGTTCAGCAACGCAGCGTAGATACGCGCTTCCACGTAGCGCGGCAGCAAAGTGTCGAGAATGGTGCCGGGGTCGGGTTCGAACTCGTAGTCGGCCGCAGCACCATCGGTAGGCGTGGGCTTGCCGTCGCCACCAGTGACGGTCTCACGATCGAGGGGCACCAGTGGGCGCAACACGACTTCCTGGGAACCGGCGCTGATGAACCGGGTATACACAAGCTCTACCCGGTCGAATTCGCCGGCGGTATAGCGGGCGATCACATCCTGACCAATGTCGCGGGCGTGCGCGTAGGTGGGCGTGTCACTGAAACCACCGAACACCTTGGCGATCGTGTAACCACGGAATCGGAAGTAACCCTCGGCCTTGCGCCCGACGGTGACCAACGCGTAGTCCTTGCCGTCGAGCACGTCCGACTTCACTTCGCCCTCGGCGGCACGCTGAACACCTGCGTTGTAGCCACCGCACAACCCGCGGTCGGCGCCGATCACGACGTAGGCCGTTGTGCGCACCTCTCCCCGGCCGGCGAGCAACGGCGACTGCGAGGCACCGCCGGCGGCAGCGAGATCCTTGACAACCTCAGTGATCTGCTCGCTGTACGGCACGGCTGCCGCCACGCGCTGTTGCGCCTTGACAATGCGCGAGGCCGCGATCAGTTCCATGGCGCGCGTGATCTTCTTCGTCGCCTGGACGCTACGAATGCGTCCTCGAAGAATTCGCTCCTGTCCGCCGGCCATTTAGATCACCGTGTCCGTCATGGTCACTCGGTCGCGAGGGTCTTGTTGCTGTGGGCTTCGCCGACTTCTTCGGCGGCGGTCGCAGTGGGGTCGGCGGCACGCGCGGCGGCGCTGGCGGTGACGAATTGATCCTTGAACGCAGCGATGATGTCAGCGAGTTCGGCAGGCACATCGGCCTTCGCGCTGCCGCGCATGCCGGCGAGCAAGCTGCTCTGCGTGCTACGCACGTGCGCCAGCAACTCACTCTCGAAACGACGCACATCGACGACCGGCAGGCTGTCGAGATACCCCTTGGTACCGGCGAACACCGACACGATCTGCTCTTCCACGGGCATCGGACTGTTGAGCGGTTGCTTCAACAACTCGACCAGGCGATAACCACGCTCGAGTTGCGCCTTGGAGATGGCGTCGAGCTCGGAACCGAAAGTGGCGAACGCCTCGAGCTCACGGAACTGTGCCAGGTCGAGCTTCAAGGTGCCCGAAACACTCTTCATCGCCTTCACCTGCGCGGCACCACCGACGCGTGACACGGAGATACCCACGTCGACCGCCGGGCGCACGCCGGACTTGAACAGGTTGTCCTGCAGGTAGACCTGCCCGTCGGTGATCGAGATGACGTTGGTGGGAATGTAAGCCGACACGTCGCCAGCCTTGGTCTCGATGATCGGGAGGGCGGTAAGTGAACCGGCGCCACGCTCGTCGCTGAGCTTCGCGGCGCGCTCGAGTAACCGACTGTGGAGATAGAACACGTCGCCGGGGTAGGCCTCGCGACCTGGTGGCCGACGCAGCAGCAACGAAACCTGGCGATAAGCCTCGGCCTGTTTGGAAAGGTCGTCGTAAACGATGAGGGCGTGCTCACCGTTCTCCATCCAGTGCTGACCAAGCGCGCATCCGCCGTATGGCGCCAGATACTTGAACGGCGCCGGGTCGCTGGCCGGCGCCGCCACGACGACGGTGTATTCCATCGCCCCGTGCTGGCGAAGTGTCTCCACAGTCTGCGCAACGGTAGAACCCTTCTGACCAATGGCGACGTAGATGCACTTCACGCCGAGGCCGCGCTGGTTGATGATCGCGTCGACCGCAACAGTGGTCTTGCCGGTCTTGCGGTCGCCGATGATCAGTTGCCGCTGACCGCGACCAATGGGTGTCATCGCGTCGATTGCCTTGATACCGGTCTGCAACGGTTCGTGAACCGGCTTGCGACCCATGATGCCCGGCGCCTGGATCTCGACTCGACGTTGAATGCCGCCGACGATGTCGCCCTTGCCGTCGATCGGTTGCCCGATCGCATTCACAACCCGCCCGAGCAGCGCGTCGCCGACGGGCACGCTGAGGATGCGTCCGGTGGCCTTGACGGTCTGGCCCTCTTCGATCTTGTCGGCATTGCCGAGCACGACTGCACCGATCGATGCCTCGTCGAGGTTCAGCGCGAGGCCGACCGAGCCATCCTCGAACTCGAGTAGTTCGTTGACGGCGCAGTCAGGAAGCCCGCTGACGCGAGCGATGCCGTCGCCGATCTCGGTGACGCGACCAACGGTGCGAGCCTCGAGCGATGGCTCGAAGCCTTCCAGGTTCTTCTTCAGAGCGGTAGCGATGTCGCCGGCGCTCAGTGTCAGTTCTGCCATTTTGGTCAGTGCTCC
>JACQZX010000002.1 GCA_016213665.1 Actinomycetota bacterium | reverse complement strand
GAGACGGTGGCCGCGTTGGCTGCGAGCAATTCCTGCATCGTGACTTGATGCTTGTTGGCGATGCGCAACCAACCGTCGCCGACGACGACCGTGTAAGTCTTCTGGCACGCAGGTGCGGTGGCAGTGACCGGCGCCTCCGCTGGCACCGCTACTTGCGCTTCGGCCGCTGCCGGTTCTGCGGCGACGACGGCGGCGGGAGCGGCGGCGGCGGCGGACGCAACGGTTGTGGACTCGGCTGCGGCAGCGGCGGCGATGGCTGCCTGCGTGCCGAGAGCGAATGCCGAGCGCCCGGAATCGTCACCGCGCATTGCCATTGCAACCGGAACGCCGAATGCCAGCAAGAGCACCATTGCTCCCACACGGCGCAGCAGCGGATTCGAGTCGGGGCCAAAGGCGTGGGCGCGTCGGGCGGCGGCAGGGCTTTGGCCGCCAAGGCCGGTGTCGGCATCGAATGGTTTGGTCGCCGCCTTTCGATTGCCTGACAACGGGATCTCGCGGGTGTTGCCATGTCGGCGGGGTCCGGTTTCGGCGTGCGCGGTGCGTGGGCGGCGGGCCGTGATGCGCTCGATGGCGCGGGTCGGTTCGTGGGCCCAGAAGTCGTATTCGTCGTTGCCGGTGTCATTTCGGCGCACGAAAGCGGTGTCGTCGGTCTCGCTTTGCGCCTTGTCGCCGGTGAAATCGCTACTGAAGTCGCTGGAGAAATCGTCCTGGCCAAACATGTCATCACTCCTTTCGTCGCCCGCGCCGGTCGTTTCCGACCAAGAAGTTCGCTGCCTGTCTACCCCAGTTGTAATCAAAACGCAACAATAGCCGCCCCCATGTGACGCTCGCCTGCCTCCGAAGCGGCCAAAACCCTGGCGGAAGCGGCCAAAACGGCGACAGTCCGAACCACCTGGGTTCGGACCGTCCCGGATCTCGTGCAAGATCTCAGCGCGGAGAGGGTGGGATTTGAACCCACGGTCCACTTTAAGGTGGACCCCGCATTAGCAGTGCGGTCCGATCGACCAGACTCCGGCACCTCTCCGTCCGACACGCTATCGCAGCACTCGCCGGGCTCACCCTTGCCGCTCGCGGGTATTCGCTGCGCCCAGTGCAGTTGATGATTTGCCTCAAGTCTTGCTGTCCTGCGTCATACAAGTCGTGTTGTGCAGTCCAGGTTGCAATTCGACAGCTTGAGAAGGCGGACAGATGACAGCCATCACCCCCGGCGACCACAGTCGTCACGACTCTCCCGACTGCTCCACCGCCGAATCGTCATGGCCGACAGTCGATCGGGTACGGCGCTCGTGGCGTCAGGCTCACGTCGTCAGCCGCTTGGCATTGATTGCCGCCTGCGTCGTGTCGCTGATCCTTCCGATGGCGGTGGTGCGGGCCAACCCGTTTTCGCAGACTGCCAGCGCGTTGTCGGGTGTGGTCCTTGCCGCCGCGGCGTTAGTTGATGCGTACGAGTTCCGATTGCCAAACCGATTGTTGGCGGTGGCACTGGCAGCCGCGTTCACTGTCCCCCTCGTCGCTCTTGACTCGCGGTCGTTGGGTCGGGCATTGCTCGGCATGTTCCTCGGCGGCGGCTTGGTGCTGCTGGTGCACCTCAGTCGCGGCGTCGGAGTGGGCGACGTGAAGATGGCCGCTGCCGTCGGTGCCAGTCTCGGCGGTGTCACTGGTTCGTCGGTGGTTGCTGCTCCGATCGCCATCGCGATCGCCGCCTTTGCGGCCTCGGCATACGGGTTGCTCGCACGTCGGCAGCGGGTGGCGATGGGTCCGTCACTGTGGGCCGGGTGGGCGTCGGCGCTCGCGCTCACTTCCCTTGGCGGGTCGTGATGCACGGACCCGGCGTCGGTAACAGTCAGGGTCGCAAGGTGCGCAGTCGCGTGCGCACACAATGGCTGGCCCTTGGCGCTGCCCTCGTCGTGTTGGCGGCCGTGCTCGTCGCATGGGCGCTGACGCAGGCGGCGGGCCGCGTGCAAGTCGTGCAGGTCGCGACTTCGGTGCGTGCGGGTGAGGTGATTGCCGCCGGCGACCTCACCGTTGCCGGGGTTGCGTTCGACGATGAGGTTGAAGGACTCGTACCACTCGAGTCACTCTCCGCCCTGGTCGGCCGCGTGGCGACTATCGATCTGCAGCCGGGGCAACTGATGCAGGTCGGAATGTGGAGCGATGCACCGCAACTCGCCGACGGTGAGGACGCGGTCGGTGCCGTCCTGGCACCGGGCAGGTTTCCGGTCGGGTTGGTGAGAGGCGACCTTGCCATCGCCGCACCGATCGATTCCACGCTTGGAACCTTCGCGACGATCGTGCGTGTGATCGAGGCGGCGACCGGCTCGAACGGCGAGTTGGTGGTCACACTCGCGGTCGCGCACGCAGACAGCGTGGCGTTGGCGCAGCTGTCGGCCACGGATCAGTTGTTGTTGGTTGGCCAAGCGGTCGCTGAAGTGATCGTCGGTGGCGCGTGATCGTCGCGGTCGGTTGCTGGCGGGGGATTGGGGCCACCACGGCGGCGTTGCTCCTGGCCGGCAGCCTGGCGGCGCACGACGAGCACGGGTGTTGGCTGATCGAGGCCGATCCCGCCGGCGGCAACCTCGCCGGTCGCATGCAGTTGCCGGCGAGCACCGTCGGCGGCCTTGAGCGACTTGCGTTTCCGAGCGAGCGACTTCAGCCACTCAGCGCCTACGACGCCGTCGCGCACGACATCGGTCGCCTTCGAATTGTTACGGCACCCGTCGAACCGTTTCGTGCGCATGCCTGTCACCAGCCGCGACTTCCGTGGGTGCCTGCACTTCGCGATCTACCTGGCCACGTCGTGGTCGACGTCGGGCGCGTGCGGACATCGACGCCGAGCTGGCCGATCCTCGCGGTCGTCGATTCCGTGTTGATGGTCAGCTCGCCGGAAGTCAGTGCGGCGGTGTCGAGCAACGAGTGGATGCGTGCTGGCGGTCGCGTCTCGCCGGACGATGAAAGCCTTGACCCGGCGAAGGTCCGGATCGTCTTTGTCGACGCACCCGGCGGAGTGCCGTTTGCGCGCACCACGCTGCAGATCGATCTCGACGATCAGTTCGGCGCCTGGCTGCCATGGGAACCGAGTGTTGTCGATCTCGTTCACCGGGGTGCACGGCCAGACGACCGACGGCTACGTCGCAGTGCGCTGATTGCCGCCATCGATGAACTCGCGCTGCACCTGAAGGTCGAGCAGGGGGCAATGGCATGACCGACGACGAACTCGACGTGCTCGTGATCGAGGTGCGCCGTCAGTGGGGTGAGCGATTTCCGATTCCCGGGCGCGAGGAATCCACAGTCGAGCGTGACCTTCGCGAAGAGTTGACCCGCGACGTCATCGAGCGGGTCGTGCTGCCCGAACTCGATCACCAGCGCCTCGTCGCCCGCCAGGCGCCCCTCACCACCGACGAACGGGTCGCGCTCGTGGAACTGATCATCTCCGAGATGTTTGGGTTGCCGCGCCTGCTTACCGTGCTGCGCGATCCGAAAGTCACTGACGTGCTCGTGTTCGGTGCCGATCCGGTTCGGGTGGAACGAATTGATGGCAGTCAGCAACTGCTCCCGCCGCTCGTTCGCCGCGACCGCGACCTCGAACGCATCATCTACGACACGGCCACTGCGCGACGCAGACCGTTCAACCGTGAGCATCCCTTCGTCGACATGGAACTCGAATCCGGCGTTCGATTCCATGGCGAGGGTTTCGACGTTGTGCAACGGCCGCTGATCACGGTGCGTCGTGCCGCTATGTCCGGCATGACCCTCGACGATCTCGCCGAACAGGGCATGCTCGATGAAGGTTCTGTTGCGCTGCTGCGCACGGCGGTAGCAGCCGACATGAATGTTCTTGTCTGCGGCCGCATGGGGTCGGGGAAGACGACCCTTCTGCGTTCGCTGATCGGCGAAGTCGATGTCGACGACGTGATCGTCACCGTCGAAACAGATTTCGAACTCAACCTCGCGTCTATGGGGCGCCACCGGTTCGTGCATGCCTATCAGGCGCGCGTGCCCAGCACCTCCGACGGAGTTGGCATCTCGTGTCACGACATGATGGTGCCGGCACTGCGCACGCGCGCCGACTGGATCGTGGTTGGTGAGGTGCGCGGCGCCGAAGGTGGCGCACTCGTGCAGGCGATGTCCATCGGACAAGGTGCGATGGCCACTGTGCACGGTGGTTCGGCCAAAGATGGTGTGGAGCGCCTTGCGGAACTGATCGCGCATCACCAGCGAACGGAACTGCGCATGGCGCGCTGGCAGGTGTATCGAAGTGTCGATCTGGTGGTTCACGTCAGCGGCAACAACCGCACCGGTCGCTATGTCACCGAGATCGTTGCCCCATCGGTGGAGGACGATGGCGCCAGGTTCGTGATGCACCGCTTGTTCGCAAGCCGAGCCGACTCTGCCGATCCGCGGGCGCGGCCGGCCACCGAGCCGCAACGAGCGATGCTCGAACGACTGTTGTCAGCCGACGCCGGGTTCTCGACCGACTGGTGGCATACCCCGAGCGACAGTCACCGGCCGCTGCAGGCTGGCAGTCGCCGCAACCTGGTGGGGGTGCGGTGATGGTGATCGCTGTCGTGGCTCCCACGGCGGTTGCGCTGGCAGTGCTGCTGTTGCTCGCTGCCGCAGCCGCGGCGACATCGCGGGCGTTCTCGTCGGCAACGGTCGCCGCGGCGGGTGCTTCGAGCGGGCTGCTCTCATCGGCCTTCACGGGAGTTGCCGCCAACCGCATCGCCGCTGGAGTCACGGCCGGGTTCCTCGTATTGCTCGCCACCCGCTGGGTGATGTTGTCGCTGCTCGTCGCGACGATGGTGATCACCTGGCACCGATTGCTCCACGACCAGCGTGGCGACGACGAGCGTCGCCGAGTCGAGGGCATCGCCAAGTGGTTGGAAGACCTCCGTGACACATTGCGTGGTTCTTCCGTGGGTGCCGAAGAGGCTTTGGAGCAAGTGGCCCGACGACCGCCCACTTCCATCGCTGCACCGCTGCAGCACTTCTTGTTACACCTGCGACAGGGCCTTCGTACGGAGGAGGCGTTGGGGTATCTCGCCGATGAACTGGCCCATCCGACCGCCGACGCCGCCATTGCCGCCATTCGCCTTGTGATCGGCGGCTCCACCGGGGCCGGGCGGCTCTACGGCACGGTCAATGCGCTGGCCGGCGCCGCGCGCGATGAGGTGGCCGCCCGCGAGCGCATCGATCGCACTCGCGCGGTCTACCAGTCGAGCATGAAGCGGCTGGTGATCATCGGCGCATTGCTGGTGTGTTACCTGCGGTTTGCCTCTGGTGGTCTCCTCGATCCGTACAACACCCCGGCCGGTCAGCTGGTGTTGGCATTGCCACTGTCACTTTGGCTTGGCTGCGTGCTTTGGCTGCGCTCGCTGTGCGGGTACGAGTCGCGATGAACGCGCTGCAGGTGGGAGCGATTGTCGGCGTCCTGACCGCGGTGGGCTGTTGCTGCTTCGTGCTCTCGCTGCGCCGGGCGCCGAGCTCGTTGGCTGCCGCCCGACTGGCGATGACCGGTAGCGGTCCGGGTGACAGCTCTGTGACCTCGCGTCGTTGGATTGACGAGCTGGCCGCCGGCGCACTCGGTCGCTGGGTCACGGTGCACTTCGGTAGCGGCCTGACGGTCTTGGGACTGACAGCTGTTGATGTCGCCACGAGGGTGATCATCTCGGCGGGCGGCGTGTTCTTCGCAGTTCTTGCCCTCGCGGTCGCACTGATGACACTTGGCATGGCTGCCGTTTCGCCGCTTTGGTTACTGCTTGCACTGGCGTGTGCGGCGATGGCTGCCTGGGTGTCGTTGCACGACGTGGCCGGCAAGGTTGCGCGCCGCCGCCGCGCGATCCAGCGAGTGTCGAACGATTTCGTGCAACTTGTTGCGGTCGGGTTGACGACCGATCAGAGCGTGGAGGAAGCAATCGGATTTGCACTCGCGGTCGGTGACACGGAGTCGTTCGACTCCTTGCGGCGCGAGATCTCCACCGCACCGCAACGCGGCGTGGCGGTATGGGAGGCGTTGGCGGAGTTCGGTCGCCGCTACGAGATTCGCGAGATCGGTGAATTGGCGGCCAGCGTCGAGCGACAGGGTTTGCAGGGCGTCTCCATCGGCGAGACGGTCGCGTCGCTGGCGGTGGCGATGCGCGCGAAAGCACTCGACGACCTGGAACGCGAGGCGGACAGGGCGAACGCGAATCTCTCCGGGCCGACCGTCGGATTCGTTGTCGCGACGATCGTGTTCCTCGCCTACCCGTTGGCGCAGCGCATCAGCCAGGCGTTCGGTGGCTGATCGCGATGGATGTGGATTGCGAAGTGATGGACCAAACCAACAAGAAACGGAAGGTGTCGGAACGATGAATCAACAGTTGCTCCCCCTGGCGGTATGGGTGCAGGTCGTCTACCACGATGTTCGTGACCGTGGTCGGCGTGCCTGGGCGCAGCGTCACGACGACGCGGGCGTCGACGAGGCGGTCACCAAGATGATCTGGTTGGCCGTTGGCATCGTCGTGGCCATCGCGGCCACTTCCTTCTTCACCGCCAAGTTCAACCAGGCAAGAGACAACGTGCCAGACCCGATTGGGCCGTGAGTGATGGGTGAGACCGACGACCGCGATGTCGGAGCGGTCGACGTATCGATTCTCATGCTCTTCGGCATGATGGCCGTGATCTTCGCGATGTTGCTGGTCTTCGAAACGGCAACTTATTGGCACAGCCGTAACGTCTACGACGAGGCGGCCGCCGAGGGTGCGCGCGTTGCTGCCGCCTTCGATGGCGATTGTGCGGATGGAATTTCCGCAGCCACGGCGGCCGTGCAACGGGCAGCCGGGTCGTGGGCACGCGGTGTGCGCGTGTCGTGCACGCAAGGCGCGATCGTCACGGTGACGGTTGTCGGAAGCACACCGGGTGCGCTCGGGAGCGCGTTGGGCTTCACCGTGCGCGTGAGCGAATCGGTACCGAAGGAACAGTGATGACTCCCAGGTTGCCGGTCGCGCCTCGACCTCCGCGTAGCCGCTTCGCCGACGATGCCGGCATCGCAACGCCGGTGGAGATGATGTACCTGATTGTGTTCTGCCTCGTGGCGGTGCTCTTCTTGGGCTTTGTCGGTCGGCTCCACGCGGCCGGAGTGCAGGTGACCAACGCTGCGCAGAGTGCCGCCCGTTCCGCATCGCTGGCGCCTGATCCCGCCGCCGCCCAACTTGCCGCGACTGAGGCAGTGGCCGGGCAGGGTTTGGTTGCTCGCTGTTCGACCTCGCCGACCGTCTCGATGAGTTGGTCGCCGTCGCCTTCGGGTTCGTGGCAGGGCGGAACGGTCACAGTTGAAGTGTCCTGTGTTGTGCGTAATCAGTCGCTCACCGGTGTCTGGTGGCCCGGGTCACGCACCGTCGTGATGACGGATACACAGCCCATCGACCGGTATCAGCGATGAACGGTCGCTCGCGGCACGGCCGCGACGGCGGTGCGATCTCGGTCGTGATGATGTTCCTGGTGGTGATCACCCTCGGCGGTGCCGGGCTGATTGTCGACGGCGGGCGGGCGATGGTTGCGCGGCGTCACGCGTCGAACACGGCCGAGGCTGCCGCTCGAGCAGCCGTAGCCACTGCGACACCGGTGGGCGGCTTCGACACGGGAAGGGCGCGCGCGGCAGCACTTGAGTATGTAAGTCGGGCGGGTGTCGCGAGCAGCGACGTGCAAGTGCTCGTGGGTATCGACTCCGTCAGCGTGACGGTGACGGAGCATCGCGCCACCGTCTTCTTGATCCTCGGAGGGCAAGAGACAATGACCGTGAGCGCGACCGGAACCGCGCGCATCGTGTACTCGGACTAGGAGAACAACCAGATGACAATGAGATTCCGCCGTGGAGTGTTGCGAGTTGTGGCGCTGGTCGTGATGGTGGGTGCGCTGGTCGGCGTGCCGCTCGTTCTGACCAGGACCGTTGGCTTGCCCTTGCCGAGCACAGGTCAGCTTCGCGATGCGTGGCGACTACGCGCGGTTGATGCCGACCTCGTGATCGCGGTCGGCGCGGCGCTGTTCTTGCTGCTCTGGCTGTGGTTCGTGCTCACCGCGATCGGCGAGTTGTGGCATGTGGTGAATTGGCGTCGCGGCGGCGGATCGGGCGCGCTGCGACCAATTGCGAGCGGGCCCGATCGTTGGATTCGTGAGTTGATGCGGTTCATAGCGCTCTCCTCGGTAGCTGCAACGACCGTGCTGGGCGGGCTTGCGCCGAGTTCCAAGTCGCTACACGCAGCGCCGGCCTCTGTGGTCGACACACCGCTCGGCGTTGCGCGCGAGGTGGTTGCAGGCGACTGCTATTGGGATATTGCCGACGATCAGCTCACTGCGTCACTGCAACGGCAGCCAAGTGCGCGCGAGGTGTTGCAATACACCGAGCGCCTGGTGGCGTTCAACGATCCGTTACTTGGCCACCGCGATCCGACGCTGCTGCTCCCCGGCGAACTGGTGGTGCTCGTCGAGGCCGCTGAGACGTCCGAACCGGCTGCGGCTGCTGCTGCCGCTGCTGTTGTTGCTGTTAGTGAAGCTGAGGATTTGGTGCCGGTCGCCGCCGCGGAAGCGGCCGGCCCCTCGGCGGTCGGGTCGTATGTCGCGGGTCTCGGCACGGCGTTGCTGCTCTCGGCCGGCGCGATCGGGGTACTGGAAAGCCGCCGTCGCCGCCAGTGGCGTGCCGCGGTGGTCGGCTCCAGGTTGATCCAGCCCACGACCGCGCAGGTGCGCACGGAGAAACTCCTGCGAACACTCGACAGTTCCGAACGATTGGCGCGGCTCGACCTCGCGTTGCGCGCCGCGGGAGCCGATCTGGCCGCACAGCGCGCGGCGGTTCTGGCAGCCGTGCTCGGCGACGACGGTGAGGTGTGTCTCTTCCTTCGTGGCTCGGCGATACCGAGCGATGACAATTGGCAACTCGACCTGAATGCG
>JACQZX010000053.1 GCA_016213665.1 Actinomycetota bacterium | reverse complement strand
GGACTCGGCGGCGACAGTTATGTGCGCCACGACGAACGTGCGGTCGGCGCAGTTATTCGGCTTGGCCCGCGCAAGGTAGTGCCGATTTGCCAGCTTGCCGGCGAGAGCGGGCCGTTGGTACATCACATGCTCGATCAGCAGTTGTCGTCGCCGGCACCGAGCGATCTCGATGGTCTGCTGCTGGTCGCCGAGGATTACGACGAGCGGTTGGTCGCACTCGAAGGCATCGAAAGGCGATTGCTGGAGACGATGCGTGAGCGAGTTGCCGTGGCCGCACGCGTGCTCTCCACCTCGCAACTGCGTCGTGTCATGGAGCGACTCGTTCAGCGAGGCGTGTTGCAATTGGCGGCCTTCACGCCGACTGACGCGGCCCATGTGTTGGCGATGCAGTCGAACTACGACACGTCGGCGGCGGTGAAGGCGGCAGAGTTGTTCGCGCGCAGACGAGATCGGCTGGGCCGCCCGGTCGCCGCCGATGGCCGAACTCTTTCGCGGATGGTCATCGACACGCTCGTGCGCCGTAGTGCCGAGGCGGTGTTGGCGGCGGCGTTCGTTCACGATGGCCTGCCCCCGGGTACCGTCGACCAGCAGGTCGTGCAAGTGGCGCTGAACCGTGGCCCCGGAGTCGCCGGCGTCACGGTGGGCATGTCGCTACCGCTCATCGGCCTCGGTGCGTCGGCCCCCGCCTACTATCCGGCGGTCGCCGCTCTGCTCGGCGCACCGTCGCTCGTACCCGTCGACGCCGATGTGGCCAACGCCATCGGCGCCGTCGTGGGCAGGGTGCGGTTGTCGCGGCAATGTGTGGTGACTGCACCCCAGCACGGGGAGTATCTCGTGCATCTCGACGGCGAGGCGCCGGCGAGGTACGACGAGCTCGATTGTGCCCTCGTGGCCGCGCGCAGCCAATTGTCTGCGACTCTGGCGGCCGACATGGCCGCTGCCGGGGCCGCGCTCTTCGAGACCAAGGAGGAGTGGTCCGAAGACGTGGTTGAACTCGGTGGCACGGCACTGTTCGTCGAGGGCTCGTTGATCATCACCGCGACCGGGCGGCCGCAGTTGTCTCACTGAACGTCGCCTATTCCGTGTATCTCCGCACCGTCGGCTTCTTTCCCTTGATCGTGGTTGCCTTCAGCGCGGCAAGCACGGCGTCGACGCTGCGATCCGGAACACCGACCACGGCAAACTTCTCGGCGATCCTGATCGGTCCGATCTCGCGCCCGACAAGGCCTGTCTCGTTCGCAATTGCGCCGACCAGATCGCCAGGGCGAATCCCAGCGCTACGGCCGAGACCGATGTAGACGAACCCCGTCGCCGGCTTCTCGCCGCGGCCGTCACTTCGGCCAGAACCGCGACCCTCGACGCGACTCCCAGGTCTGGCCGCACTGCGTGAGCCGACCGATCCCTTGCCCGCCGGACGTACCGACGACCCAGCGGAGTCCGGTCGACGCTCGAGGCGGTGACTGATGTCGGGAATCTCAGTCTCGTCGACCACGTTGCCGGCCAACTCGTGGAACAACCGAATGGTGGCAAGCGCGATGCGCTGCGGATTGCCATCGCCGGTGAGCGCGTTCAACACCGGGTAGAAGTCGTCGAGATCGTCGGCCGCCATCGATTCGCGGATCGCGGTTACCGTCTGTTCCATCTGCGCCGCGCGCAGATCTTTCACCGATGGAACCTTCTCGATGGCGATCGCCTGCTTGGTGAGGCGTTCGATGTTGGCGAGCAGGCGTTGCTCGCGCGGCTCGGCACGCGTGATTGCGACACCCTCCCGGCCTGCCCGGCCGACGCGACCGATGCGGTGCACGTAGCTCTCCGGCGCTGACGGGACGTCGTAGTTGACGACGTGGGTGAGCGTGTCGACGTCGAGCCCGCGCGCGGCGACGTCGGTGGCGACGAGCAACTCGGCGGTGCCATCGCGGAGTCGGGCCATCACTCGGTCGCGTTGTAACTGATCCATGCCGCCGTGAAGCGCTTCCGCGCGGTACCCGCGGGCATTCATCGTCTCCGTCAACTGGTCGACTTCGACTCGGGTGCGGCAGAACACCAGCGCGCCCCCGGGTGACTCGATGTCGAGAATGCGACCAAGGGCGGCGGGCTTGTGATTGCGCTGCACGACGTACGCGCACTGGCGCACCTTGCCCTTGCTGGCGATGGTGTCGCCGCGCACGACGTTGATCTTCACCGGATCGGTCTGGTATCGCTTGGCGATCGAGTTGATGCGCGGCGGCATCGTGGCCGAGAACAACACCGTTTGGTGCTGGTGGGAGATTGTCTGGAGGATGCTCTCGATGTCGTCGGCGAACCCCATGTCGAGCATCTCGTCAGCCTCATCGAGCACTACCAGGCGGATGGCATCGAGTTGCAACGAACCACGACCGATGTGATCGATGATGCGTCCGGGAGTGCCGACGACGATGTGCACGCCGCGGTCTAGCGCCTGTAGTTGACGAAAGATCGGTTGGCCACCGTAGACCGGCACACACTTCGCGCCAAGGCGTTTGCCGTATCGGAAGAACGCCTCGCTGACCTGCATTGCCAGCTCGCGCGTCGGCACCAGAACCAGCGCAATCGCCTTGGCGGCGGTACGTCCGTCGATCATCTGCAGCGCGGGCAGGGCGAACGCGGCGGTCTTGCCGGTGCCCGTGGCGGCCTGGCCGAGCAGGTCGCGACCGGCCATCATCAGCGGGATCGTCTCACGCTGGATGGGGGTCGGTTCCTCGTAGCCGAGTTCGTCGAGGGCTGCCAGCAATTCTGTGCGTAGCCCGAGTGCGGCGAAGCCTGCGTCGGCATCTGTGTCGCTGTCGCGATCGCTCGATTCGTTCACAGGGCCTGCTCTCGGTATCGCCGACACGGCGTTGCTGACACGACGCCGCTCGAACGACGCTGCTCGAACGACAGTGCTCGCACAACGATACGGCCGCCGAGTGCCTCCCGCTCGGATCTCGTGTTACCGTCCGTTGACTGTGGGCACATCGACGCACAATGTGACCAAATCGCGCGCGCTCGGTGCGCTGTGCGGTCTCCTCGCCGCAGCGTGTTCCGGCGGCGGACCAACGGATGAACCAGCCGCCACCTCCGCGCCTTCATCCAATGCCGCGATCGAACAAGCCGAGATCCGCTTCAGCGAGATCTACTTCCACGCATCTGATCCCTCTCCCATCACACTGCAGGACACGGGTCCGGTCGCCGAGTTCGTGGAACTGGTCAACACCGGCCAAGCAACTGCACAGTTACAGGGTTGGTGCATCACCGGCATCAAGTACTGCTTCGAAGCAGCCGTGGAACTGGCGGCGGGAGCGTTCCTGGTGGTGAGCGCCGATGAGTACGACGGCTCATTGTCCAACAAGCAAGACCGGTTGCGCCTGATCGATCCGACTACCGAGGTCCGCGAGGAGGTTACCTACAGCGATCGCTGGCCTTGGCCGGAACTGGCCGACGGCGACGGTTACTCCTTGCAACGGGCGTCGTTTGCCGGCGACCCGGCCGATGTCGCCTCGTGGATCGCCGCGCTGCCTACGCCCTCGCAGCCCAACGCGACTGTAGGGGTGAGCCCCGCCCGCGAGGTCGTGATCACGGAAGTCAACTATCACGCGGTCGACGACAACCCAGCCACGACGTTCATCGAGTTGTTCAACGCAACCGCCGAGCCGATCGACCTCAACGGATGGTGCATCGAGGGCCTCGAGTTTTGCTGGAGTGTCGCGACGGTCGTTACGCCCGGTGGGTTACTCACTCTGCAAGGGAGCTACGACCCCGCACAATTGTCGGCGGCGAGTGATCGTCTGCGTCTCGTCGACAGCGTAGGCACCATCGAGGATGTCGTCGCCTATGAGGACTCTGGGCTATGGCCAGCGCTCGCCGACGGTTATGGCCATTCTCTACAACGACTCGATCCCTCGATGTCGGGTCGACCACCCGGTAACTGGATATCGGCCGACGCCAACCCGGGGTCATTTGTGCCTTCGTCGATCGGCGCTCCGCTGCCGACATTCGACGACGTTACGTTCGTGCTCTCCCCCGATGCAGGGGTAGATTTCGAGCTGACCGCCACCGTCACCGACGCTCGCGAGGTTTCGGTCGCCTACAGAATTGGATTCGAGGACGAGCACACCGTGGCCGCCGACCTAGTCGATGGCCATGTCTCGGCCGTGTTGCCCGGTCAGGCTGCCGGCGCCCTCATCCGCTTCCGGTTGGTTGGCACGGGTGACGGAGGGATCGGCACCTGGCCGCGCCAGGGCGATGGTGCCCAGTATGAAGGAACGGTCGTTCGCAGCGAGCCGACCGAGGCATCCGCGCTACCTCGATTCCAATTGTTCATGCCCGACGACGTTTATGCCGCGGCGGCGAGCGACGATTCGCTACACGGTGACGAGGGCTACCCGGCAGTCATGGCCTTCGAAGGGGAGGTTTTCGACAACGTCCTCATTCGCATCAAGGGGAATCAGGCGCGCACCAATCCGAAGAAGAAGTGGAAGGTGAGGCTGCCGGCCGGCCACGAGTGGTTTGCTGCCGGGCGACTCGTCTCGCCGGTCGATCAATTCGACCTGTTGTCGGCTGCCACCGACAAGTCGTACTCGAGGGAGATCCTCACCGCCGACATGCAGGAGCTTTCCGGTGGGTACGTGCAACAAGTGTTCCCCATGCGCGTCGAACGCAACGGCAGTTTCTTCGGTCTCTACATGTACGGAGAATCGATCGATGGTGACTGGCGAGATCGGTACGGATTCTCGAAAGACTCGCTCGTGTACAAGGGCGAGGGGTTTGCCCAACTGGAGAAACAAGACCTCGTGTTGTCGCAGGACACGTTGCGAAAGAAGTACGAGCGGCACTCGCTCTCGTACCTCGACGACAACGACCAGCTGTTGCGAGATCTGATCACCACGCTCAACACGTTGGAGGGCGACGCGCTGGCCGCGTTCGCTTACCAGCACATCGATATCCCGCAGGTGGTCGAAGCACTGGCGACGATGCGTGTCGTTCAGCACTCCGAGTGGCAACACAAGAACTACTTCCTCATTTACGACCCCGCCGATGAGAAGTGGCGTCTGATCCCCATCGACTTCGACCTCAACTTCGGTCATTGGTTCCACTCGCCATGCGCCGCGCGCTGCGACGACACGCAGGTTCTCTATTGGCCGAACTATCCCGATCACAACCGGCTGGCGCGAGTGCTGCTGAGAGATGATGTGCTGCGCGAGATGGTCGACCGCCGTACCCGCACGTTGGCAGACGAGTTCTTCGCTGCCGGGCTCATCGAAGCCCGCCTGGACGAATTGGCGGCGCTGATGGGTCCCGACGCCGCGCTCGACGTGCGTGTCTGGGGTCAGTACGGCGCCCGCCAAACGATGGCGGAAGCGCAGGCGATCTTGCTCAAGAACTACGTAGTGGTTCAACGAGTTCGGTATCTCGAACGTGGCGAATTGCTGCCGACGGCGCAGGAGGGAGTGCCCGCCATCGAGGTCGGCACGTACGACGTCGACGATGCAGGTCAGGTTGTGCATGCGGCGCTCACCAACACGAACCCGGTCGCAGTTGACGTATCAGGGCGGACATTCGACGAGATTTCCGCCGTAATGCCGGCGGGCGTGGTAATACCCGCCGGCGGGACAATTCTGGTCGTGTTCGAACGGCAACCGGTGGGTGCGCAGGTGACACCTCAGCTTGTGGTCACGGCCGCGCGCAGCGGCTAACTTTCGGCGCAACCGATCGCAACCGCGACACGAAGAGGAGTTTGGCTAATGAGAAGATTTTCATCTCTGCTTGGTGGAGTACTGACAGCTGCAGCGCTGTTCGCCGCCGCTGCACCCGTTTCCGCGATTACAGGCGGCGAGCCCGATGGCGAGGGCCACCCCGGCGTCGCCATGATCGTTTTCTACGAACCAGCCGGTCGCTTCCGTTGTACGGCGACGTTGGTGACTCCGACCGTGCTGATAACCGCCGCTCATTGCACAGAGGGCACCATCGGGCAGACTTGGGTCACATTTGCCACCGACGTGCCCGGCGCGCCTCGTGCCACCGACGATCTTGGCACCGGTACGTCAGCGATTGGCTACGCCCCGGCCGCCTACGACGGCGTCACCGTCACCGGGACGGCCTACACCCATCCCGACTATTCGGGCTTCACCGACCTTGACAATTGGAACGACGTTGGGGTGATCGTGCTCGATGATGCGGTTCCGAATCGTCTCGTTGCTGCCCTCGCGCCGCGCGATTATCTCGACGCTTTCGGCCAGCCAGTGCTGAACTCGACGATCTTCACGCTGGTCGGGTACGGCACGGAAGTGCGCAAGCCCGAGAGCGGCCCGCAGAAGCCGACGCCGATGAGCTTCCCGCGCATCCGCCGGGTGGCCGAGTCGCCGGGCCAGAAACTGACACCGCAGATCGTGCAGATGAATGGCAACATCAACGACAGCCGCGGCACTGGGGGCACCTGCTTCGGTGATTCTGGTGGACCCGCATACCTCAACGGCTACATCGTCACGGTGACGAGCTACGGCTATACCAACAACTGCCGCTACATCGGCGGCTACCAGCGCATCGATATTGCAGTCGTGCAGAACTGGTTGGCAACTTTTGGAGTTGTGCCGAGCTGATCTGGGTTGTACCGGTCTCCGTCGGTCACAGGCCGACGGAGACCGGCAGCACGTCACATCTTGATGCGGGCGTTGGTCGGGTCGTAGAGCGGGCGTAGTGAAACGCTGGCCGGATACTGCCGATCGGCAATCTCCGCAGTCCAGGTACCGTCGGTCAGCCATTCAGCCGTCGGCGGCTGATCGACGGAGCTGACCATCGCCAAGCCGACTGCGCCCCCGAGCGTGTGGCCGTAGGAAGCAGCCCGCACGTAGCCGACCGGCACGCCATCACGGCGCAAGACCTCAGCGTGGAACATCAATGGCTCGGGGTCGAGAACCATCACCGACACCAACCGCTGCTTCGGTGGCCCGGCCGCCCTGCGTGCCATCACGGCTTCGCGTCCTATGAAGCCACCCTCCTTGGTGAGAGCGAGGGCGAATCCGAAGCCGGCCTCCAAAGGGTCATCGGTGTTGTCGATGTCGTGGCCGTAGTCGCGATACCCCTTCTCCATCCGCAGGCTGGCCAGCGCCTTCAGGCCGGCGTGGCGCAGGTCGAGTGCCGCTCCTTCGGTCACCAGCCGTTCGTAGACGTGAACGGCTTGCTCGCTCGGTACGTAGAGCTCGTAACCCAACTCGCCCAGGTAGGTGATGCGGATGCAGAGCACGCGCGCGAAGCCGATGTCGATCTCGCGTGCCGCTCGGAACGGAAAGGCCTCGTTGCTCATGTCGACGGTCGTCATCAATTGCATCAGTTCACGCGCACGCGGTCCTTGCACGTTGATCTGTGCGTAGGCACCACTGACATCGGTGACGAACGCGTGTGCATCACCAAAGTGGCGCCGCATGAGGGATAGCACGTGCCGGTGGGCGGTATCGGAGGCGACCACTAAGAAGTCATCGCCGTCATCACCTGAGGAAGGCAGTTTGGTAACCGTCAGGTCTGCTTCAAGGGTGCCCCGCTCGTTGAGCCACTGCGTGTACGTGATCTCGCCGGTGCTGCCGTTGACGGCGTTGCCCGAGAGCGTGTCGAGCAATCTTCCCGCCTCGCGGCCCTGTACCCGGAACTTGGACATGAAGCTCATGTCCATCAAGATGACGCCCTCGCGGCAGGAGCGATGCTCGGCTTCCCACTGCGCCCAGAACTTCGGCCTGCCCCAGGTGAGGGACCCGGCATCGGCCACCACGCCGCGTCCGGCGAACCAATCGGCACCCTCCCAGCCGCTGACATCTCGGAAGTGGGCGCCCTCGGCAGCCAACTGTGCGTGCAGCGGTGACAACTTGGCGTTGCGCGCCGTTAGTAGCGGGCGGTCGGGATAGTGGGTTTGATAAACCATCCCAAGCGACTCGACCGTTCGCGTGCGTCGATACTCGGGGTTGGCCTGATACGGGTGCAGCCGCGCTGGGTGCATGCCGGTGATGTCGGCGCCAGGGTCGCCATCGACTATCCAGTGCGCCACCAATCGGCCAATCCCGCCACCGGTGAGGATGCCGATCGAGTTGAGGCCGGCGGCGACGAAGTAGTTGCGCACCTCCGGTGCCGGCCCGATGATCGGGTTCAGATCAGGCGTGAAGCTCTCCGGACCGCAGAAGAAAGTACGGATTCCGGTGTCGAGCGATCGTGGCACTCGGCTCATTGCGGCCTCCACGTACGGACCCATGCGGTCCCAGTCGGGCTGCAACGTGGTGAACGATGCATCGTGGGGGATGCCGTCGACCCTCCACGGTGCACACTCGGTCTCGAACAGGCCGATCATCAACCCACCGACTTCCTCACGGTAGTAACCGAAGTTGGCCGGGTCTTCAATGACCGGCCACCCCGGGTCGAGGCCATCCATCTGCTCGGTGATCAGGTAGTAGTGCTCGGCGGCTTGCAGCGGAATCGACACCCCCGAACGAGCACCGAGTTGGCGCGCCCACATGCCGGCTGCGTTGACGACGTACTCGCACTCGATGGTGCCCTGGTCGGTGACGACCGCACTTACGGCACCGTGGCGCATCGCCACGTCGGTGACGTTGACACCCTGAACGATTGTGACACCCTGCTGGCGGGCGCCACGAGCCAGTGACATTGTGACATCTACCGGGTTCACCTTGCCGTCCTCGGCGACGTAGAAGCCGGCAAGAAGGTCGTCGGTGCGAGCAAGCGGAAACTTCTCGGCGACTTCCCTGGGTGAAATCTCGTGCACGTCGACCCCGAAGTGTCGGTTGAACGCCGCCGTACGCCGGAACTCCTGCAACCGCCCCTCGTCGGCGGCGAGCTCAATGAAACCAATTGGCCTGAAGCCGGTGGCCAGGCCGGTCTCGGCTTCCAACCTGGCGTAGAGATCGCGCGTGTAGATGCGAAGCTCGGTCGAGGTCGCCGAGGTCGAGCCGATCGTTTCCATCAGCCCGGCGGCATGCCAAGTCGTGCCGGATGTGAGTTGATCGCGCTCGACCAGCACAGTGTCGGTCCAGCCGAGGTGGCCGAGGTGGTAGGCGATCGAGGTGCCGATCACACCGCCACCGATGATCACGACGCGCGCCCGTTGGGGAAGCGGCGTCGACGGAGTGGGTGCCGGGGGTTTCATCACCCTTCCATTGAAGCAGGCGGCAACACGGTGGTGCCGTGGCTGTTCTGTGGTGCCCCTTGCTGTTCTAAGGTGTCGCCATGAAGGAACTCATTTATCACCGCATGCTCTTGCCTGCTGTTGCCCAGAACGCGGATCGGCCCTGCGCGACCAATTCCGGCACCGGTGTCTCCACCACCTTCGCGCAGCACCTCGATCATGTCGGCCGCACGATCGGCGGATTGCGGAGCCTCGGCGTCGAGCGCGGTGACCGGTTCGCGATCATGACGTTGAACTCCAGCGAATATCTCGAGCTGTACCACGCGGCGTTTCTCGGTGGGGGTGTGATCAATCCGCTGAACCTGCGGTTCGCTCCCAAGGAGTTGGCATACGTATTGCGCGACTCCGGCACCAAGGTGTGTTTCGTTGATGCGATTTTCGCCAAGCTGATCGATGCGGTGAAGGCTGACGCCGGATTGGAGCACGTCGTGCTGGTCGGCGGCGGCGATGTTCCGCATACCGTCTCCCACGCCGACCTGTTGGCGGCGGCGACTCCGCTGATTCCCGACGAGGGTGAGGAGACCGATCCCGCCGTGTTGATGTACACGGGTGGTACCACTGGGCTGCCCAAGGGAGTTCTGCTGGATCAGCGCGCCGAGATGTTGAACGTGTACCACGTGATGATGCGTCTGCACCTTGACCGCGAGACGGTGAACCTCATCCAAACGCCCTTGTTCCACGCCGCTTCGATGTTCGGGGTGCTCGGTGGCCCCGCGCAAGGAGCCCATACCGTGATCGTGCCCATGTTCGAGCCGACCGCGGTGATGAAGGCAGTGCAGGCGTACCAGCCGACGACAACTGTGATGGTGCCGACAATGATCGGCCTGACGATGGCTCATCCCGACTTCACACCCGCCGGGCTCGGAAGTTTCACCGACCTCGTCTACGGTGCGTCTCCGATGCCACAGGCGCTGCTGGAGAAGACCATCGCGCTGTACCCGAAGATGAACATCTGGCAGGGCTACGGCATGACCGAAAGTTCGAGTGTCCTGTCGTTCCTCGGTCCCGACGAGCATCGGGCCGGCGGTAACTACCTGCGCGCTGCCGGGCGGCCACTACCCGGTGTGGTGCTGTCGATTCAGGACGACGACGGCAGAATTTTGCCGACAGGCGAGGCCGGAGAGGTTTGCGCCAGGTCCGGCAACTTCATGATCGAGTATTGGAACAAGCCGGAAGCGACCACCGAAGTGTTCCGCGGCGGCTGGTACCACACCGGCGACGCCGGTTACCTCGATGCCGATGGGTACCTGTACCTCGTCGACCGGGTCAAGGACATGATCGTCACCGGCGGCGAGAACGTTTACTCGACAGAGGTCGAGAACGCGATCGCCTCCCATCCGGCAGTGCTGCAGGTCGCGGTCATTGGCATCCCGAGTGAGCAGTGGGGCGAAGCGGTGCTGGCGATAGTTGTCTTGAAAGAGGGCGCCGCCGCCACACAGGAAGAGATCATCAGCCACTGTCGCGAGTGGATTGCCGGCTACAAGTTGCCCAAAACCGTCGAGTTCCGCACGGAGCCGCTGCCACTTTCGGGTGCGATGAAGGTGCTGAAGAAAGATCTACGCGCCCCCTACTGGGAAGGTCGCGAGCGCAAGGTCAACTGATCGGTGAGGCAGTGGCTGGTTGCAGCCGACGACCGCACGGGCGCGTTCGAGGTCGCGGCGGCGTTCGCGGAGGTCGTCGGCCCGGTAACGGTGACGGTGGGGGAGGCAATGCGCGGGTCTGGTGTTGTCGATCTTGGGTCGCGTGCGTTGCCTGCCAACGACGCGGCGCGAATGGCGGCTGCAATCGATGCGACACCGTCGGCGTGGGTGGGTCACAAGATCGATTCGACTCTGCGTGGTAACTGGGCGGACGAGTTGACCGCTCGCCAGCGCGTCACCGGCAGACGCGCGGTGGTGCTGCCGGCGTGGCCAGACCTCGGCCGGACGTGCGTCGGCGGTGTTGTGCTCGTCGATGGGTCGCCGATTGGCAGTGTGCTCGAGTGTCTCAGCGGCGCCGACCTGCTTGCGGACGTGGACGAGTTGCGTGCGTGGCTCGCCGCCGGTGGCGCTACTGCGGTGTGCGACGTACCGACTTCGGACGCGATGAACTCGGCAGCGGCTGCGCTGGCCGGTCACGATGTGCTGGTCGTCGGCCCCGCGGGTCCACTCGGCGCGGCGTTCGCGGCTCACTGGGTGACTTCCGGGCCAACGACAAAGCCAACGCCGACGGCAACTTGTCGCCCTCCGCTCGCGACGCCGGTGCTCGTTGTCTGCGGAAGCGCCAACGGCGTTTCACGCGAGCAGATCCGGAGGCTGCGCGTTGCGCGACCGACGGTGGAGATCGTCGCGACGGACGTACCAGACGGTGAACTCCACCTCGGTGCGGTGGCAACTGTGGCCGCGCACGCGCGGTCGCGGACGAAGCGACTGCGTCCGGGCACGATCGTCGTCATCGGCGGCGATACGGCCGCCGACTTGCTCGGCGACTCCCCGCGAATCGTCGGCGGATTCGCCGCCGCCGGTATGCCATGGAGCCGCGACGAGAGTGGCGATGGTTCATTGGTGATTTCCAAGGCTGGGGGCTTCGGTTCTCCCGATGCGCTCGTCGACTTGTTCGACGGCGAGACTTGCTGAGATGGGACTTCCGCTGGCGATCACGATGGGCGACGCTTCCGGCGTCGGTCCGGAGATCGTGCTCCGCAGCTTCGTCGGCGGCGAACTCGATGGCGGCGACGGAGGCGGTTTCGTCGTCTATGGCGATGAGGCAATCCTGCGTCGGGGAGCGACGCTGCTCGGGCTCGACGTTCGCTGGGATCAACTCCCGATCGTCGATCTCGGGTTGCTGAGAGCCGGCGACCACCACCCAGGAGAACTCGACGCCGCGGCCGGCGCGGCGGCGCGGGCCTACGTGGAACGAGCGACGCTCGACGCGCTCGCCGGCCGGGTGGCCGGCATCGTCACGATGCCGATGAACAAGCAGGCAACTCAGCTGACCGACCCTGGCTTCGTGGGCCACACCGAACTCATCGCCGCGCTGTGCGGTGCGCCGAAGGTGACGATGATGCTCACCAATGGGTCGCTGGCGGTCACTCACGTGAGCACACACTGCTCGCTTTCAGAGGCGATCGAGCGGGTGCGTGTCGACCGCGTGCTCGATGTGATCGATCTCACCGACGAGGTGCTGTGCCGCTTCCTCGATCACCCTCGCATTGCCGTGTGCGGCCTCAATCCCCATGCCGGCGAGCACGGTCTTTTCGGCAGCGAGGACATCGACCAGATCGTTCCGGCGATCGAAGCTGCCGTCGAGCGCGGGGTCGATGCCACCGGACCGCACCCCGCGGATACGGTGTTCCACCAGGCCGTGCACCGCCAGGCATTCGACGCGATCGTGTGCATGTACCACGATCAGGGCCACGCACCGATGAAACTGCTCGCCTTCGAGAGCGCGGTCAATGTCACGCTCGGCCTACCGATCGTTCGCACATCGGTGGATCACGGCACAGCATTTGACATTGCGTGGACCGGGCAGGCGTTCACCAAGTCGCTACAACATGCCCTTGCCTACGCGCGCAAGCTGGTCGCACACTGAGATTTCCGCGAGAATTAGCGGTTCCCAAGCTCGACTGGACCCCGGCGGCAGCGCCGGATCGGCCTCGTTGGGCCTTCCCCGATGGCGAGGGTGTCGCGGGACTCGGCAGAGCGGTAGCGTCGTGGCTGCGGTAAATCCGGGTGGGTCGCCGCGGCTTGGACTTCATGAACTACGACCACTACTTCTCCGAAGCCCTCGCTCGCGTGCGAGACGAGCGGCGGTATCGGGTGTTCGCCGACCTCGAACGGCTTGCCGGCCGGTTTCCGGTCGCGATTTGGCACTCGTCGTCGGGTCCCCGCGAAGTGGTCGTCTGGTGCTCGAACGATTACCTGGGCATGGGCCAACACCCCAAGGTCATCGGCTCGATGGTCGAGACCGTGACGCGCATGGGAACCGGTGCCGGCGGCACGCGCAACATCGCCGGTACCAACCATCCGCTGGTCGAACTGGAGCGGGAACTTGCCGACCTGCACGGCAAGGATGCCGCGTTGGTATTCACCAGTGGTTATGTGTCGAACCTGACGGGAATCGCAACGCTCGTCAAACTGATGCCAGGGTGTCTTGTTCTCTCCGATGCCAAGAACCACAACTCGATGATCGAAGGAGTTCGGCAATCGGGTGCCGAGAAGCAGATCTTTCGGCACAACGATCTGGCACATCTCGAAGAACTGTTGCAGGCCGCGGCGGCCAATCAGCCGAAGCTGATCGTGTTCGAAACGCTCTATTCGACTGACGGGAATGTTGCACCGGTTGGTGGCATCTGCGACTTGGCCGAGAAGTACGGCGCGATGACCTATGCCGACGAAGTTCATGCGGTCGGTATGTACGGTCCGCGCGGCGCCGGGATGGCGGCGCAACAGGGTGCGATGAGTCGGGTCGACGTACTCGAAGGCACGCTGGGTAAGGCCTTCGGTTGCCTCGGCGGCTACATCGCCGGCAAGGCGGTAATCATCGACGCCGTGCGCAGCTATGCGCCAGGTTTCATCTTCACCACCGCGCTGCCGCCGGCGATCTGCGCGGCGGCAACGACGGCCATCCGTCATCTGAAGGTGTCGAGTTCGGAGCGTGAGCTACATCAAGAGCGCGTCGCCCGTGTGAAGGCCGCTCTCGCTGCCGCCGGCCTGCCCGTTATGCCGAACGAGACTCACATCGTGCCGGTACTGGTGGGCGATCCGGAGAAGTGCAAGGCCGCCACTGACCTGTTGCTTGCCGACCACGGCATCTACATCCAACCGATCAACTACCCGACGGTTGCAAGGGGTACCGAGCGGTTGCGGATAACGCCGACGCCGCACCACGACGACGAACTCATCGGAGCGCTGGTCGCGGCACTCGCCGATGTTTGGGAGCGGCTTGACTTGCCGCTGGTCTGCGAACAGGGTTCTCGTGGAGCATGACGTGAAGTTGGCGACGTCTCCGATCGGTTGATGATCAGGAGGTCATGCCACCGAGGCCGACGAGGCCGCGCGCAAGTTCGATCTCGCCCATGTGGCGCAGACCGTGCTGGTAGATCCAGCACTCGGCGGCGTCGAGCAAAGTGATGCCCTGCGGACCTGCGACGCGGGCGCTGTAAGTGCTGGCGATCTGCGGTGGAAACGGGCGAGCGACGACGACCCTGGTCAACTCAGCAGGGTCGAGCTGATCGAGCCATGCCTCCGTGCGCGTGAAGACCGCCCGCATGTATTCCTGAAACGCCGCGTAATCGCCAATGCGTTGAAACGCCATCTCCTCGACGGACTTGTGCTTGCCGTGATCGTCGATTGCCATTCCAACCCTTGTCTGCCACTCGTCGTTCCAGATCGGCGGAGTCCCCGTCATCAACATGAACGAAGCATCAATCATGTTGGTGATGTGAAACAGGCAGAATGCGATCGGCAGCACGCCATCGCGCTCGAAGTGGTTGACGTGCTCGACATCCATGGTCGCGACGGCCTGGTGATAGAGCGAGTGCATCGCTCGCATGCGGCGCTGTAGCGAATCGAGCGTCTGGTTGGCGGGTTCGTCAGGCATCTGCGCGCACGCTATGACTTGTCAGAGTAACTGTCAACTGTTACGTTCCGAGCATCGATTCAACGACCCCTCACCGTACGGCCGACGTAACGAACAGTGTCATGACTGTCGACTTCCACTTCGATGTCATGTGCCCGTGGGCATATCAGGCCTCGATCTGGATGCGCGATGTGCGCGATCAACTCGGGCTCACGGTGAACTGGCGCTTCTTCAGCCTGGAAGAGGTCAACCGGCGCGAGGGTAAGAAGCATCCGTGGGAACGCGAGTGGAGCTACGGCTGGTCGCTGATGCGCATCGGAGCGCTGCTGCGGCGCACCGACATGGTGCTTCTCGATCGGTGGTATGCGCGCGCCGGCCGCGCGTTGCATGAGGAGGGGATCAAGCCCCACGATCCGGAAGTCGCCCGTCAGCTACTCGTCGACATCGGTCTCGATCCGGGGCTTGTCGATGCCGCCATCGCTGACCCGACTACCCACGATGAAGTGCGCGCCGAACACGATCGGATAGTCGCAGCCGGCGGCTATGGCGTACCCACTCTCGTTTTCGCGGACGGACAAACCCTGTTCGGTCCGGTGCTACTCGATCCGCCAACCGGCGACGCCGCGCTGCGACTCTGGCACGCAGTCACTGCCTGGCTTGAGTTTCCCTGCCTCTACGAGTTGCAGCGACCTAAGTCGGCGCATGATCTCGGGAACATCGTGCGCGCATTCCGGCCCTATCTGGAGGCCCGCGACTGGGTGAGTGTCAATCGCGGGGAAGTCATCACCATCGGCGCCGATGGCGATGCGACGCCGTGACTGCGCCCCCTCTCGCAAGAAATGATCTCGGTGAGTTCGACACCGATACCGACGGTCGACGCGCACTTCGCGAGCGGAATCGGTTGTCGGTCGTCGACGCGATGCTGGCGCTGTATGCCGATGGCAACCTCGATCCGTCCAGCGATGAGATCGCCGAACGCGCGGGGCTGTCGCCGCGTTCGCTCTTCCGCTACTTCGACGACCTCGACGATCTGGTCCAGGTCGCGATCGCCCGTCATCATGCGCGGGTGGCGATCTTGGCAGAGGTAACGACGACCCCAGACCAGCCACTCGCGGAGCGCGTTGAACGCCTGGTCGATCAGCGATTGCGATTGTTCGAGGCCATCGGGTCGGTCGGGCTGGTGTCGCGGCTGCGGGCTCCGTTTCAACCGCTGATCGCAACGGAACTGCGCAACGCGCGTGCCTTCTGGCGGAGACAGATCGAAGCGGTGTTTGCCTGCGAGCTCGAAGCGCTCGGGACTGCTCGCGCGTATCGGGTGCTGTCATGCATCGATGTACTCACTTCCTTCGAGTCCGTGCAATTGATGCGCGACGATCAGAGGCTTTCGCGCGCGCAGACAGCGGCGACCCTGACCGAGTCGCTGCGGCTGTTACTGCGCGGAGGCGTGTGAGCGGAATGCGCATCACGCTGCTGGGCACCGGCAGTCCCTTGCCTGACCCCAATCGTGCGGGGCCCTCGACACTGGCAACCGCCGACGGACTCTGCGTGCTGATCGATTGTGGTCGAGGAGTACTGATGCGCTTGGCCGCGGCCGGTGTGTATCCGGTGGTTCTCGATGGGTTGCTGATAACGCATCTGCACAGCGATCACATCTGCGATCTAGGCGATGTGATCACGACTCGCTGGGTAATGAGCACCGACCCGCGGCCACTCGCCATTTATGGTCCAGCTGGCACACAAGAAGTCGTTGAGCTGACGATGAGATCGCTGGCGCGAGACGTGCGGTACCGCATCGACCATCATCGCGACCTCAATGATCCGCCGACCGTGAATGTGCGCGAGTTGGAACCGGGCGACTCGTTCGGTGTCGGTTCGGCGTTCGTTCGTGTAGCTGCCACCCAGCACAAACCTGTCGAGCCGACGCTCGCGTTTCGCATCGAGTGCACACACGCTTCCGCTGTGCTGGGCGGCGACGGGATTCCGTGCGACACACTCGATCAACTGTGTAGTGGTGCCGACGCATATGTGCAAGCTGTTATCCGCGACGACCTGGTGAAGTTGGTACCCAACGCGCGGCTCCAGGACATTCTTAACTACCACTCCACGGTCGAACAGGCGGCACAGACCGCAACAAGGGCGGGCGTCGGCACGCTCGTACTGACGCACTACGTGCCAGCACTACAACCGGCTCAGGAAGGCGAGTGGCGTGCCCGCGCCGCTGCCCACTTCGATGGCACGATCGTGATCGGCGACGACCTCACCGCTGTCGAAATAGGAACGAGCTGATGTACGGAACCATTCGGCACGAGATTCGCATTGAGCGCCCCGCGGGCCAGGTCTGGGAGTTGGCCGGGAACGCAAGCAGGTTGCACGAATGGTTTCCGGGCATCATCGAGTGCACCGTCGATGGCAACCAGCGAACGATCGTGACCGCCACCGGTATCCCGATGCCGGAGGAGATTCTGGCTTGCGACGACACGCAGCGTCGCTTCCAGTACCGCATCGTTACTCCCATCTTCAAGCACCATCGCGGCACCATCGACGTCATCGACCTCGGCGACGAGACGTGCCTGGTCGTGTATTCCACTGAGGCCGACCCGCGCACGATGGCGATGGTGATCGGCGGCGGCACGGCCGCGGCGCTGCAAGAACTGAAACGCCAGATTGAAGGCGCGACGCGCCAGATGAAAGGTACGGGTTGATGGGTCGCAAGATCTTGTTTGTCACCACCGATCAGCAACGCTTCGACACCCTCGGTTGCAACGGTGGCACGGTCGCGCGCACGCCTGTGGTCGACGCCTTGGCGGCCCACGGCATTCGCTACGAGCGAGCTGTTCCCCAGAGTGTGGTTTGCATGCCTTCGCGGAGCACGATGCTCACCGGTCAGTCGCCGAGCACTCACGGTGTGTGGATGAACGGTGTCGCACTGCCCGAGACAGCACCATCGGTAGCCGAGGTGTTGGCGGCGGCGGGCTATCGCACCGCAATCATCGGGAAGCCGCATTTCGAACCGTTCCTCGATGCTTTCGCGCGCTTTGCCGAGAACGGCTTCGCGCGCGCCGGCACCTTTGGCCCTCACCGGGGATTCGAACACTTCGAGTCGGCAACGCACGGCGCCGCCGGTCCGCTGCACTACGCCCGTTGGCTAAACGCCACTCACCCCGAGGCAGTCGACATGTACTATCCCGTGCTCGACAGTTCGCTGGAAGTGAACGCGATGGGCGGCGGCGACAACGGCGCGCCACAGGCGTGGTGCAACAACATTCCGCGCGAGTGGTACCACACCGACTGGGTGGCCGACCGCACGATCTCGTGGCTCGACTCGTTGCCGGTGGAAGACGATTGGTTTTGTTGGATGAGCTTCCCCGACCCGCACCACCCCTGGGACCCGCCCGCGAGCGAAGTCGGTCGTATCGACTGGCGCGAGGTGCCGCTACCTGCCGGCTACATCGAGAAGGCAACTGAGCGCGAGCGAGTTCTCGATGCCAAGCCCCGCCACTGGCGTGCTTGGTACGACGGACGCATGGTGAGCAATTACGAGGCTCCCATGCATTGGGTGCCGGCGACGTTGACCGCCGACCAACTGCGCGAGGTCACCGCCCTCAATGCGGTCGAATGCGAATTGATCGACGAGGCGATCGGCCGCGTGCTCGCGGCGATCGCGGCGCGAGGCCAGGGTGACGACGTCGACATCATCTTCACCACCGATCACGGTGAACTCGGCGGCGACTTCGGGTTGATGTTCAAGGGTCCCTACCACGTCGACGCGCTGATGCGGCTACCGCTGATCTGGCGGCCGGCGGCGTCAGCTGGCATTGGAGGCGCCGACATCACGCCGGCGACGGTTACAAGACCTGTCGGCCTCATCGATCTTGCGCCGACATTCTGCAAGATCGCCGGGCTGGCTTCCGCGCCGTGGATGGAGGGAAAGGCATTGCCAGTCTCCGACGCCGATGCCGACGAGCGTGGCTTCGAGCGCGTCCTCACCGAGTGGGACAGCGAGCTGTTCGGCGTCGGCGTGCACCTGCGCACGATCACCCGCGAGAGTTGGGTGTGCACCACATGTCTGCCGGGCTCCGCGCACGACGGTACCGAAGGTGAGTTGTACAACCTCGCCGAGGATCCGCTGCAGCAGGCGAATCGCTGGGACGATCCGCAATATGCGACCGTGCGTGCGGACTTGCTTGCCGACCTGTGGAATCACCAGTCGCCGAGCAAGTTGCCGTTGCGAAGCGTGGAAGCTCCTGTTTGACCGCGACTCAATTCTCTGCCTTGGCCCCGGTTCGCCAATCTGGCACGCTCGGCGCCTTCGGTTCCAGGCTGCGCAGGTAGGTGACGATCTCGCGGATCTGTTCGGCCGTCAGCGAACCGCCGAAGTCTTGGCTCCACGGTGACATGGAAGATCCGGAGACCCCGCCGGCAATGAGCAATACGATCTGACCGTCCTCCGTCGTCCCGAGAAATTGTTTGGAGTTCATCGTCGGTGCGGTTCCACCAGTGGCGTTCTCGCCGTGACACGTCGAACAATTCTTCGAGAACAGGTCGGCACCGGACTTCTTGTAGAGAGCGTCCTGTTCGGTCTTGGCGTCGGCTCGCAGGCTCGGCTCGCGCAGGCGGTAGAGCGGGAATGAGACCACGAGCACGAACATGAAGGCAAGGCCCCAGGTGAGATATCGATCGAGGCTGCGCTTGAGCCATTCGGGTTCGAACTCACGCGGGCCGGTGGGCTTTGGGGGCATTGGTCACCCTCCTTCTGAGCATGAGGGGCCAAGGGGAGGGGACAGATACTCTGCCGCCCCATGGTCGGGACCCTTGATATGCACGCCGAGATCGGCCACGAGCTCACCGTCTTCCAGTGTTAGGGGATGCTGGTCAAGTCCGCGCGGTGACGGACCCGAGATCCATTCACCGCCAATGTCGAACACCGAACCATGGCAAGGGCACTCGAAGCGACCTGAGCTCTCACAGAACGGCACCCGGCAGCCGAGATGTGGGCACTTCTGAGAAATCGCGAAGAGGTGCCCATCGGCGTTGGAGACCCACAAACGCCCGGCATTGACGAAAGTGGCGGTACCCGGCTCGAACTTGCTAGGGCTGCCCAGTTTGAGCTTCCCGGTCGCGCCCGCTGGCTTCAGCGGCTGCAGCAAGTCCCACGAGGTCCAGCCGGCTGCGGCGGCAAGCAGTCCACCACCGATCTTCCAGCCCTTTTCCAACAAACGTCTACGATCGAACTTCATTCTTGGTTCTCCTATAGCTCGAGATAGTTGTGATCCCACGGGGTGATGAACTGCCAGCCCGGCCCGCGGAACAGCGCGCCGATTACCGTCAGCACAATGACTGCCGCCAGCACGATCGAGAAGATCGTGATCGCGACCTTGCGATTCCTTGCCTCCGTCGCGCTGTTGCGGTCGATGTAGGGCAGAAAGACGAGAACCAGCACAAGCGCAGTCGGAACGAAAATTCCCGCCACCAACGGATCGAAACGTGACAGCAATTCCTGAAGACCAACGAAGTACCACGGGGCCTTGGCGGGTTCGGGGGTCTCGTTCGGATTGGCGATACCGCGCAACGGCGCCGCGAAAAGGACACCAAGTGCAAGGACTGTCGCGACGGTGCCAAGGCCAACCACGACATGACGAACAAGCATGTGCGGCCAGGTGAACACGGTGTCGTCGGTCAGGCGTTCCTCGGCGGTGACAGACTCGCGATCGACGACCCCCAAAAGGCGGACGCGTTGTCCATCCTCAGTCGCAGGCTCGGCACCGCTGGAAGTCACGACGAGGCGATCGGTCGATCCCTCGGCAAACGAGCCGACCTCGCCGCGCTTGACTGCGAATCCGTCCTTCCGCACGCGCCAGATGTGAACCATCAGGAGCAAACCCAGCGCGACGGGCAACACCGCAACGTGCAGCGAATAGAACCTCAGAAGTGTGGCCTGACCGATTTGCTCGCCGCCGATGAGGAGATCGCTCAACTGCTTTCCGAGGACGGGCACGTAGCTAATGAGGTTGGTGCCGACGGTCACCGCCCAGTAACTCAGCTGATCCCATGGCAGCAGATAGCCGGTGAACGAGAAGCCCAGTGTGATCAAGAGCAAGCTCACGCCGAGCACCCAGTTGAATTGTCGTGGTCGTTTGTAGGCCCCCGCGTAGAACACTCGCACGAGGTGCAGAACCACCACCAACACCATCAGGTGCGCTGACCATCGGTGAACGTTGCGAATCAGTTGACCGAAACCGACCCCGGTGCGAAGTTGCTGCATGTCTCCGTAGGCGGCCGTCACGGACGGTGTGTAGAAGAACATTAGGTAGATGCCAGTCACGAGCAGCACCGCGAATAGGACGGAGGCGATGTACCCGAGCCGCCATGAGTACCGAAGCTTCAGAACCCGTGAGGGCACCTTCACCGGATAGATGTGGAGAAAGACGTTGGAGAACGACTGCAGTGCGCGCCCTCGGGGAGTGTCGAGATGAGGGTGTCGAAAAATCGAGCGCCACGTCTCACCATGTTGCAGGCGCGCCACGCGGCCCTCGGGCACGGGTCGAGCCTCGGGCTCGAGCACATCTTGCGACGAGTGATCGACGGTGGTTGTGGACTTGCTCATAAGAAGACCTCCTGGGCATGAACCATCACTAGTGCTGCTGGCGGACAGCGGTTGATACACAGACCGCAACGGATGCAGAGCGATTCGTCGATCACCAGTGCCGATTGCGCTTCGGTGCCCGCGCCGATCTTGTCGGCGCGCAGGATCGAGATGCAATCGAACGGGCACACATCGACGCAGAGCCCGCACAAGATGCACAGCTCGGCTCGCAGCATGATGTTGTCGAAACACCGAAGGCAGCGTTGACCTTCGAGAACTGCGTGACCCTCGTCGTATCCGGTTTCCACTTCGGCGAAGCCGATTCGGCGATCCTGTGGGACGTTCGGTACGGCGGTTCGAGCAACCGCGTCGTAGTCGGTTGCGAGGCGCCGGAAGCGGGGCTTGGCCACAAGTTCGATTCGCACGGCCAACGGTGGTGATGCGGCGCGGCCGATGAGGCTGGCGTGTATCGATGCTGCCGCCCGCTGGCCATCGGCGATGGCATCGATCAAGTTGCGGGGACCGAAGGCGACATCACCGCCGGCCCATACCCGCGGATCGCTCGAACGCAGGTCGGAATCGACTGCGACACCACCGAATCGTGTTCGCGCCAATTGGATCTCGTCGAGGAATTCGATATCGGGTGCCTGTCCGACGGCGAGGATGACGGTGTCGGCGGGTGTCACCTCTTGCGTTCCCTCGGCGAAGACCGGGGCGAAACGACCGTCGGTGTCGAACACTGAAACAACTTCGACGGTCTCCAAGCCGCTGACGTGCCCGTCGCCGAGGACTCGGTGTGGACCTCGCCGGTAGCGAATGCGAATGCCTTCGGCTTCCGCCTCCTCGATCTCCTCCAGTGCGGCTGGCATCTCCGCAAACGACTCGAGGGCGACGACGGTGACGTCTTTGACACCCGCGCGCAGCGCTGCTCTTGCCGCGTCGAGTGTTGTTGTGAGTCCGCGGCGAGCGTCATCTCTGGAATCCGAGCCCAGCATCGTCGGCGCGGGAGCGGTCTCGTCGTGCGCGGCGGCGCGCAGAGCCGTGCGTGCGGCATCGAAGGCGACGTTGCCGCCACCGACGACAACGACCCGATCCCCGAGGTTGACTCGGTACCCGCGGTTGACATTGAGCAGGAACTCGACTGCCTTGAATACCCCGTCGAGATCGTGCCCGGGAATGTCGAGGTCGCGTCCGCGTGTCGTGCCCACGCATACGAAGACGGCGGTGTGTCTGTTCAGCAGATCGGCGAACGAAACATCGACTCCGACGCGACATCCAAGCTCGACGTCGATGCCGAGCTCCAAGATCGCCTCGATCTCGCGTTCGATCAGCTGGCGAGGCAGCCGGTACTCGGGGATTCCGAGCACCATCATGCCGCCGAGCCGAGTTTCGCCCTCATAGATCGTCACCGGGTGCCCGGCCAGCCGCAGGTCATGCGCAGCCGCGAGTCCACCAGGACCGCCGCCGACGATGCCGATCGATGGACCCTCGGCAGCAGGCACCGCCCGATGACCCTCGTGCCAGGCGTCGGCCCCCGCAAAGCTCTCGACACCGAAGCGCTCGGTTACGAAGCGCTTGAGTGCGCGGATCGACACCGGCGCGTCGATCTTGCCGCGCCGGCACGCTGCTTCACACGGCGCCGCGCAGACGCGACCGCAAATTGATGGGAACGGATTCGGGAGTCGTGCGATGCCGTACGCATCGCGAAACCGGCCCTCGGCGATCGCTGTGACGTACGCGCCTGCGTCGGTGTGTACCGGACACGCTGCGCGGCACGGTTCGTTCTCCCACAACCATTGGGCGTCGGGCACAATTGGAGTGTTCAAAGCAACCGGCGCGCCTGCAGTCGTCGAAGGCCCCACAGCAATGCCAGCAGCGCCGCCGCGAACTCGACAGATGCGAGAAGTACCCGAGTGCTGCGGTCGATTCCCGTCAACTGCAGTAATTGATCTGGCACGTACACCAGCAACAAAAAGGCGGCGATCACCACGAGCACGCCCGTGGTGATCGCCCGGACGTAACTCATCCCGTGACCGTGAAGGCCACTGCCATGCCTTGTCCGTAGTGCTTTTCGATGTTGCACACGAGCAGATAGTTACCGGCGTCGAGATCGAACGTCTGGCTGGCAGTCACGCCGGCCTCGGTCTCGCCGATCTCTCCGACGGCGTCATCCTCGCTCACGCGGTCGCCAACGATCTCCAACGCATCGACAGCGGTGTCGGTCTTGAGAATCACCATCTCATGCTCACGGTTGCCGGTGTTCTGAAAGCTGAACGTGATTGAGCCTGCCGAAACAGACACTGGATCAGCGGTCAGAAACTGCTCGGTCTCGGATGTGTCGCCGGCAACCACCAACACTTGCGTGCCGGACTCGGCAGGTACGGTGACGCCGCCCCCGCTTGTGGTGTCGGACTTCTTGTCGTCGGAACAGCCGGCGACCAGGGCGGTACCCAGGACGAAGGCCATTGCGATGTAGCGGATTCTCATTTCGTTCCCTCCAATTGTTGCGTTGCGAAACAAATTACGGGGAGCGAGTGAATTCAAGTAGGGCCAATGGTCACCAAGTTATTCGTGGTAAGTAGTCCTAACAGGTAGCAGTTGTTCGTAGCGGCGGCCGGTGTGGGTGAGCCACCATCGCTGGGCTTTCTTCAACTTCAACACCGACGGCATCAGTTTGCGATCGTGGTCATACATCCGTTGCACCTTGACGCGAGTCACATTGCTTCCTAGTTGCAAGTTGATCGCGTTGATTGCCGGCTCGACCCATTCGTCGAGACCTTCCTTCATCATGTTGGCCACCATGTCGGTAAGCGCACCTTCGGCTTTGGTGAATCGCCGGATCAGTGAGGTGAACTCCTTCTTCAGGTACGGTCGAATCACGAGCGGGTATTCCTGCAAGAAGGCGTGGGCGTCATAGCGAAGGTCGTCGCGATCGACGGTGAGCGCGAACGGCGAGGTGAAGTCGAGCTGCGTGGCAGTGTTGCCATCCCACAACCAATTCGCCAGTTGACAGTCGAATCCCAATGTTGGGTTGCACACCCTTGCCGCGGCCTCGATGATCGCGTCGAGCAGGGGATGACTGTCGGCCAGCGGGGCGGCGCGCATGACGTTGCTTCCCAGTTGCGCGAGGTCGGCGATCGGTTGCTGGTGGTAGACGACAGCGCGATCGTCGTCGCGGACGTGGATGTGCACCATCGTCGGCCACGCCGCAACTTCGGCATTGCGCAGAGTGTCGAAGAACTCCGCACAGACGTCGACGTACTTTTGTGCTGCCTCACGATCGCGAAACGGAGGGACTCGTTTCACGGCTGCGACGGGTTCGTCGGCGGGCCACGCGAGAACGACACTTATCTCGCCGTGGCCGAGTAACGGCAAGTCGGCGGTGCTCCGCGAGCGGATTGCCCGGGCAATGAAGGCTTCGACATCACCGAAGTCGATGGCCATGTGTGTCATTGAGCTACGGGCACGCCGTCGATGTCGACACTTATCGGCCCGGGATCGATGACGTACACGACAGCCATGTTTACAGGACTGCTGGCGAACGGCTGGGACAACTTGGGTACGTACGTCGCACCCGTAGACGTGTGCACGGTGACCGTGCCATCGGCGGAGGGAAGCGCGACGAAGATGAACGTCGCGCCGGGAACTACCACTGTGTCGACGACTGGCCGCGTTCCAATCGCCGCCGATGCCGATGTGTAGGCGGCGAGGTCGGCTCCGCCCGGCACGGTCCACCACCACACAAGTTCCTCACTCCCGACCCGCTCGGCAATTGTCGAGCCGGCGCGCCAGGTTTTGCCATCGTCCGTCACTCCGGTGGCGAGTATCGCGAGGTCTCCGAGCCGGTAGTCGGGCCTGAGTCCGTACAACATGCCGGTCCATTCGCTCGCCGTCGCCGGTCTCACGTGTCGACTGAGTTCGACGAGGTCGGCCGGATCACCTGGACCGATAAGGCTCAGCAACCGGCCGCTGTCGTCGACCCACAGCACCACTGCATCGCCACCGTGGACCGTCCGCCCGTAGGCGCGCCCATCGGTCGAGTATGCGATATCGGTCGCCAACGACTCGAGCGCAAAGAGTCTGTGGCCCTGCCTGCCGACGTTCTGGCCCCCGTCGGGAGCGCTGTACAGCGTCATCACTCGGCCGTCATCGGCGAGGTATCGAACTGACGATTCCACCAACCCGAACATCCAGTCGTTGGCCGTCAGGCTCTGGAACGCCAGCCCCAGACCGAAGGAACGGCCGAGGAAACCTTCCATTTCGGCGGTGAGACTTCCCGCCGCCGCGATGTCAGTGGCGAGCCGAGCCACATCGACAGCCGCTAACCCGTCCGTGCGTAGTGTGGCCGAAAGGCGGTCGTCGATGGCGACCTCGGTTGCATACGCCGTCGGATGATCGAGCGGGCTGACCAACTCGACCCCGTCGACGACGGATCGCGTTGCTCGCAGCGTTCCGTAGGCCTCGTAGGGGTGAGCGTGGAATTGGATGGTCACGACAGGCCCCGCTCGCTCGGCGCTGGTGTACGCAATGAAGCGATCGCGTTCGGAGGGTCGGCCGACGATGTCGGCCGAGTATGGGGTGAGCGAGGGGTCGTCGATGAGGAAGTGGCTCGGAGAACTGGTGGCCGGATCGAGCAGTGCCCGAACTGTCGTCGGCGACTCGTTGGACGTTGGCGACGTTGTACTGGTGGTGGACTGCTGTGCCTGTTCGTCGTCGCCTATCGAAGCCACGATCGCGGCGACGATCAGCAAGCCCACGGCCGCGGCGGCCACCAACGCCCAACGGGCGGGCCGGTTGTAATCGGCACCACGTGATTCTTCGGCTTCGTTGCCTGCGGACCGTCCCCATGACGATGGGTCATCGGGTGCGAACACCTCGATCAACTCGATGTCCTGGCGGCCCCTGCGCACCGGCCGAGGTTATTGCCTGCGGCACACCTACTTCACCGCGGCGAGCAGCTTTGCCACCGGGTCGAGGTCGAAAGGGCTGCCCACCATCACGATCAGATGGTCGGCACCGGCCTCGATGTAAGCCGGCAGGTCTCCGACGTCGGCGGGGCCGATGGCGACTGTGCGCTCGATTGCCGCCCGTGGTCGGCCAAGCTTGTCGCACCAGTCGTTGAGGATCGCGTTCTTGGCGGCGAACTTCTCCGGTGGCCCGAAGCTGTTCCAGGCGTCGGCGAATTGAGCGACGAGTTTGAGCGTGACCTTCTCGCCCGAACCACCGATCAGCAAGGGCATCGAGCCCACCGGGGCCGGGTTGAGCTGGGCGAGGCGCGCCTTGATGAGCGGCAGCGCATCGCGCAGGTGGCGCAGTCGCTCGGGGGCAGTGCCGAAGACGTACCCGTATTCGGTGTAGTCACGCTCGAACCATCCGGACCCGATACCGAGCACGAATCGGCCGGCGCTCAGGTTGTCGATGGTTCGTGCCATGTCGGCAAGCAAGTCCGGATTGCGGTAGCTGTTGCAGGTAACCAGTGCGCCGATCGTCGCGTGCGAAGTCTCCACGGCCATCGCTGCCAGCAGCGTGTAGGCCTCGAAGTGTGCAGCTTCGGGATCGCCGTACAACGGATAGAAGTGGTCCCAGACCCAGATCGAGTCGACACCCATGGCGTCGGCCGCTCGCCAGGCCTCACGTAGCGCGGCGACTGTTGTGGCTTGCGGATGAAGTTGCACCCCGACTCTTGTGGTCATGCCAGCACGTTAGAGGCATTGCGCCCGTGGTCCCGCAGGCTTACGATGCGCCGAACACCAAAGGAGTCCCAATCATGCCTGCCAGACACATGTCGATGAGACGATTCGGCCTTGCCGCCTTCACCGCCGGGAGCGTGATGCTCGCAGCATGTGGAGGATCGGACTCGTCCACGGATGCCACTGATGCCACCGATGCTGCCGTCACCACCGCCGCGCCAGATACCGCACCACCGCCAACCGACGCCGCAACGACCACGGCGGCTCCCACAACTGTGGCTGAGCCGGTGGTTGCGTTTCAGCCCACCGATACCGGTTTCGCGATCGATTGGTCGGCTCTGGCGGGACCGCCCTCGTTCTCGCACACGGCTGGCGCCGATCCCTACTACCTGATTCACACCAAGCCCGCTGTCGATGGATTCTTCCTGTCGTTGGAGATGTACACCGTCTACGGAACTCAATGGACAGGCCAACTAGGCACATTCGACATCGGTTGTTCGGCGTCGTCCACCGGAATCTGCGCACACTTCGACCCCGATGGACCCGGTCCGCTCGGTGATCTTGGCGCCGACTTCCTGGCCACCGGCTCGGTGACGATCAACCAACTTGATGCCGAGGGTTACGACATCGTTGTCGATGAACTCGTGTTCAGCGATGGCACAACTATCACTGGCGTGCACATGGTCGGCGTCGTTTGATTCGGTCGACCCAGCGATGAATACGAACGGGCCGGACCAGGCACGCCCTGGTCCGGCCCGTCTGGCTTCGGCGGCCCTCGCCGGAGCCCCGGTGACGTCGTCGACTATTTGCGACTGATCGGCACCTTGACCGTTTCCGGCTTCTTCTCGGCCGGCATCGGCACGACAACACTGAGGATGCCGTCCTTGTAAGACGCCTTCACGTCCTTCACTGACGTACCCTCGGGGACGCGCACCGAGCGGCTGAATGATCCGTAACGGAACTCGCTGAACGTCGCGCCGCCGTGCTCGCCTTTTTCCTCCTCGTGCCGTTCGGCGGTGATGGTGAGGATCCCGTTCAGGATCGACACATCGACGTCCTTGTCAGGGTCGAGGCCGGGCACTTCTGCTCGGATTTCGAGCTTGCCGTCGGCCATCCGCTGTTCAATCTTGATCAGCTCCGCGAAACCGGGGCGGGTATCACCCCACCGGGGGAGATCGGGAACGTCGAGCCACTCGGACAGGCGGTGGTACAGATCCGGGCGACGAACCAGGGTGGTGGTCATGGTGAACTCCTTTCGTTGTGAACTCCATGATCAGGGTGCGCCGAACAGCCCGTCGCCGCCAGAGTAGGAAGTCCCGCGCTCCGTTCCGATTGCCGGGCGTGGCGGGTGCACCTACCATCTCTGCCCACGAAGGCCATCTCTGCTCACGAAGGCCATCTCTGCTCACGAAGGCCATCTGCTCACGCTGGTTCGGAGGACTCCTGATGAAGCTTGATCGTTCACTGAGAACAGTTCTCTTGACAGGTGGTCTCGCGCTCGCGGGCTGCGGCGATGCGCCCTCGTCGAGCGACGCCACGACAACGTCGGTAGCGGCAACCAGCACGCCGGCGACCACCACGCCAGCTAACACCGCCATTTCGGTGACATCTGCAGCACTGCAGTTGACGGATTCCGGTTACTCCGTCGATTGGACGGCCCTCACCAACAAGCCCTTCTTCGCGCTCTCAGTTCATCTCGACTCGTTCTTTCACATTCACACCGATCCGAAGCTCGACGGCTTCTTTCTGTCCTTCGAGCTTTACACCACATTCGGGTCGCAGTGGTCCGGGGAGCTGGGCACGTTCGACATCGGTTGTGGGGCGGCGTCCACCGGCATCTGCGTACACTTCGACCCGGACGGGCCGGGACCGCTAGGTGACCTCGGCGCGGACTACGCCGCCTCCGGAACCATCACGATCAACGCGCTCGATGAGACTCAGTACGACATTGCCGTCGACGTCTTGACGTTCACGGACGGCACGGCGATCACAGGCCTGCATCTCGTCGGAACGGCCTGAGACCCGCCGCGTGGGATCACAATAGTCACTTTGTGACTATTGTGATCCCGTGCGCGATTCCTGGTCGTCAGCGCTTGTCGCGGCTCCACTCGCCGTCGTGCTCACAACTCTCGGTACGGTCGCTTGTGGGTCGGAGTCGGCTCAACCTTCATCCGACGAACTGATCGTCTTTGCTGCCTCGTCGCTGACCGAGGCATTCATCGCGATAGGCGTCGAGTTCGAGGAAGCGAATCCCGGGACGGATGTGACGTTCAATTTCTTGGGATCGACTGAGCTCGTCGCGCAGCTCTTACAGGGTGCGCCGGCTGCCGTGTTCGTCGCTGCCGACGATGTGAACATGGCCAAGGTGCTTGATGCCGGCGAAAACGATGGTGAGCCAGTCGTGTTCGCCGGTAACACCTTCGAGATAATCGTCGAACCCGGCAACCCGCAGGGCATCCACGATCTTGCGGATCTCGCCGACCAGGATCTGATCGTGGTTCTGTGCGCCGACTCGGTGCCGTGCGGTCGCGGCGCGGCCACGATCCTCACCAATGCCGGTGTCGACCTCACGCCAAAGAGCTTTGACGAACGGGTGAAGGGCGTTGTGACCAAGGTGACGAGTGGCGAGGCGGACGCCGGCATCGTGTACGTGACCGATGTGCTCGCTGTCGGTGCCGCTGCCGATGGCGTCGCAATTCCTGCGGAACTGAATGTGATCAACAGGTATTCGGCCGTCGTGACCCGGTCGGCTCCGAATAGTGCTGTGGCTCGAACCTTTGTCGACTTCGTTGCAAGTGCCCGCGGTCAAGCCATCCTTGCCGCCCACGGATTTCTGGCACCGTGAAACGTCAGCGAGGCCGCACGAACCTGCCGGTGCCGGCAATCGCACTCGCATGTTCCGCGATCGCGTTTTTCGCGTTGCCTCTGATCGGGTTGCTTTGGCGCGCGCCGTGGTCGCAGGCGTGGCGATACATCAACGACGATGCGTCGCTTGCCGCCCTGCGGTTGTCGTTGATCTGTTCGCTGTGGGCGACGGTGCTCTCGATCGTGTTCGGGGTGCCGCTCGCATGGTTACTCGCGCGCGTGCAATTCCGCGGGCGCAGTTTCGTGCGCGCACTGTGCACTTTGTCGATGGTGCTGCCACCGGTAGTAGGTGGCGTCGCCTTGTTCTTCGCTCTCGGTCGGCGAGGCATTGTCGGCCAATACCTCGATCGTTGGTTCGACCTGCGGCTGCCATTCACCACTGCCGGGGTTGTTCTTGCACAGACCTTTGTGGCCATGCCTTTTCTGGTTGTTACGGTTGAGGCAGCACTGCGGCAACTCGACGGTCGGCTCGAAGATGCGGCGAGAACCCTCGGCGGGGCGCCCTGGTACACGTTTCGCCGGGTGACGTTGCCCGCAATTGGACCCGCGGTCGTCGCCGGGTCCGTGCTGGCGTGGGCGCGGGCACTCGGTGAGTTCGGAGCCACCATTACGTTCGCCGGTAACTTCCCGGGCACCACGCAGACGATGCCCCTCGCCGTCTTCCTCTCCTTGGAAACCAACCCAGAGAAAGCGATCGTGTTGGCCCTCGTTCTGATTGTGATCTCCTTCACGGTGCTCGTAGTGTTGCGCGATCGGTGGTTCTTCGGCCGCAACGGCGGATCGTCGACGGCGCTGCCGTGACGCTCTGCGCCCGGTTCCGGCATCGTGTCGGCATGCTCGACCTGCAGGTCGACCTCGAGGTGCGGCCGGGGGAGGTATTGGCGCTTCTCGGTCCCAATGGTGCCGGCAAGACCACGCTGTTGCGGTGCATTGCCGGATTGTCGGTGATCGATGAAGGTCGCATAAGCATCGACGACGTTGCGGTCGACGAACCGCTCACGGGGTCGTTCGTGGTTCCGGAGCGGCGGCAGATCGGGGTCGTGTTCCAGGACTATCTCCTGTTCCAACACCTCACGGTGATCGAGAACGTTGCCTTTGGGCTGCGGGCGAGAGGCATGCGCAAGGGCGACGCGCGTCGTGTGGCCCGCGAATGGATAGCGCGCATCGGGCTCGACAATTACGCGACCCAACTACCGAAGTCGTTGTCGGGAGGCCAAGGGCAACGCGTCGCGCTGGCGCGTGCGCTCGCCACCGAACCGGCGGTGCTATTACTCGACGAGCCATTGGCTGCACTTGATTCCACTACGCGGGCCGATGTCCGGCGCGACCTGCGGCGACACCTCCAAGCTTTCACCGGCATGGGAATCCTTGTGACCCACGATCCCGTCGATTGTTACGCGCTTGCCGATCGAGTGGCCATCCTCGACGCGGGGCGTGTCGTGCAGATTGGGACGCTTACGGAAGTCACCGCGCATCCACGGTCGCGATATGTAGCCGATCTGGTCGGCGTCAATCTGGTCTCCGGCGAAGTAGTCGGTTCTGCCCTCACTACGCCCTCGGGAGTGGTGGTGATCGTTGCTGATGCCGCGCCAGGTCCGTCCTTGGCAGTGATCCGGCCGCACTCGATCGGGCTGACTCGTGGACCTGTGGTTGAGTCGAGCATCAGGAACTCGTGGCCGGGAGAGATCACCGAGATCGATCGGCTCGGGGATCGCGTGCGTGTCGGTGTCACCGGCGCGTTGACGCTCACAGCGGAGATCACCTCCGCGGCGCTTGACGCGATGCACCTGCAGATCGGCGACGAGGTCACCGCCACTGCCAAGGCAACAGAGATCGAAGTGTATGCGGCATGACGGCGGCCGACCTCGGCCTCGGCGAGTGGGCCTGCCTCGGACTGGTCTATCCAGCTCCGACACACGGCTTCGCTGTTGCCGCGCGGCTTAAGCCCGACGCTGACTTCGGACGCGTGTGGTCACTCTCGCGGCCGTTGACTTACCGAGCGCTCGATCAGCTCACTGCTCGCGGCTATGTGTGCGCGATTGGCGAAGAGCCAGGAATCGCGGGAGGCAGTCGCACCATTCTGGCCGCGACCCGCACGGGCCGGGCGCAGCTACGTCGGTGGCTGCAAACCCCTGTTTTGCATTTGCGTGATGTCCGCACCGAGTTGGTACTCAAACTGCTCCTTGCCGAATTCTGCAGCGTTGACGTGCGCCAGATGCTGCAACGGCAGCACCTTCAGATTCGACAGTTCGCGGACGCGATTGCTGCTCGCTGTGCCGACGAAGACCCGGCCGATCTAGTAGCGCTGTGGCGCATGGAATCATCTCAGGCGGCATT
>JACQZX010000051.1 GCA_016213665.1 Actinomycetota bacterium | reverse complement strand
CGGGTGGGCCGGTGGTGATTCCTTGGCGCGCCAGGGCGAGTCGGGAATCTGGGCGGGTGAATTTGCCGGCGCGCAAGCGGGCCACCGCTACCGTTTCGGTATCCGCTCCGTCGATGGCGCGTACACGGTGAAAGCCGACCCAATGGCGCGTTACGCCGAGGGGGCACCCTCGAACGCAAGTGTGGTCGTCGCCCCCTCACAGTTCCGATGGACCGACGATGACTGGATGCGTGGTCGCAGCCATGCGGCAACGACGCCGTTGCGTATCTACGAGGTGCACCTCGGTTCGTGGCGCTCGGGCGCGCGGACGTATCTCGAGCTCGGGGATCAACTTGCCGATCACGTCACTGGGCTCGGCTTCACCCACGTCGAGTTTCTGCCGATCGCCGAGCACCCGTTCGGCGGTTCGTGGGGTTACCAGGTCACGGGCTACTACGCCCCAACATCGCGCTACGGCACGCCCGACGAACTGCGGGCGATGATTGACGTACTGCACGCCCGTGGAATAGGAGTGATCGTCGATTGGGTGCCAGCTCACTTCCCCAAGGACGAGTGGGCTCTCGCGCGCTTCGATGGAACACCGCTGTACGAGCATGCCAACCCGCAGCGTGGCGAACATCCCGACTGGGGCACCTATGTGTTCGACTTCGGACGAGCCGAGGTTCGCAACTTCCTGGTGGCGAACGCTCTGTACTGGTTGCACGAGTTCCACATCGACGGCTTACGCGTCGACGCGGTCACCAGCATGCTTTACCTCGACTATTCGCGCGCCGACGGGGAATGGCTGCCGAACAAGTTCGGCGGTAAGGAGAACCTGGAAGCGATCGAGTTCGTTCGCGAGCTGACGAACGTCGTCGCGCAGGAGTCGCCCACCGCGATGATGATTGCAGAGGAGAGCACTGCCTTTCCGAGGATCACGCACCCTGTCGCAGATGGCGGACTCGGGTTCACGCACAAGTGGAACCTCGGTTGGATGAACGACACTCTCGGTTATCTGCGCCACGTCCCAGGGCGCCGACCACCCCATCATCGCGAACTCACCTTCGGGTTGACTTATGCCTTCCACGAACGTTTCGTATTGCCGCTCAGCCACGACGAAGTAGTCCACGGTAAGGGCAGTTTGCTCGGCAAGATGCCCGGCTCCGACTCGAACCGCTTTGCCAACCTCCGTGCGTTGTACGCGTGGATGTGGGCGCTACCGGGCGCGCCGCTGTTGTTCATGGGGGCAGAACTGGCGCCGCTTAGTGAGTGGAGCGACGCTGCCGAGTTGCCGTGGCAACTGCTGGAGGATCCACGCAATCGTGGCGTGCGCGATCTGATCGTGGAATTGAACCGATTGAGTGTCCTCTGGCCTGCCGTGTACGAACGCGACCAGGAGGCAGCCGGCTTCGAGTGGCTCGATGCCGACAATGCGTCGAATTCGACCTACGCGTTCTTGCGAGTGGGTCGCGATGGCGGGACTGCTGTCGCATGTGTTGCCAGCTTCTCGCCGAAACGGCACGAGCGCTACCGAGTCGGGCTGCCCTGGCCGGGACCGTGGCAACTATTGCTCGACTCCAACTCGACTTCATTTGGCGGTGAGCGCACGGCCGCGCCCGGTCGCCGGGTCACTGCCGACGGCGAACGGCCGTGGCAACGGCAGCCGGCCTCGGTCGTGCTCGACGTGCCACCGCTCGGGGTGCTGTGGCTCGGCGGGGAGCGGCCGTCGTGAGCACCGGTTCGTTGGGAGATGTCTGGCACGATGAACGGCTGCGACCAGTGTTCGCCGCCTGCGCCACGCTGGGAGTGGCAGTCGGTGTATTCGCGATCTCATTCGGTGTCAGTGCCGTCGGTGCCGGGGCGTCGGTGGCCCAGGCGTGTGTGATGTCGTTGCTGGTATTCACGGGCGCTTCGCAGTTCTCCGCGATCAGTGTGATCGGTGCCGGTGGGTCGGCAACTTCCGCGTTCGGTGGCGCGGCACTGCTCGCCGCGCGCAACGCTGTCTACGGCTTGGCCATGGCGCCGCACCTGCAGGGGTCGCTGAGCACCAGACTGGTGGCCGCACAGCTGACAATCGACGAGTCGACCGCGATGGCAACCTCGCAAGACGACGGGGCGCATCGGCGAGCGGCGTTCTGGATCACAGGACTGAGCGTGTATTTGTTCTGGAACGTTGGCACGTTGATCGGTGCGCTGCTTGGCTCGGCAATCGATCCGACGACCTACGGGCTCGATGCGGCGTTCCCGGCGGCGTTCGTAGCCATGGTGTGGCCGCAACTACTCCGTCGGCGCTCGGCCATGGCGGCGGGAATCGGCGCAACGATCTGTCTGGTACTGATTCCGTTCACTCCCGTAGGGGTGCCGATCTTGTGTGCGGCGTTGGGCGTTGTCGTCGGCATACCGAAAGATCGACAGGACCCGACGTGAGTTGGATTTTCGTGCTCACGTTGGCAGCTACCGCCTATGGCTTCAAGGTGCTCGGTCTCGTGCTGGTCGGTGAGCGCAGACTGCCGGGGGTGCTCGATCGCTGCCTGGCCCTGATACCCGCCGCGCTGATCGCGGCGTTGGTGATGAAGGACACGTTCAGCGTCGGCCAGCACCTGCAAATCGACGCACGCGCCGCGGGGGTTGGTGCCGCCGTGATCGCGGCGTGGCGAAGAGCGCCGCTGATCGTGGTGATCATCGTCGGCGCGGCAGTCACCGCGGCACTGCGCGTCGTGTCGTGACGCCGGTCGCGCGATCCCTCGCCGACATCATCTCGGTCACACCCACTTCGTAGCGTCCCGAGAAGAATCTCAGAAATCTTTCCGCCCGGGGTTGCAATTTTCACCTGGGCGAACTAGAGTTCGAATTCTCACTTCCCCGAGACTGCAACTGAAACCGATGTGCAACCAGGGAGGTGACGACGCGTGCAGCGCGACCAGCTGATCGAATTGTTGGATATGGCCCGAGCGGCAGACCGCTCGACTGTCGACCGCGGCCTAATCGTCGCAGCCGTTGCCGCTGCTACTCGCTTGGTGGCCTGGTGCGAGTCGCAACAGATTGCGTACGCGCAAGCGCTGGAAGTTATCGGGGCTGTGCCCGAGCACGTGATGGCGAAGGCCTCTCGATCCGATGCTCGCGATGCCGACCGGATAGTGGCACGGGCCACCACTGCCAAGCAGGCTCCGGGTTTCGCCGACGCACTCGCCGGCGGACGGGTCGCTGCCAGCCATCTCGATCACCTCGCGGGCAGTCTGCGTCGACTCGATACCGGCCAGCAGGCCAAGTTGCTCGCCGACGAGGCGCGGCTGGTCATGATCGCGGCAAACAGCACTCCCGACGAGTTCGCGCGCACGCTGCGCGCCGAGGAGCGCCGCCTGGCGACAGACGACGGCATGTCGCGGCTCGAGCGTCAGCGTGGCGCGGTCAGGCTGCATACGCGCACGGACATGCAGTCGGGAATGAACATCTTCACCCTCACGGTCGATCCGGTCACCGGTGTCAAGCTGCACAACAAGATCAGCGCCGGATTGGAAGCACTGTTCCACGACAAGACGCCCGAGGGTTGCCCCAGCGATCCGATCGAGAAGCAGTCGTTTCTGCGCGCACACGCGATGCTGAGCTTGCTCGACGGCAAAGGCATCCGCCTTGGCCGACCCGAGATCGTTGTCGTCGTCGACGCCACCACACCCGAGACGGCGCCCTTCGGCGGTCCGACGGGACCGACGGGACCGACGGGTCCGACGGTCGACTGGGGAATACCCGCTGAAATCCCGCTCCGGGTACTGCTCGAACTCTTTCCGCGAGCCGAGGTGAGCGGAGTCGTCGTATCCAACGGGGTCGTGCTGCACGCTCCCGGGCAACTCAACCTCGGTCGCTCGACCCGACTGGCCAACAACGCGCAACGTCGTGCACTGCGCGCGCTCTACTCCACGTGCGCGATTCCGGGCTGCGCGGCGCGCTTCGATCTGTGCGAGATCCACCACATTCGCTGGTGGCGTCGCGGTGGGTACACCGATCTTTGCAACTTGCTACCCATCTGCATTCGACATCACACCGCGGTACACAACGCCGGCTGGCAACTGCAACTCGCCGACGACCGCACCCTCACCGTCACGCTGCCCGATTGCACCGTCATGACAAATGGGCCACCGCGCAGGCGAGCGGCATGATGGGCCGCGGTACTTCAACCGGGTTTGCGTGCAAGCACTGCCACGAGGAAATCCGATTCGGGCGTGAACGGCCGCAGGTCCCACGTCGAGAGGCACACCTCGGCATTCAGTCCGGTTTGCTCGACGTCTTCGAAGAATTCGGCGAACTCGTAACCGCGCCCCGATCCGAACCCGGTGACGATTCGTCCATCGGCGCGCAAATGAGCGGCCAAATGCGAGAGCACAGACCGACGGGTCGCCGGATCGAGGAAGGCCATCACGTTGCCGGCACACACGATGGCATCGAAGCCTTCGTCGATGCCTGCGCTAGTGAGATCGAGTTCGGCGAGATCTGCTACCAACCAGGTCGGGCCAGGGTGATCGAGTTCGGCGGCGGCGATCAGCACTGGGTCAATGTCGGCGCCGACCACGTAGTGACCCAACCGTGCAAGGTGGCCACCGACCCGCCCGGGCCCGCAACCGGCATCGAGCACCCGCGATCCGCGGGGCACCATCGCATCGACGAGGCGAGCCTCACCGGCGAGGTCGTTTCCGGCGGCGGCCATCGCCCGAAATCGTTCCACGTACCACGTCGAGTGCTCGGAATTCCTCTCGGTCAGTTCGATCCATCGGTTAGACGACACAAGGCCACGCTAACGGCACGTCGCAGCCAACCCTGGCGGCGCGGTCAGCTACTCGACGATTCGATCTGCAGTTTCAGGGCGCGCAGATTGCGACGCCAGATCGGTCGCAGCACGGCCGGGCCGGCGACGGCCGCTACCAACCGACCGCCGAGCCACCACGGAAAGCTCAAACGTTCCTCCCATGCGAACAGCGTGCGTGAACGTTCGCCATTGCAAGAACCGGTCGATGGTTCGATTGCGGCGATCGTGAACTTCCCGACCCCGCTTACCACGCCCGCGTGGCGCACACCGATCACGGCCATTGGCTCCCACTCGGTTATGGCCATGTGGTCGACAAGCTTGATTGGGCCTACCTTGGTGTCGCAGCCGAACTCGGTGCCGGCGCCGCGCGTCTGCTCACCGACGAAACGGATGGCAGTAGCGTCGTGCATCCAGTCGACATGTCGTTCGATCGCTTCGACCGTTGCCCAAACCTGGGTCGGAGTTGCGTCGATCTCGACGCTCACCCTTATTCCTGGCAACTCGGTCGTCTCAAGCCTTGACGGCGACCTGGCGCAAACGCGCGGCGGCAGTTTCCGGCGCAACGATGTTGATCATTACGCCGGTGCCACGTTCGAATCCGGCGGTGGTGACCAGCTTCGGAAACAGGTGAATGTGCCAGTGATATGCCCCGTTGTATTGGTGCGGCGCGGTGTGGAAGACGAGGTTGTAGGCAACATCGCCGTGCACCTCGCGCAAGGCAATGACGGCGTCACGAACGGCCACACCCATGCCGCGCAGCGTGTCGTCGCCGCTGTCGGTGAGATGCAGGTCGTGGGCACGCGGAATGATCAACAGTTCGTAAGGGCTACCGGCCCAGAACGGGCTCACACAAACCACGTCGTCGGTGGCGAACAAGATCCGTTTGCCATCGACGAGTTCGGCTTCGATCGTGGCACACAGGATGCAGCCGCCCTCGAAGCGCGTGAACGCACGCTCTTCCTCGACGATTTCCCCGGGAACGAACGGCAGACCCAGCAGCTGTCCGTGAGGGTGCGCCAGCGACGCACCTGCCTCGCGGCCGTAGTTGATGATCGCCTGCGTGTAGCGAACGTGGCTGGTGGCGCTGTGGTCCTGCAGCCTTCGCCGCAGCATCCGCATCATGTCGGCAGCGTCATCGTCGGTGATCAAGTGCGCGCCGACGTCGTGCAGCGGGGTGAATACGAACACTTCGTGAATGCCGCTCGCCTCCGCCTCCACATGCACGGGACCGAGGTAGTGCACCGCAAATGGCTCATCACCGTCGAACGCCGGGTAAAGGTTCGGTATCACTCGCATGCGCCACTTGCCTCCGGCATCGAGTGTTTCGAGCGCGGGTGGCGTCGCTTCCTCGTTGCCTGGGCAGAACGGGCACGGGCGGTCGGGGTGTGCCTCCACCTGCGGTCGCCGCGGGGCGAAATCGGTGGGGCGCTCGGCGCGATCGGCGACGATCGTGACCCATCGCCCGGTCAGGGGATTCAGACGCAGTTGACTCACAGCTCCATCAGCCTACGACCTAGCGAGCGGACGCGGGCGGACGGCGCGGAGAAAGCAACCGGTACACACTGACATGGCGTGCGCTGTCGGGGCCGAATGGCGCGTGATCGAACGACTCCCAGCGCTCGGAGACCACGAACCCCGCCGCGGCCGCCATTTCGTCCAACTGCTCGATGGTTGCCCAGCGAATGCTCCATGGGCGCAGCCGCACGCCTCCGGTCTCGGTGATGTCGATGTACTGGCCATGAGCCTTCTGCTCGCTCGGGTCGGCAGCACTGACGCCGAGCACCACCCGATCGACGGTCAGCGAGCGCACGGCGATGCGTGGTGACGCGTCGTGTGTCGGGTCGGGCACGAACGCCTCCACCACGAACAGGCCGTCGGAAGCCAGGCGAGCGGCGACGTTGTGGAAACAGTCGCGCTGCCGCTCGGCGCTGGGCAGACCGAAGATCGTGTTGTAGGCAATGAACACGAGTGCGAACGGACCAGCGGGCAGTCCCTGCGGGCCGTCACCCGACATGTCACCGAGGGTTTGGTGTACGGCGTCGCCGCCCGCCTTGGCCGCCAACCGCTGCAACATCGCCGGGCTGCTGTCGATGCCGTGCACCTCCAAACCTTCGGCGGCGAGCGGCACAGCCAGCCGACCTGTTCCCACCCCGAGTTCCAGCACTCGGCCTCCGCTGGCGAGTGCGGCCAAGGTGGCAACGGTGGTGCGCACGTCGCTGATGTCGCGGTACCAGTCGTCGTAGACGTCGGCGAAGCCTTCGCCGTAGGTTGCGTCGTCGTAGCCCTGCACACGACCATTCTGACCGGGTTGGCACGACTTGGTCCGCACGGGTCGGTCAGAATGTGCCGGTGAGTCGCTGGGCAGACATCGAATCCGCTGCGCAACAGCCGACGACTGTGGTCAACAGCGGCGTTCTCGGAGCCACCCCACCGGCAGCACCGCGCGTGCGGCGATCCGACCGATTGATGTTCGGATCGATTGATGTCGCCTCACACATCTTCCAGCGTCGCGCGCGGCAGGTGCTGATCGGCTCGGCAATCTTGATGTTGCCGATGGTGGCTTTGCATCTGCTGCTCACGATTCTGGCGTTCGATCATTACGAGCGCTTCGACGGTCTGCTGGGCGACCGTGGCTACATCGGTGTTGAAACAGGTCTCGTGATGTTGGGCTTGACGATTCAGTCGTTCACCGCGCACATCATTGGTGCCTACACAGCGGCCTACCTCGTGCCGTACCAGATGGGAGCCGAATCGACGGTCGCAACCTGTTTGCGCAAGGTGCTGCGCAAACTTCCGCTTCTCTTCGTCACCTGGTCGCTCACCCACTGGTTGATATTGCTCGTGCTGTGGGGCTTGGCAACAAGCGCCTCGGCCGACGTTCTCGGTGCGCTGTGGATTCTGGCACCATTGGTCGCAATGGTAAGTGCAGGCACCTTGCTGGTGGCGCCAGTGGTCATGACCGAGCAACGAGGTGTTCGCTCCATCGGTCGCGCATGGCGGCTGGCACGCACCAGATTCGGAGCCGCCTTTGGCTTTGTGCTCGCATGCGCGTTGCTGGGCACGATGCTCTCGGCGTTTATCGCCTTGTTGCCCTCGCTCGCGGAGTCGACTGGGTTCATCACCTTCGGATCATTGGGGTGGATGGTTCAAGGCGTGACGACGCAACTGGCGGTGTTGATCGTGGTCCCGTTCGTCGCGATCGCGACGTCGCAGATGTACCTTCACCTGCGCGTGCACGCCGAGGGTCTCGACATCGTCATTGCGGCCGATCGAGCATTCGGGGCAAGCCTGTGAACAAGTTGTTCCGCGTGCTTACGGCGATCGGCGTCGGCGACCCGTTGGGACCCAACGATCAAGACCCCGACACGGTGCGTGAGCAAGCGTGCAGGCTGGTGTCACGAGATGCGTCGGTGTGTTCGGCGCCGCGACCTCCGCCCCGAGGAGACTCGAGTGGCGGTGGCATCAGTCTCGATTGGCTCGCATCGCTGCTGTGGTTGGTATTCATCGGGTTGCTTCTCGCCATGCTGGTGTTGCTCGTTCGCTTTCTCTTCAGCCGTTCGGGCCGGGCGCGTCGCAAGCGAAAGCGCTTCGACCCCGAGGCCGACCTCGACGAGGTCGAGCAGGCGGCAGTGATGATCGATCGAACACGCGAGCCGACGAATTGGCGGGCGGAGGCAGAGGAGCACCGCCGGGCCGGCCGCTTCCGTGACGCGGTGCGCTGTCGCTACCGCGCACTTGTCGGCGATCTCGCGCGCCGCGGACTCATCGACGAGATTCCGGGGCGAACAACAGGCGAGGAACGCACGCAGTTGCACAGCGTGAGACCGGCCGCCGGAGTTCCATTCCACATCGCCGCCGACCTTTTCGACGGGGCGTGGTATGGCGATGTCGCCGTCGTCGCCGACGACGACGAACGATTCCTCGCGCTGGAGCGCGAGGTGCTCGCCGAGACAGCGAGCGACCACGGATTGCGCCGATGAGCGCCCGGCAGGCACCGCAGGCGAGCAGCACCGGCAGTCGCGTGGGAATCTCGGCGCTGATTCTCGTGCTCGTGGCGGCAGTCATGTTGCTACTCGTTCGCGCGGAACCGGAGACCGAGCCGTTCGATCCGCGTAGTTCAGCGGCGCTCGGTGCCCGCGGGCTGGTCCTGCTGTTGGAAGAGCAGGGGGCTGCTGTCGATGTGGTGCGCAATGCCCCCAATGTCGGAACGGGTGTCGACCCTTCGTCGCGCGTATTGGTGCTGCAGGATCGGCTCGATGCCGCCCAGCGTCGTGACTTGTTGCAATTCGTCGATGGCGGCGGTCTGGCGGTGATGGCCGATCCGGACAGCACGATTCTCGAGTCGTTGCTCGTCGGAGAGACGATTGAAAGTGGGAATCCGACATTCCCCGACAACGACATCGCGCCGCAGGTCAATGTTGAGCTTGGCGAGTGCGACATACCGACGCTCGCGCGCCTGCGTGGACTGTTTGTGACCACGGCCGTTCGCTACGTCGTTCCAGAGGATGCCCGTTCGTGTTTTGTCTCTGAGGCGGGAGCCTTCGCCGTCGTTCGCGAACACGGCGCCGGCTTGATCGTTCAACTCGGCGACAACGAGCTGTTCACGAATCACCTGCTGCGTTATGCCGACAACGGTCCGCTGGCAACCGCGCTGCTGGCGCCGTCGGCGGATGCGCACGTCAGCATTCTGCTCGGAAAGGGCGCGGCGAAATCCGCCGCCGACATCGGAACGGGCGACAAGACGCTCTCGGATCTCTTGCGTCCGAGCGTGTGGATGGGACTCACGCAACTCGCCATCGCCTTCGTGATCTTCGCCATCGCGCGGGCCGTTCGGCCGGGGCGACCGGTGCGAGAGCCGGACCAGGTTCCGATCGCCGGCAGTGCCTTGGTGGTCGCGACCGGCACTCTGATGCGACGCGCCGGCCATGCCGAGCGCGCGGCCTGGATGCTGCGCGGCAACCTCTACCGCTTGCTCTGCCGCCGATTTCACTTGCCATCGACAACCCCGATCGAACTGCTCGATGAAGCGGTAGCCACCAACACATCGCTTGCCCCGGGCAGACTTGCCCACGCGCTGCAACACGAGGTAGTCGACGATGCCGGTCTCCTGCAACTGAGCAACGAGCTACAGAACATCCGCGAAGCAATACTCGAAGAAACTCTCGAAGGAGCAAGTTCGTGAAACAACAGAATTCACCGCTCGATGCGGTACTCGCCGTGCGTGCAGAGGTCGCCAAGGTGGTGGTGGGGCAAGAAGGCGTGCTCACCGGCACGATCGCGGCGTTGCTCGTGCGTGGCCACGTGCTGTTGGAAGGTGTACCGGGTGTGGCCAAGACGCTGCTGGCCAAGAGCATCGCCGCGGCCTTCGACATGCAGTTCAGCCGCCTGCAATTCACGCCGGATCTCATGCCCAGCGACGTGATCGGCCAGCAACTCGTTGATCAATCGGCCGGCAGCGCGATCTCGTTCCGTTTCCGCGAGGGTCCTGTCTTCACCAACCTATTGCTCGCCGACGAGATCAACCGCACACCACCCAAGACCCAAGCGGCACTGTTGGAGGCAATGGAGGAACGGCAAGTGAGCTACGACGGCCACACGTTGTTGCTGCCCGACCCATTCTTGGTGATCGCCACGCAGAACCCAATCGAGTACGAGGGCACCTATCCGCTGCCAGAAGCACAGCTCGATCGCTTCTTGTTCAAGCTGAACGTCATGTATCCGACGGCCGAACAGGAATTGGAGATGATCAGCAGGCATGACGCGGGACTCGATCCCCACGATGTGCGTGGTGCCGGAGTTGCAACGGTCGCCAGTGCTGCCGACCTGGCCGCCGGTCGCGCAGCCATTCAAGCGATCCGCGTCGACAGCGCCGTGCGCCAATACATCGTTTCGTTGTGCCGAACAACGCGCGAGTCACCATCGTTGCAACTGGGTGTTTCGCCACGCGGCGCGACATGGTTGCTGCACGCGTCGAAGGCGTGGGCGTGGCTCAGTGGTCGCGAGTTCGTCACGCCCGATGAGGTGAAGGCAGTCGCCAAGCCGTGCATGCGGCATCGCATCATTGTTCGTCCGGAGCTGGAGCTGGAGGGCACGACCGCCGACGCCGTGCTCGATGGCCTGCTCGCTACCGTGCCTACGCCCAGGTAGACACATGTCTTCGGTTGAGAAGTGGCCGCCGGCGACCATGTCGCACAGACGCGTCGCATACCCGATCCCGACTGTGTGGTTCGCCGCGCTCGCAGCGACCAGTGGGCTCCTTCTCTTCGCGTGGCCTGGCAGCAGTTGGCGCGCACTATGGCTAATCGAGCTGCTGCTCGGCTGTTTGTTGGTTGTTGACGCTCTCGCCTGTGTGTCGCCGCATCGCATCGATGTGCAACGCGAACTGGCGGAGTCGGTGACCATCGGTGAGAGCGCGACCCTCACCTGGTTAGTCGACAACAAGTCATCGCGATCAGGCAAGGTCACCATCAGCGACTCCCTCTGGCCGAGCCTGCACGCCGAACGCCGGCGAGTCAGCGCCAACTTGGCTAGCGGGGCGCGCCTGCGTGCCAGAACCGTGCTGCGGCCTTCACGTCGCGGCCGTTTTCCGCTGAACGACGTAACGGTTCGCGTGGAAGGGCGTTTGCGCATGATCAGTCGCCAGGTTGCCCACGATGTGCCCGGTGGGCTGCGGGTTATGCCGGCGTATCCCAGTCGCGCCGAAGTTCAGCGACGGATGCGAATTCCGCGGGTCCTGGAGGTTGGTCTGCGCAGTATTCGTACCAGCGGAGGTGGCACAGAGTTCGATCAGTTGCGCGACTTCCGGCCTGACGACGAGTTCCGTCGTATCGATTGGTCGGCGACCGTAAGGCTGCAGCGACCGATCGTGAAGCAGTACCGCGCCGAACGAAATCAGAACATCGTGCTGTTGCTGGACAACGGGCGGGTAATGGCAGGTGTCGTTGATGGAGTTCCGCGCGTCGAGCACGCGATGGATGCCGTCTTGGGGGTCGTCCAGACTGCGACAAAGCTCGGCGATCGAGTCGGAATGATCGCGTTCGACAGGCAGGTGCGCAGCATCCTCGTGCCCACCAACGGCAAGAGCCAGTTGGGTCGGGCGGCGGAGGCGATGTACATGCTGGAGACCGACTACAGCGAGAGCGCCTATCAGGTGGCCTTCAACTGCGCGACCGCAAGATTTCGACGTCGCTCGATGTTCATCGTGCTCACCGACCTCGTCGAGTCCGCCGTCGAGCAGGCGCTATTGCCGGCGCTGCCAATCATCACCCGCCGACACCTGGTGGTTGTCGCGGCCGTGAATGACCCGGCGGTCGACAACTGGGCGGCCGGCGCGGCGCATCAGTGGGTCGGCGAGGCGTACCGCGAGGCGGCGGCAGTCAACATCTTGCAGCAGCGAGTGCGAGCAACTGCCCGGCTGCGGGCTGCCGGCGCGGTCGTTATCGATGCCGCTCCGGGAAGACTCGCCGTCGAGTTGGTCGATGCCTATCTCGAACTGAAGGCAAGCGGCAGGTTGTGAGTCGCGCGCAGGGATGCAGCGTCTAAGTCACAACTTCTAGCTCACAGCGGCGAGTCCGGTGTGTACTCCTCGTACCCTGCGCGTCGGGCCAGCACTGCGAACCGAATCGTCCACCCCCAGAAGAGCACGAAGACGAGCACTCCGATACCTATGCGCAGCGATGTCGGCCACGGCCTGCCGGTCACAAAGCCTTCGACCAACGCCGCGAGCAGGAACGCAACCACCAACCCCACCAGCACGCTTCCGGAGCGTCGGGCCTCCTCTGTGAGTGCGTTCGCTCGCGTGCGGTCGCCGGGATCGATTATCGCCCATCCGATGCGCAGGCCGGCTGCGCCCGCGACGATGACAGCAGACAACTCGAGCATGCCGTGGGGGAGTATCAGCCCCCAGAACTTGTCGGCCTGGCCGACATGCGTGAATAGACCGCCGGCGATGCCGACGTTGGCTCCGTTGTATGCAAGTAACGCGGCCGTCACCACGCAGAGCAGCACGCCGGCAGCGAACGCCAAGAACCCCACGCGGATGTTGTTGAGAAAAACTTCCGTGGCGAAGTTTTGCGACGGTTGGTTGCTGTAGTAGCTCTCGAAGTCTTGTTCGATGTATTGCTGGGCGGCCGCATCGGGGGCAACAACGTCGAATGCCGCCGGCGAGATCGCGAGCCAGATCTGCAAGATCGCCCACGGCAGAAAGGTGAGGGCAGCGGCGATTGCGATGTACCGCCGCAACGAGTAGATCGCCGCTGGAAAGGTGATGGTGGCGAACTGCTGTATTCCACGTCGCACTTCGGTCTCGCGTTGGCCGTAGAGCACGCCGTGGGCATCACTGACCAGCAAGGTCAGTCGATTGACGAGCATTGAGTCGGCGGCGTACTCGACACGTGAATGTGCGAGATTGGCGCCGCCCTGCTGATAAAGGTGCACTAGTTCATCGAGCTCGTCGGGCGTGACGCGTTTGGCTTTGCGTGCCCGTTCGGTGAGATGTTGCAGTCGCCACCATGCGCCTTGATGCGCCGCCACGAACGCGTCGATATCCACTGACTGGCAAGAGTAACGGTTGCCGTCGACCCATGTCATAGACCCATGTCAAAGGCTCATGTCATAGGCTCATGATCGATGGAAGGCATCGTCACCCCAGAGGCGGTCGTGCTCGATCTTGAAACGGCGGGCGTTGCGTCACGAGTGTTCGCCGGCCTGCTCGACTTCCTGGTTCAAGCCGCCATCTTGTTCGTCGGCGTCATGTTGATCGTTGCGGTCTCGTTCGGAGATGGGTCAGCAGCCGTGCTCCCGCTTTCGCTGCTCACCGCTGGCGTGATGATGGGGTACCCGTTGATCAGTGAGACCGCGATGCGCGGGCGCACCATCGGCAAGAGAGCAATGGGCCTACGCGCGGTGACTGTCGAGGGAGCACCGATTCGACTGCGCCATGCTCTGCTGCGCATGATGGGCGGATTGGTCGACCGCTACCTGCCGCCGCTTGGGGTGACAGGAATGCTTTTCGTTCTTGGCACTTCGCGCCACCAACGAGTGGGCGATCTGTTGGCGGGCACGATCGTGATTCGCGATCCCGAGCGCACGCCGCTGCCGGCGGCTGTGTGGTTTCCGGTTCCGCCCGGTCTCGAGTCATTCGCGGCGACCATCGATCCAACAGCAATGACCGACGAGCAGTACACCGTGATCCGCTCGTTCCTGATGCGTAGCCGTGAACTGTCATTCGATGCGCGCCTTGGGGTGGCCGCGGATCTCGCGCAACGGTCAGCGACCACGCTCGGACACGGTTCGCATAGGTCCGTGCATCCAGAGGCCTACCTGTTGTGCGTGATCAGCCGCTATCAGCGTCGCAACTTTCCGAATTATCAACCTACTAGTTGGCAAGCGCGTTGACCAGCGAAGCCTGAGGAGCCGCGGCTCGTCTACCCGTATAGCCGTGACCCCCCAATGCCGTGACCCCCCAATAAGGGGAGCCGGGGCCGCGACGAATGCGGCAGGTACATTTGTCCCGCTCCGATGCGCATTCGCCTGATCCTTCTGTTAACAGCCGGTGCGATGGTCGCAGTGATTGGCGTCTCCCGGCCACCATCCACCGCGGCTGCCGCGCCATTGCCGACGTTGGCGACAATTTCCGCCGGGGAGCGGCACAGCCTGGTATTGAAGAGTGACGGTTCGCTATGGACGTTCGGTGAAAACTTCTCGGGGCAACTTGGCACTGCAATCAACAACGGCAACGAGAATCCCAATCCGGCGCCGCGCCAGGTACTCACGGACGTGATGGCGGTTGCCGCTGGCGGCTTCCACAGCCTTGCCCTGAAGCACGATGGAACGCTATGGACCTTTGGCGACAACTCGCTTGGCCAGTTGGGGCGCGCCTCCAACAGTGGCACCAACAACCCGAATCCGGTGCCGACGCAGGTGATGAGCGGGGTTGCAGCCATCGCTGCCGGCGCGTTCCACAGCTTGGTGTTGAAAGCCGACGGAAGCTTGTGGACCTTCGGTCTCAATGAGGATGGCGAGCTGGGTAACGCGACCAACAACGGAACCGTGAACGACAATCCCACGCCCACGCAGGTGATGAGCGGGGTTGCGGCAATCGCCGCCGGTGCCTTCCACAGCCTGGCGTTGAAGGGCGACGGGACGTTGTGGACGTTCGGCTGGAACAGCAGCGGACAGTTGGGTACTGCTGTGAACAGCGGCACTACGACTCCGAATCCGACGCCCACGCAGGTGATGACCGGAGTTGCTGCGATTGCGGCCGGCGGCGGTCACAGTCTGGCTGTGAAGAACGACGGCAGTTTGTGGACGTTTGGCGACAACCGCTACGGGCAGTTGGGTACGACAACGAACAACGGAATCGACGTCGCGAATTACGCACCGACACAGGTGCTCACCGGCGTCACGAAGGTCGCCGCCGGCGACGAGCACAGCTTGGCGTTGAAGAGCGACGGCTCGCTGTGGACGTTCGGGTTCAACTGGGATGGTGAGTTGGGCACGGCGACCAACAACGCGACCGCGAATCCGAACCCAATGCCGACGCAAGTGATGGCCGGGGTTACCGAGGTTGCCGCCGGCGGCTATCACAGCCTGATCGTCAGGAACGGCGAGTGGCTGGCGATCGGCTTCAACTGGTACGGACAGTTGGGTACGTCACTCAACAACGAGACCGAAAATCCGAACCCGGTGGTGACGCCATTGGTACTCAAGGACTTCGTGTCGGTGGTTCCTGGTCGGTTGTTGGATTCGCGGGGTCCGGGGAGTGCGACTGTTGATGGTTTGTTTCAGGGGATTGGTGTTCGTGGGGCGGGGTCGGTGACGGAGTTGGTGGTGGCTGGTCGTGGTGGGGT
>JACQZX010000050.1 GCA_016213665.1 Actinomycetota bacterium | reverse complement strand
GCCGGCACCAACTGGCGACACAACGCCGCCGCATCCAACAACTCCCGATTCGAATCCGACGTTCCCTGCATCCCCACATTCTTTTACACCCACGACAAAAACGCGAGCACCAAAACTACAAATTATTCAACAGCGTCCTAGGGCATCAATTCAACGCAAGCGATACGATGAGGCCATGGGTTCTGTCGTTAAGGGTGCAGTGAAGGGCGCTGTGAAGGGCACGCCGCAGGTGAAGCGTGGGCTCGCCGAGATGTTGAAGGGTGGCGTCATCATGGATGTCGTCACGCCAGCCCAGGCCAAGATCGCCGAAGACGCCGGTGCGTGCGCAGTGATGGCCCTCGAGCGTGTTCCCGCCGACATTCGCCGCGATGGTGGTGTAGCTCGCATGAGCGACCCGGAAATGATCCAGGCGATCAAGGAGACGGTCACGATTCCGGTCATGGCCAAGGTGCGCATTGGGCATTTCGTCGAGGCTCAGATCCTGCAGGCGTTAGGTGTCGATTACGTCGATGAGAGCGAGGTGCTCACGCCAGCCGATGAGACGCATCACATCGACAAGTACAAGTTCACTGTTCCGTTCGTCTGCGGTGCCACCAACTTGGGCGAAGCGCTCCGTCGCATCAGCGAGGGTGCTTGCCTGATACGCAGCAAGGGCGAAGCCGGAACCGGCAACATCGTCGAGGCCGTGCGACATTTGCGAAGCATTATCGGCGACATGCGCAAGATCACGCAGGCCGATTCTGCCGAACTGTTCCAATGGGCCAAGCAGTTGCAAGCACCGCTGGCCCTGGTGCAGGAGATCGCCGAGACCGGCTGGCTGCAGGTGCCACTGTTCTGTGCCGGTGGCATCGCTACTCCTGCCGATGCCGCGCTGGCGATGCAACTCGGCGCCGAGGCGGTGTTCGTCGGCTCTGGGATCTTCAAGAGTGACGACCCGTCACCGCGCGCCAAGGCGATCGTCGAGGCCACCACTCACTTCCGCGACGCAGATATTCTCGCCAAGGTCAGCCGTGGTCTCGGTGCTCCGATGACAGGAATCGGAATGGACGAGGTCAACCAGCACTTTGCCGGGCGCGGTTGGTAACCGTTTTGGAGCCCCCAGGTGGATGTCTCGGTAGTGGGAGTTCTGGCGCTGCAGGGTGGCTTTGCCGCCCATGAACATGCGCTGAACGAACTAGGCGTGGCGACGGCCCAGGTGCGCACGCCCGCCGATCTGGAGCGCGTGGATGCCTTGGTGATGCCCGGCGGCGAAAGCACGACCATGTCTCGGTTGTTGGAGACCTCTGGCATCTTCGACCAGCTGAACGCCCGGCTGCGCGTCGGAATGCCGGTGTTCGGAACGTGCGCAGGAATGATCCTGTTGGCCACCGAAGTGCTTGATGGCCGACCCGATCAGAAGAGCTTCGCCGCCATCGACATCACTGTTCGACGCAACGGTTACGGCCGACAGGTCGACAGCTTCGAGACCGACATCGAAGTAGATGGCCTGCTCACTTCGTTCCACGCGGTGTTCATCCGCGCCCCGAAGGTCGTCAGTTTTGCCCCCACAGTCGAGGTACTGGCCAGCTACGACGGTTCGCCGGTGTTGGCAGTTCAGGGTCACGTGATGGTGGCTTCGTTTCATCCCGAGCTGACGGCGGACATTCGGCTGCATGCGCGCTTCCTACAGCTCATTTCTACCCCCTCTAAGGTGACAAGGAGCTGACGATGTCGGGCCATTCCAAGTGGGCAACGATCAAACACAAGAAGGGCGCCGCCGACAAGGCGCGTGCGAAGGTCTTCAACAAGATTGCTCGACAGTTGGAGGTCGCCGCTCGTGAGGGTGGTGCCGACGTGACCGCCAACGCGTCGCTGCGCACGGTCGTGCTGAAAGCCAAGGCGGCACAGATGACGAACGACGCCATCGATCGCGCGGTCAAGCGCGGCGCCGGGCTCAGCGATGGCGGCCATTACGAAGCCTTCACCTATGAGGGTTATGCGCCGGGGGGAGTCGCGGTACTTGTCGACGTGCTCACCGATAACCGCAACCGCACTGCCTCCGATGTGCGCAACGTCTTCTCGAAACTGGGTGGGTCGATGGCTGAGCCCGGTGCTGTCGGGTGGCAGTTCGCACGTCGCGGCGTTCTATCGCTGCGGTCCGGCGATGAGGATGCGGTGATGTTGGCCGCTCTCGACGCGGGAGCCGACGATGTGACGGCAGATGGTGACCATTCGTGGCAGGTCACCTGCGATCCGTCGCATCTTCTCGACGTTCGCGATGGCTTGGTGGCGGCGGGTCTCGAAGTCGCCTCGATGGAGAGCACCATGGTGTCGAGTCTTACTATCGAGGTGGCAGATGTTGCCGACGCAAGAGCCGTTCTGCGCATCATCGATGCCCTCGAAGAGCTCGACGACGTTCAAGATGTCTACAGTAACTTCGATATCAGTGAAGCGGTGATGGAAGAAGTCGGCGGATGAGTGTCGGGGTGGGCGATGTCGCTCCTACGTTCCGATTGCCGACGACAGGTGGTCGGCACGTGTTGCTCGGCGACTACGTCGGCAATCCGGTGGTGCTCGTCTTCTATCCGGGGGACGACTCTCCGATCTGCACCAGGCAACTCACGACCTACAACGAAGCGCTTTCGCAGTTCGCGGCGCTCAACGCGCGTGTGCTTGCAATCTCGGCGCAGAGTGTGGAAAGCCACGAGCGGTTCAGTTCAAGGCACGGCTTCGGATTTCCTCTGCTCTCCGATGTCGACAAGGCAGTGGCCGAGGCCTATGGCACGCTCGGTCCGCTCGGGTTTGCGCGCCGCAGCGTGTTCGTTATCGATGGCGCCGGCATCATTCGCTACGCGCATCGTGCGATCGCCGGCATCACCTTCCGGCCGGTGGGCGAGCTGGTCGATGTATTGCTGGGCCTTGCCGGCTAACCGCTGAGGGCGTCGCTGGTGCACGCGGCCGCACCGCACACATCGACGAGGCCGCCGCCGAGCAGGAAATTGATCGCATGAATGACCACCAGCGGCTCGCGCGTTCCCCCGTTGTGTGGGTCGTCACCGTACTCGGGCGGGTGCGGTGGCAGGTTGACGGTGGGAGGTGCCGGTGTGCCGTAGTCCCACACCGTCAAAATTCCGTTTGACGGGGCGGCGGGATCGAAGGCGGCGATTCCCCATTGCGGGTCGATGTCGTTGCTGCGGCCGGCGAGCAGCGCCGGTTCGCGAACTGTCGCACCGATCGTGCGGGCCAGCACTTCGGTGCTCACATTCGCCACCTGGTGGTCGCCGAAGGCTTCGATCAGCAAGACCTGTTTCGCCTCGATTCCAGGGTAGGGATCGCTGGTGAGATGCTGCGCGTAGCCGTCGTTCTCGCCGCGATCCCACAGCAGTTGAACAAGTTGAATGCCGAGCACGCGATCGACTGGGTCGGTATAGGCCACGTCGGCGACTGACTGAAACGCCGGCCACTGCGACGACCGGTGCAGCAGCAACGAATAGTTGATCCCGGGAACCCCCAGCACTACCCGTGACCACTCACTGCTGATGGCGCTGGCGGCGCCGCCCATGACGCCGCCTTGGCTGTTGCCGACGAACTGGGTGGCTCCGATCGCGAGCAACGGTGACCCGGCAAAGTTCTGAAAGGCGGCCGCGCGCGCAAATCCCGCGGGCGAGTTCAACAACCGGCCGAGGAACTGCTGGTTGAGCAAACCTTGCTGCAGTCGATCGGCTTGCTCGTTGAAGTGCGAGAGATCGCCGAGAATGACGGCGAGGTTTGGTACGTCGGCAGCACTCATGCCGATTTCGTCGGTGGCACATGCGCCGAACACCAATTCGTCGGTGAGCGATGCGAGCCCGTCGACTTCCATACGACCGCCGAGCAATCCATGGCCGTAGACAATCGCCATGGCAGGCTCCGAGCGACCAAGTGGCAGCACACAATGGAAGTCGGCGACGTAGTCGGGCTGCTCGGCGTTTCGTTGCGGAAGCCCGTTGGCGTCCAGCATGAAGGTGCTCCCGGGGCCACCATCACCACTGAGGAAGTTCGGAACCAGGAACGTGCCATCGACACGGCGCACGTTGCCATCCTCGGTGTTCGCCGTGACCGTGAACGCGGGCGCGGCGTCGTCAGCCAGCTCGCCGTAGGCAAGGTCTCGCATGTGCAGCAGTCGTCCGGCGAGGCTGTCGCTGCTGGCGACCGTGAAGTCCCACGCCAAGTAGAGCTCGTCGGTAACGACTCCATCGGCAGTCAACCACGCCAGTAGCTCGCGGAACGCGCGTGCCCGCTCCAGCGGTTCCGGGTCGCCGTCCACCGCCGCCTGGAAGGCGGCACCGCGCGGAATCGGGTCGCCCGCGGCATTCCGCATGGTGCGCAGCCCGACAACGAAGTGGTGTCCCTCGGGAAGACTGCTTGCCGGATGAATCATCAACAGCTGGTTCCCGGTTGGCGCCTGCGCATCGAGTTCACCCCAATACGCAACCCGCTCACCGGTGGTGGTGTCGAGAATCACAACTGGGGCATCGTTGTCGAGTGAGGCACCGATGTCGGTGCTGGCTGCGATACCG
>JACQZX010000049.1 GCA_016213665.1 Actinomycetota bacterium | reverse complement strand
GCCGAGCAGAGCGGCGACCGCCGGATAGTAGGCGGGGGCCGACGCACCGAGGCCGATGAGCGGTAGCGACATGCCAATCGTGACTCCCGCGACTCCGGGGCCACGGTTCAGCGCCACTTGCACGACCTGCTGGTCGACGGCACCCGGCGGCAGGCCGTCGTGAACGAACGCCGCCGCCAGCACCGCCTCGGCACTACGGCGCACGAGCGTGTCGATGACCATCCGCGAAAGTGTTCGGCCATCGGCGGCGACCGGGCGGCCAAGCCGATCTCGTCTGCGCGCGAACAACTCTGCCGCTTTCACCGCCGCCGACGTGTCGTAGTTCGACTGCATCGCCAACACATGGGCCGCGTCAGTGGGCGTGAAGGCCGCCAATTGCAACACCCCTCGCTGTACGAGTCGCTCCATGACACGACGCAGTTGCGAAGTGGAGAGCACGCGGGTGGCCACCGCAACTCGCTCACCCATCGTCTCCAGCAATCGCCTTTCGACGCCTTCGAGTGCGACCAACCGCTCGTCAAAATTCTCGGCGATGAGCAGCAGACCATCGAATTCGCTCGGTGCCGGCGACGACAACTGCTGATCGAGCATGTGATGGACCAACGGCCCGCTCTCGCCGGCAAGCTGGCAAATCGGCACTACCTTGCGCGGGCCAAGCCGAATAACTGCGCCGACCGCACGTTCGTCGTGGCGCACATAACTGTCGCCGCCGAGTCCGTGGGTGCGCATCGCGACCGCTGACACCATGGTCTGATGCCCGCCCACCGATGCACCGTCGGCGCTGATGATCGGTAGCCCGTCACGCAACACGGCGATGTCGGTCGTGGTGCCACCGATATCGGAGATGACGGCGTCCGAGACGCCGGTGAGGTGCGCGGCACCGATCAGGCTCGCTGCCGGGCCGGAGAGAATCGTCTCGATCGGTCGCTCGCGAACGAAGGCAGCTGACACCAACGAACCGTCGCCACGCACCACCATCAGCGGGGCGGTAATCGCTCGCTCGCGCAGCGTGAGTTGGGTCGTTCGCACGAGGCGATCGATGATCGAGATCAAACGCGCATTCAGCACGGCGGTGACGGCCCGCTTCGGACCGTTGAGGCGGGCCGACAGGTGATGACTGAGCGTCACCGGCTTGTCGGTGATCGCGCGGATGACCGCCGCCGCAGCGTGCTCGTGCGCCGCGTTGCGCACACTGAACTGCGACGTGACTGCGAACGCCTCGACCTGTGGCTCGGCGAACACAACCTGCTCTGCCAACCGTTGTTCGTCAAGCGGCGCCACCTCTTCGCCATGGGGGTCGTGGCCACCAGCGAGAATGATCGCGGGATCATCGCCGAGGGCATCGCCAAGACCGGCGCGTTCGAGCACATCGCCATCGAACCCGATGATCACGGCACAAACAGGGCGTCCTTTCCCTTCCACCAGCGCGTTGGTCGCAAGGGTGGTCGAGAGTGAGACCAGTTCGATGCGCTCCGGCGACACTTGCGCGATCTGCAACACCGCCCCGATCGCGTCGCTGATGCCGATCGACAAGTCGTGATGGGTAGTCGGTGCCTTCGCCTTTGCCAAGACCGCATCGCCGATCTCGTCGAAGATGACGGCATCGGTGAAGGTGCCACCGGTGTCGATGCCAAGGAGCATCGGGTCAACCTACAAGTAACAGCGCGCCTCCGTCGTAGAGTGCGCGGCGTGGAAACCAATTCTGATGAGCCGACGGTGCACTTGCAGCGATGGCTCGGCCCCTGGCCCGCAGACGACAAGGACGGCAATCTCAAAGCCGACATAGCGCTCTACTCACACACTGACCCGATGCGCACGATTCGGCAACTGGCGGCGGCGATTCGGGTGCCGGAGGGGGCGATCGTGCGCTACGTGCTGGCCAAGTGGGCCAGCGAAGGCGCATCCGGCCTGCTGGAACTTGGTCCGACGATGACGCGCAGACTGCATGCTGTCTGCACAGCGGCGGAGATGAGCGGCGACGACGAGGCTCGCCTCGCGGCATATCACAAACTGCGCCAGATGTTGTCGTGGCTCAATTACCCGCTCGACAATCCTGAAGTTTACGAGTGACGTCCACAGTTGAGGTGATGCGCACGCCGAATCGGGCCGTTTGGATGATGAGGTCTATGCTGGTTGACAGCCAAAGTCGACAGCCAACAAGGAGGATTCCTCATGAACCATTCGTTCGGACTCTTGTTCGGAACCGCGGTGATGGCGACGACATTCGTTGCATGCAGTGACAGCAAGGGCGGTAATTCGGTCGCCGACTTCTGCACCGTCGCGAAGAACTTGGTGACAACGCAAGAGGGACTCGACGTGATGTTCGAAAACTCCGAATCACCCAACGCGAGTGAGGTCGAGGCTTCGTTCCGTAGCCTCATCAGCCTTGTCAACCAACTTGCCGGCGCGGCACCAACCGAAATCTCCGATGACATGGTGGTCGTCGTGCGCGGTTTCACCGCGCTCGATTCGGCAATGAAGCGTGCCGATTACGACATCGGAGTTCTCCTCAGCGACCCGACTGTCGCCGCGGCCGCCGGGGCCGACATCGCGATCATGAATTCGCCCGAGACCGAAGCTGCACTGGACGCCGTCGACCAGTACTCGGTGGCCGAGTGCGGCTTCGCATTGGACACGAGCGGGAGCGGAATCAGTAGCTGAGCAAGACGCCCCGATGAATCTGTCCGAGAAGGCGCAACGCCACCTGTGGATGCACTTCACGCCCCTTGACGCCTTCCCCACCGGCAAAACTCCGATCATCCATTCCGGCAACGGCTGTTATGTGTTCGACGTCAACGGCAAGCGCTACCTCGATGGATTATCCGGCCTGTTCACCGTGCAGATCGGCCACGGCAGGGCCGAGTTGGCAGAAGCCGCTCGGACGCAGGCGGCAACGCTTGCGTACTTCCCCGTGTGGGGTTTCGCCCACGAGCCGGCGATAAGACTTGCGACCAGGCTTGCCGATCACGCCCCCGGCGACCTGAACCGCGTCTTCTTCACTCCCACAGGTGGAGAGGCTGTCGAAACCGCGATCAAGTTCGCGCGTCAGTACTGGAAACTCCGCGGCCAGCACGGCAAGACAAAGGTTATGTCGCGCCACCTCGCCTACCACGGCTCGTCAATAGGCGCGCTAAGTCTCACCGGCCTACCCGCGATCAAGTCGCCATTCGAACCGCTGATGCCCGGAGCGATCAAAGTGCAGACGCCTTACCGCTACCGATGCGTGGACTGCATGAGCCTCGACGCATGCACCCTTCGCTGCGCCGATGACATCGCCCTTCGGATCGAGATGGAGGGTCCCGACTCGGTAGCGGCGATCTTCATGGAGCCCGTGCAGAACGTCGGCGGAGCCTTCACACCACCGGAGGGTTACTGGCAACGTGTGCGTGCGATCTGCGACGAGTACAACGTGCTTCTCGTCAGCGATGAGGTCATCGCCGCGTTCGGTCGCTTCGGCCACATGTTCGGGAGTCTGCGTTACGGCTACCAGCCCGACATCATCACCTTCGCCAAAGGTGTCACGTCCGGCTATTCGCCGCTCGGTGGGGTGCTCATCAGTGATCGCCTCGCCGAACCCTTTCTCGCTGGAAACGGGGACACGGCAACATTTCTTCAAGGACAGACGTTCGGCGCTCATCCGGTGTCTTGCGCCGTGGCCAATGCCAACCTCGACGTGATCGAACACGAGGATCTCTGCGGCCACGTGTTGGCCAACGAGGGCTGCTTCAAGCAGTTGATCGATGGCCTGCGAAATCTTCCGCTGGTTGGAGACGTGCGCGGCGAAGGATTCTTCCTGGCCATCGAGCTCGTTCCCGACAAGTCGTCGCGCGGCGTGTTCACGCCCGTTCAGTCGAACCGGTTGTTGCGCGACTACCTCTCCCCACGTCTTTACGACGCCGGTTTGATCTGCCGCGCCGACGATCGCGGCGAAGCTGTGATCACGCTTGCGCCACCGCTCATCGCCGGTGAGGAAGAGTTCGTCTTCATCGAATCAGTGTTGCGTCGCGTCCTCACCGACGCAAGCAGCGAGTTCGCCTCCAGGACGAGCGCGTGAGCACGCCACGGCAACCCACGTTCACGCTTGCTTTCACAGATGAGGTGCAAGCCGCCCTCGCCGCCGGGAATCCAGTGGTCGCGTTGGAGAGCACAATCATCAGCCATGGGATGCCGTACCCACAGAACGTAGAGTTGGCAACCGAAGTCGAGGACATCGTGCGCGCTCACGGAGCGACACCCGCCACGATCGCGGTGCTCGCCGGCGTCTGCCACGTCGGGCTCGACGCCGCGCAGCTAGAACGTCTCGCGCGGCAGCCCGGGGTGCACAAGGCAACGACGCGCGATCTTCCATGGCTGCTCGCCACCAAGTCGACCGGGGCGACAACCGTCGCGGCCACGATGCGAATAGCCGCCCTTGCCGGGATCGCGGTGTTCGCGACCGGTGGTATCGGTGGCGTACATCGCGCAGCGGCGACCACCTTCGACGTCTCGGCCGACCTGACTGAGTTGGCGAACACGCCGGTGGCTGTCGTCTCGGCCGGCATCAAGAGCATCCTCGACATCGCCTTGACGCTCGAGCGACTGGAGACGCTCGGCGTTCCTGTTGTCGTCAATGGCAGCGACGAATTCCCCTCGTTCTACAGTCGCAGCAGCGGGCTGCGCGCACCGCGGCGCCTCGATGGGCCGACAGCAATCGCGAAACTAATGCACGCGGCGTGGAACGAGCTCGGGCTCGCTACCGGAATCAGCATCGCCAACCCGATCCCGGCGACCGACGAGATACCGGCTGCGGAGATCGCGGTATACATCGAGGAGGCGCTGGCCGAGCTGACTGCTCGGTCGATAAGTGGGCAGGAGGTAACGCCGTTCTTGTTGGCGCGCGTAGTCGAACGAACAGCCGGCCGCAGCCTGCGGGCAAACCTCGCGTTGGTGCGCAACAACGCCGCAACAGCCGCCCAGATCGCCGTCGAGTATGTGAAGCTCCTCAAGTGAGACCACTTGCAATCACACCAACTGCGGCGGCGATGATCGCACTACTGATCGCTTGTTCTGACGATGGCTCCACTTCCACGCCAACAACCGCAGCGCAGGAAACCAGTCCCGTGACGACAGCCAAGGCGACCACGTCGACCGTCGGCGCAACGACGTCAACCGTTGCGGTCGTCGAGCGGCCGCAATCCATCGACGAACTGCTGACCCTTGGTCGCCCGATCGTGCTTGCCCACACCGCCGGCGAGGATGAGTTCCCCGGAAGCACCATCTTCGGGTTCGCGGAGAGCGTACGCGCAGGTGTCGACATGCTCGACATGAACGTGCTGCTCACCGCCGACGGCGTTCTGGTCGTGCAGCACGACGAGACCGTCGACCGGACCACCGATGGCAGCGGCGCGGTGGCCGACCTCGTTTACGAGGATGTGGCAGCTCTCGATAGCGCCTACTGGTTCACTGCCGATTGCGGCGTGTGCGCAGATCAACCTGCGGAGGCGTACATCTATCGCGGTATTCGTACCGGCGATGCCGCGGCGCCAGCGGGTTACAGCGCCGACGACTTTGCGATTCCCAGTTTTCGCGATGTCGTGGCCCGCTTCCCCGATCTACCGTTGAACATAGAGATCAAGGGAACTGGCGAGCCGGCGTTGGCCGCAGCCCGGGTGTTGGCAACCGAGCTGACCGAGTTGGGTCGTGCCGAGGCGTCGGTGGTGGCTTCCTTCGACGACGCTGTAGTCATCGCGTTTCACGAACTGCTCCCCAACGTCGAGTTGTCGCCCAGTGTCGGTATGACATCGGCATGGGCGTTGGATGATGTGCCGCTTCCCTACGGCATGCGCATCCTGCAGCTGCCGCCCAGGTTCGGCGAGCTGGAAGTGATCACACCCGACCTGATCGCGAGGGCCACTGCGGCTGGTTACGTGATTTGGGTCTGGCCCAACAACCGCGAGCTCGAGAACTACGACGCGTACGTGACGTTCCTCGAGATGGGCATCGGCGGCCTCAACATCAACTTCCCCGCGCAGGGTGTCCGTGCGGTTCGGGATACACAAGTTTGATCCAGGCCGCTAGCGAAACAGATCGCGCGACTGATCACGGAGCACCGGCGCAATCGTTGCGCTGTCGTCGGCCTCCCACGGGTAACCCTTGATCACCGCCGCGGGCACACGTGCGACGTTGCCCTTCACCAGCTCAGCCGCACCTGCCAACTGATCGGCAACGCACAGCGCCTGTACCTGGAACTCGTGACCGTGCGGGTCGACCTGCCCGATATAGCTGAGTATTGGTTGCATGCCGGCGATGCCGATCGCGACATCGGTCTGCCCTTCTCGCCAGGCGCGACCGAAGGTGTCGGAAATGATCACCGCTGCATCAGCACCTTGCGCAAGCAGCGACGCTCGAATTGAGCGCGCGGACGCATCGGGATCGACCGGCAGCAGCACCGCGCGTCCGTGCGCCCCGGAAGACGACTGATCGACCCCGCTGTTCGCGCAGACGTACCCGTGGTGAGTCTCGGTGATCAGGATCGGACCGAGTTGACGCACGATGCGCTTGGCTTCGCGCAGCACGATCTCTGTGACTGCAGCATCCTTGTCCCACATCGCCGACCAGTCACGGGCGAAGGACGAGGGTTCGACATCGGCCAGCTCGACCGTGCGCCCCTCTGCCTTGGATACGACCTTGGAGGTGACCACGACAATGTCACCGTCCGTGATCGCCAGCCCCTGGGCGGCGGCGGCGTTGCCGATGAGCAGTCCGAGATCAGCCCCAGCTTCGATCTCCGGCAGTCCCGCGACGCCGAAGATCTTCAACGCCGTCACGTGCTCACCGTAGCACCGCCCGTCATTCGACCCGTAGAGGTCTGCTGGCATCCGTAGAGTGTCGTCATGGTCTCTGCGATCTTCGACCCGACCGCCTGGCACCAAGTCACCGGCTTCGACTTCGACGACATCACTTATCACCGCGCCAACGAACACGGCACCGTGCGCGTGGCGTTCAACAGGCCCGAGGTGCGCAACGCCTTTCGACCGAGAACCGTCGATCAGCTGTACACCGCGCTCGACCACGCACGAATGTGCACCGACGTCGGCTGTGTGATTCTCACCGGCAACGGCCCATCGCCCAAGGACGGCGGCTGGGCGTTTTGCAGCGGCGGCGACCAGCGCATTCGTGGCCGCGACGGCTACAAGTACACCGTCGCCGACGCAGGCGGGCATGCCGGCGACTCGCGCGAGACAATCGAGGTCGGACGCCCCGGCCGACTGCACATCCTGGAGGTGCAGCGACTCATCAGGTTCATGCCCAAAGTAGTGCTGTGTGTGGTGCCGGGTTGGGCAGCAGGCGGCGGCCACAGCCTGCACGTGGTCAGCGACCTCACCATTGCGAGCACCGAGCATGCTCGCTTCAAGCAGACCGATGCCGACGTTGCCAGCTTCGACGGCGGGTTCGGGAGTGCATACCTCGCTCGTCAGGTAGGTCAGAAGTTCGCGCGCGAAATCTTCTTCCTCGGCCGCGAGTACGGCGCCGACGACGCGTACCGCATGGGGATGGTCAACGCCTCCGTTCCCCATGCGGAACTTGAAGCCACCGCACTGCAATGGGCCAAGGAGATCAACGGCAAGAGTCCGACGGCGCAGCGGATGCTGAAGTTCGCGTTCAACATGATCGACGACGGCCTGGTCGGTCAGCAGGTCTTCGCCGGTGAGGCCACCCGCCTCGCCTACGCCACCGACGAAGCAGAGGAGGGTCGCTCGTCGTTCATCGACAAGCGCTCCCCCGACTGGAGCCAGTTCCCCTGGCAGTTCTGAGCCCGGTGTCCCCGTGACGCTGATACCGATCGACGACCCCGACGATCCGCGCGTCGCAGCATTCCGGTTCAACGAGCGCGGCCTTACCAATCGCGTTCAGCGGCGTAGTGACGCTGGTGACGGCCTCTTCATGGCCGAAGGCGACCTCGTCGTCGAGCGAGCACTTGCCGCGGGTTGCGTGCCAGTGTCCGCGCTAGTCGACTCGCGGCGCCCGCCCGCGATTACAGAGCAACTGCTCCACCGGATTGATGTATTTGCAGGCGGCGAGCTGATGCGAACAGCGATCACCAAGATGGGCACGCCCTACAGCGTCGTCGCCCTGTTCCAGCGGCCCGCTCGGGTAACCGTCGACGAGATCGCCGCCCGAACCGACCGAATCATTCTCGTCGAGGCCGTCGACAACCCGCTGAACATGGGCAGCATCGCCCGCAATGGTTTGGGACTCGGCTGGAGTGGACTCGTGATCGACAGCACCAGCGCCGATCCGCTTGCCAGGCGCGCACTGCGCGTGTCGATGGGTCAGACCCTGCATCTCCCCCATGCCCGCGTCGGCGACATGAGCGAGACCATAAAGACGTTGAGGGCCGCCGACTGGCTCGTTTGCGCGCTGACCCCGGACGTCGCCGCCGTTCCGCTCGAAGACGTGGCGCCCGACGGCCGAATCGCACTCCTTGTCGGTGCCGAGAGGGTGGGCCTGACGCCCGCCGTGATGGAAGCCGCGTCGATTCGTGCCCGGATCGAGATGTACGACGGGGTCGACTCGTTGAATGTTGCCGCAGCAACCGCGGTGGCCTGCTGGCAGTTACGCCGGCGTTGACGTTGTGTCAGCTGGGGTCGAAGACGCGAACTGGTCCGAGGTCGCTCAAGCGGACCACGACCGGAGTGCTGCCATCGCACATGTCGAGAATGACAGCATCACCCGCGGCGAGCAGCACCAGTGCCGACACGGCGACGCCCTCGACCTCGATCTCGATGACATTGCCTGCCCGTAAACGTGTTGTCGTTGACATGCCTTTCATTCGGCACCCAACGTGATCGACTTTACGAAAACTTGGGACTTTCCTGAGATGGAAAGATGTCGGGAAGACCGGCGCTGACTTTGCCCGGGAATGCGGGCGGCCGCTTCTCCAGGAAGCTCATGACACCCTCGGTTGCGTCGGCGCTCCGGCCCTGCAGCAGAATCCCTCGCGAATCAGCGCGGTGCGCTTCCATCGGATGATTGGCCCCGAGCATCCGCCACAGCAGCTGGCGGGTGAGCGCAACGCTCACTGGCGCCGTGTTGTCAATGATCTCGGCTGCAATCGCCCGTGCCGCCGGCAGCAAGTCGGCGGCCGGGTGCACCGACCGCACCAATCGGCCGGCAAGGGCTTCCTCGGCGGAGAAAACGCGACCTGAGTAGCACCATTCGAGCGCTTGGCTGATTCCGACCAACCGCGGCAGAAACCACGATGAGCACGCTTCCGGAACGATTCCCCGGCGAGCGAACACGAAGCCGAATCTGGCGTTCTCGCTGGCGAGTCTGACATCCATCGGCAACGTCATCGTGACGCCAACCCCTACCGCCGCGCCGTTGATCGCGCCGATCACAGGTTTGCTGCACTCGAAGATTCGCAGCGAGACCATGCCACCACCGTCGCGGGGCACCCCGGCGTCGGTTTGTTCATCGCTGCCGCCGCGAGCGAACGTCGCGCCACCGCTCCCAAGGTCGGCACCGGCACAAAACGCACGCCCGGAGCCAGTGACAATCACCACCCGCACGTCGTCGTCGGTGTCGGCGGCATCGAACGCGTCGAGCAACTCGCGCATCATCGTGTTGGTGAAGGCATTCAGCTTCTGCGGACGATTCAGCGTGATCGTCGCGATGCTGCTCGCAACCTCGTACTTGATCTCGCTGTAGTCCATCAGGTCGAAGCGGTATCTAGACGTTCATCTAAACGTCGAGGAAGCGACTGGCAGCCGTCGCGGAACCGACGGCACCGACGACGGCACCGAGACCGATCATCAAGAAGCAGACGACGACCGGATACCCGCCGGTGACCACGAAACCCTCCAAACCTGATGTGTCGGGAAACCCGCGAACACCCTTGGTCCAGTCGTCGTTGACGAACAACAAGAACGCGCTTCCGAGCGCGGCGCCGACGATGCCTTGCAATAGGCCTTCCAACATGAACGGTAACCGGATGAACCAGTTGGTGGCTCCGACCAGCTTCATCACTTCTATCTCCCGACGACGGGCGAACATCGCCGTTCGAATCGTGTTCCAGATCAAGAGCGCGGACGCCAACAGCAGCACCACCGACATCACCAGTGTGCGCACACCGAAGAACCCCTTCAATTGGCTGAGCACCTCAACGGCATCGTCGGGTGTCCTGACCTCCTCGACGTTGGGCAGCGTTTTGAAGTCGGCCTTCAACGACCGCAACACGGCACTGCTCTCCTGATCAATCGGGGTAACCCTGAAGAACGAGGGTATTGCCGGCAGCAACTGATCGAGCGTGCCAGGGTCGCCGGCAAAGAGGGTGGTCGCGACATCGGCGGCGCAGACCTCGTCGCAAAAGTCGACCGACTTGATGACGCTGGTCTGGCTTTGCAATGCGCCCTCGAGGTACGCAATCTGATCTGGGGTGGCGCCGTGCTTCACATAGACGATCATCTCGACGCCGCCTGTCCACAGCTTGAGCTGATTCTCGAATCCCTGCTGAATCAGCAGCGTCATGCCGAACAGGAACAACGAGACGGTCGAAGTGATGACCGCCGCGAACGTCAGTGTGAGGTTGCGGGACAGACTCGCCCACATCTCCCGAAATGTGTACCTCAGGCGCGAGATCATTCGTACACTCCACGCGCCTGGTCGCGCACGATCGTGCCGCGATCAAGTTGAATCACTCGCTTGCGCATCATGTTCACGATGCGTTGATCGTGAGTGGCCATCACAACCGTCGTGCCGGTCTTGTTGATGCGATCGAGCAGGCGCATGATCCCTTCACCGGTCGCCGGGTCGAGGTTACCGGTGGGCTCGTCGGCGAGCAGGATCAATGGCCGGTTGACGAAGGCGCGAGCGATCGAAACACGCTGCTGCTCGCCACCGGAAAGTTGGTGAGGGAAACGCTCCTGTTTGCCGCCGAGACCGACGAGGTCGAGGACCGCTGGTACCTGTTGGCGGATCACGTGGCGCGGGCGGCCGATCACCTCCAGGGCAAACGCGATGTTCTCGAACACGGTCTTGTTGGCGAGCAGCTTGTAGTCCTGGAAGATGTTGCCGAGGTTGCGGCGTAGGTAGGGCACCTTGGCGTCGGGCATGTCGTTGATGTTGCGGCCGGCGACCAGCACCGCGCCACGCTCGGGCCGTTCCTGCCGGTTCATCAGGCGCAGCAGCGTGCTCTTGCCCGAGCCGGAGGGTCCCACCAGAAAGACGAACTCGCCCTTGGCGATTTCGAAAGTTGCGTCGCGTAGCGCTGTCACTTCGGCGGAATAGATCTTGTGGACGTTCTCGAGTCGAATCATGGACGTTTCTCAGCTCGTTCTTTCAGTTTTCGACCCATCCGCGAAGCAAAACCTAGCTCACTCACTCGGCCTCCCGCCGTCGCCACCGCAAATAGCCCTCCATGAATTCGTCGAGATCGCCATCCAGTACCGCCTCGATTTGGCTGGTCTCGACCTCGGTGCGCAGGTCTTTGACCATCTGATAGGGCTGCACGACGTAGGAACGGATCTGACTGCCCCACCCGACCTGTGCCTGGCGTCCGGCGATGCGGGCCAGTTCCACCTCGTGTTCCTCTTCGATCTTGGCCGCCACCATCGCCTTCAGCCGGTGCAGTGCCTTCTCCCGGTTCTGCAGCTGGCTGCGCTCCTCTTGGCTGCTGGCAACCATTCCCGTTGGCTTGTGGATCAGCCGCACGGCCGAGGAAGTCTTGTTGATGTGCTGACCGCCGGCACCACTCGCCCTGAAGACCTGCATGTCGATGTCAGATTCGTTGATCTCGACATCGGGTGCATCCATCACCGGCCACACCTGCACGGAGGCAAAGCTCGTCTGCCGCCGGCCCTGGTTGTCGAAAGGGCTGATGCGCACCAATCGGTGCGTGCCCCGCTCGCCGGTCATCAGCCCGTAGGCGTAGCGACCGGTGATCGTGAACTCGGCGGACAGAATGCCGGCTTCCGTGCCCTGGCTGACCTCGTCTATCTCGAGCGTGAACTTTCGTCGCTCAGCCCACCGTGAATACATGCGCAGCAGGATCTCGCTCCAGTCCTGCGCATCGACACCACCGTCTTTGGCGTTGATCTGAACTATGCAATCGGCTTCGTCGTGCTCGCCGGTGAACAGGCTGCGTAGGTCGAGCTGACGCAATTTGCGGCCGATCGACACCGCCGCGGCCTCGATCTCACCCTCCTGCGACTCGTCGCCAAGATCGCGCGCCATCTCGTGCAGCAGTTCGGCATCTTCCAACTCGCGACTCAACGAGTCGAAGGTATCGAGATCGGCCTTCACGTTGGCGTACTCGCCATTGACCTTCTTGGCAACTTCCTGGTCGTCCCACAGATCCGGTCGGGCGACCTCCATCTCCAGTTCCGCGAGGCGCGATCGACCGGCTGGAATCTTCAGGTAGTCCTCGGCCTCGCCCAGTCGGCGCCGCAACTCCTTGAGTTCATCACTGAAGTCACGCATCTGGGCTCACAGCGTGGCGCCGTGGCACATCTTGAATTTCTTGCCACTGCCACACGGGCAAGGAGCGTTGCGCGGTGTCTTGGAGAACTCGTCCTTGATGACGGTCTGCTGCTTCTTCGGACCCGGCGCCTGCGCGCCCGCGGGCGTCGCACTCGCCGTGCCTGCCGCCGCGAGCGCCCCGGCGCCTACGGCCGCGGCGATGCCGTCGGTCTTTTGATTGTCGCTCGACGTCTGCTGCACGTTCTGCACGATCTGCTGCGGGTCGTCCTTGCGAATGACCTGCACGTGCATCACGTACTTCACGAAGTCCTGCGCGATTCCCTTCATCAGCGAACCGAACATTTCATAGCCTTCGCGCTGCCACTCGGTGAGGGGATCCTTCTGACCCATCGCCCGCAGGTTGATGCCTTCCTGCAAGTAGTCCATTTCCTCGAGGTGCTCGCGCCAACGCTGATCGATAATGCGCAACATCACCTGCCGCTCGACGTCGCGCATCACTACGGGAGTCAGCTCGCCCTCGCGTTTCTCGTAGTAGGCGGTGGCATTCGCAACTACCAGGTCATAAATGTCGTCGGCGTCATCGACCGACAGCAGTGAGTCGACGGTGATGTCGTTGGGCCAATAGGTCTTCAGTTCCTTGACCAAGCCTTCAAGATCCCACTCGTCCGCGGCCTCGCTGACACAATGCGTGTCGATGAGCGCGTCGACAGCATCGGATAGGTACTCCATGGCAGCAGCCTTGAGATCCAGACCCTCGAGAATCTGATCGCGGCGCGCGTAGATCACCTTGCGCTGCTCGTTCATCACCTCGTCGTACTTCAGCACGTTCTTGCGGATTTCGGCGTTGCGTTGCTCGACGGTTGTCTGCGCTCGCTCGATGGCTTTGGTCACCATCTTCGCCTCGATCGCCTCATCGTCGGGCAGTGCACGACCCATGACCCAACTGAGGGCGCCAGTGGCAAACAGCCGCATCAATTCGTCGTCGAGGCTCAGGTAGAAGCGGCTCTCACCAGGATCACCCTGGCGACCACCGCGGCCGCGCAACTGGTTGTCGATTCGCCGGCTTTCGTGCCTTTCGGTGCCCAACACGTAAAGCCCGCCCAGCTCACGAACCTTGTCGCCCTCAGCCTGACACGAGACCCGCAACTGATCGAGCAGTTCCTGATAGCGATGCAGTGCCTTGGCACGGGCCTCGCGGAATTCCTCGGGCATCTGGTCGAGCGGAACCGGCAGCGCGAAGTCGTCGACCATCACCGCCGGGTCGTGGCCGTCCTTCTGCGTCTCGTGACGAGCGAGACCCTCCGGGTTACCGCCGAGAAGAATGTCGACGCCGCGCCCCGCCATGTTGGTCGACACCGTGACGGCATGAAGGCGACCCGCCTGGGTGACAATGTGTGCCTCACGCGTGTGCTGCTTGGCGTTGAGCACTTCATGGGGTATGCCGCGCTGCTGAAGCAGACGCGCCAGGTGCTCGCTCTTCTCGACGCTGATCGTTCCGACGAGCACCGGCTGACCACGTTCGTACTTCTCGGCGATGTCGTCGGCGACGGACTGGAATTTCGCTTGCTCCGACTTGAAGATCAGATCGGCCTGGTCGACACGGACTACCGTCTTGTTGGTCGGTATCGGTACCACCTGCAACTCGTAGGTGTTCGCCAATTCCGCGGCCTCGGTCTGCGCTGTGCCGGTCATGCCGGCGAGCTTGTCGTACATGCGGAAGTAGTTCTGCAGCGTGATGGTGGCGAGGGTTTGGTTCTCCTCTTTGATCTTCACACCCTCTTTGGCCTCGACCGCCTGGTGTATGCCCTCGCTCCAGCGGCGACCTTCCAGCACGCGCCCGGTGAACTCGTCGACGATCTTCACTTCGCCGTTGGCGATGATGTAGTCCTTATCGCGCTTGTACAGCTCCTTGGCTTTCAACGCGACCTGCATTTGGTGCACCAGGTTCTGTTGCACCTCGTCGTAAAGGTTGTCGATGCCGAGCGCCGCTTCCACTTTGTCGATGCCGGCTTCCAGCGGTACGACAACGCGCTTGTCCTCCTCTACCTCGTAGTCGACGTCGCGGCGCAGCGAGCGCACGATGCTGGCGAACTGGTAGTAGAGCTTGGCCGCGTCGGCGATACGGCCGGAGATGATCAGTGGAGTTCGCGCTTCATCGATGAGGATGCTGTCGACTTCGTCGACGATCGCGAAGTTGTGGCCACGCTGAACCTTGTCGGCCAACGTGGCGGCCATGTTGTCGCGCAGATAGTCGAACCCGAACTCGTTGTTGGTGCCGTAGGTGATATCAGCCGCGTAGTTCACGCGCTTCTCGGCTGGCCGCTCCTTGAACCCCGGAATGATGAGCCCAACTTCCAGACCCAACCAGTTATGGATGCGGCCCATCCACTCGGCATGGAAACGGGCGAGGTAGTCGTTGACCGTGACCAGATGCACACCCTTGCCCCCAAGGCCGTTGAGGTAGGCGGGCAGCGTGCTGACCAAGGTCTTGCCCTCGCCGGTCTTCATTTCCGCTACCCAGCCAAAGTGCAGTGCCGCGCCGCCCATCATCTGCACGTCGAAGTGGCGTTGGCCGATGACTCGAGTGGCTGCCTCGCGCACGACCGCAAACGATTCGATGAGCAGGTCGTCGAGGCTCTCACCACGCTCGATGCGGCCGCGGAACTCGACGGTCTTGCCACGCAGCGCGTCATCGGAGAGCGCCGCGGTTTCCGTGGACAGCGCATTCATGTCGGGGACAAGGCCCTCCAAGGCCTTCAGTTTCTTACCTTCACCGGCGCGGAGTATGCGATCGAGGATGCCCATGCGGGTTGGAAGCCTACCGGCGGCCCGCTTGCCAGCCTTGGCATGGCGACCGCTCGGAGCAAGCGCGCCTAGGGCGTACGTGCGTCAGCTGGCAACCGCGAGATGGCGTGCGCCGATGCCATGCGCCGCCGGCCGCGCCGCAGCCGTTGCCGCTGCCGCGATGCATGCCACCGAGCGGGCACCCGCCACCTGCAGCGCCGCACGCGCGGCCGACATGGTGGCGCCGGTGGTAACGACATCGTCGATCAGCAAGACGTGCAGTCCGGCCACCAGCGGGCGTGCCCGGAACGAAGGGCCGTGCAGTCGTTCGACGCGGTTGTGCCCGGTCTGCGGCGCTCCGCGGCTGCGAAAGAGAAGCCGACGACATGGCACGCCCAACTCGCGCGCGACGGCCCGGGCAACGAGTTCCGATTGGTCGTAACCGCGAGCCCTGGCGCGCGAGCCACTCGTTGGAGCCCACGTCACCAGATCGACGGTACCCACCCGCAAGCGGCGCACCATCAGTTGCGCCAATTGCCTGGCAACCCCTCGGCGATTGCGGTACTTCAGCCCGTGCAGCACTTGCCGCGCAACACCGTCGAAAGGTAGCGCCGCGACGACCCCAACGGCATTGTGTTGGGTGGCAGCGCCGGCGAGCGAGAAGCGGCACCGACGACAAAGCGCGGGGCCAGGCCGGTTGCAACCAGCGCAGGATTCGTTGAAGATCCAAGAGTCGTTGAAGATCCAGGAGTCGTTGAAGACCATGGTGGCATTGATACCAGGAGGGTATTGCGCGGTTTCGGGTAGCTTCGCCAGGTGCTCGATTCGCCGCCACGCAGCCGCATTCAGCGCATATTCATCGCGATGCCGGCCGATCGAGGCGGGCAGCGCATCGGTCGCTGCATGGTCGGATTGGCCCTCTTCGGTCTCGGCATCAGCATGTTCCTCACCGCCGAACTCGGCCTACCGGCATGGGATGTCTTTCACCAGGGCGTCTCGCGCAAGACCGGAATCCCGATCGGTCTCGTGCTGGAGATCAGCTCAGTGTTTGTGCTGTTCCTGTGGATTCCACTTCGGCAACGTCTCGGCCTCGGCACCCTGCTCAACGCGCTCGAGATCGGCCTCGTCGTGTTGGCGATCGGTAATCACCTTCCCCACGCGGACCGAATCGTGTGGCGGCTCGCCTATATCTGCGGCGCGATGTTGTCGATCGCCGTCGGCTCCGGGCTGTACATCGGCGCCGGGCTCGGTTCCGGCCCGCGCGACGGGTTGATGCTGGGACTCTCTCTGCGCGGCATCAGCATTCGGGTGGCCCGCACGATCGTTGAGTTGACCGTGCTCGCTGCCGGTCTCGCACTGGGCGGCAGCATCGGCATCGGCACAGTCGTGTTCACCCTCGGTATCGGCCCGTTGGTGCAGATCTTCCTGCCCCGCCTTCGCTTGCGCGGCGACCTGACACAACTGGCGTCGGCCCACTGAACTGATTCAGCCCCGGAAACCGGGCCGCTTAGTAGCGGTAGTGCGCCGGCTTGAACGGACCTTCGGGTTCGACACCCAGGTATTCAGCCTGCTCGTCGGTGAGCTTGCTCAACTCCACGCCCAGCGCGTCGAGGTGTAGCCGAGCCACCTTCTCGTCGAGTTTCTTGGGCAGCACGTACACTCCCAAGGGGTAGCTCTCGGTGTTGGCGAACAGTTCCATCTGCGCGATCACCTGATTGCTGAACGAACAGCTCATCACGAAGCTGGGGTGGCCGGTAGCGCAGCCGAGATTCACCAGCCGCCCCTCGGCCAAGACGATGATCGCGTGCGCGTCGCGCTTCGTGCCGTTCTGGTTGGACGGCGGGAAGCTCCACAGATCGGTGCCCGGCTTCAGTTCGTCCTTGGTGGCACCACTGCGTGCAAGGCCGGCCATGTCGATCTCGCTGTCAAAGTGGCCGATGTTGCACACGATGGCGTTGTGCTTCATGCGGTGCATGTGATCGACAGTGATGATGTGATCGTTGCCGGTCGCCGACACGAAGATGTCGGCCTGCTCGACGACCTTGTCCAGCGTCGTCACCTGGAATCCTTCCATCGCTGCCTGCAGCGCGTTGATGGGATCGATCTCGGTGATGATCACGCGTGCGCCTTGCCCCGTAAGTGCTTGCGCACAGCCCTTGCCCACATCGCCGTAACCACACACCACGGCCACCTTGCCGGCGATCATCACGTCGGTGGCACGACAGATGGCATCGATGAGCGAGTGACGGCAGCCGTAAAGGTTGTCGAACTTGCTCTTGGTCACCGAGTCGTTGACGTTGATCGCGGGGAACCGCAGTTCACCACGCTCGTGCATCTTGTACAACCGCATTACGCCAGTGGTCGTCTCCTCGGTGACGCCCCGAATGTTGGCCGCCATCTGCGTCCACTTCTTCGGGTCGGTCTTCAGCGAACGCTGCAGCAGTCCGAGCACGATCGCGAACTCGGCGTTCGATGCCGTTGTCGGATCGGGAACTTCTCCGCTCTCCTCGAACTCGACACCCTTGTGTACGAGCAACGTCGCGTCGCCGCCGTCATCGAGAATCATGTTGGGGCCGCGAAGCTCGCCGTTCGCGCTCGGTGGCCACGACATCATCTGATCGGTGCACCACCAGTACTCCTCAAGGGTTTCGCCCTTCCATGCGAACACCGGCACACCTTGCGGGTCTTCCGGGGTTCCGTTCGGGCCGACCGCTACCGCGGCGGCAGCGTGGTCCTGTGTCGAGAAGATGTTGCAACTGGCCCAACGCACTTCGGCGCCGAGTTCGACCAAGGTCTCGATGAGGACCGCGGTCTGGACCGTCATGTGCAGGCTGCCCGAGATGCGCGCACCCTGCAACGGCTTCGAAGGCCCGAACTCTTTGCGCAGTGCCCGCAAACCGGGCATCTCGTGTTCGGCAAGGTGGATCTCCTTGCGACCGAAAGGTGCAAGCGACAGATCGGCGACGCGAAAATCGTGGCGTGCGGCGATTGTTGAAGTTGGACTAGACGACATGGTGGTTCCCTCCAAGGGACGACTCGGCCGATGACGACCGAAAGTAAAGGACTGGATTGGAACCGGGCCGGTGCCAACTGGCAGCTCTCTGATCAGCCCGAACAGCGAGCAAGTCTATACGAAGGTCGGGGTCAGTTCACCGGCGGCAATTCGTGCGTCGAGGTTCTTGGCCTCGGCCTTGGATACCGGCTTGGCCTCGTCGACCAACATCACCGGGATGCCCTCGCGCACGACGTAGATGCAGGGTATGCGGGGGTTATATAGCGCATCCTCGCCCGCCGGGGAAGGATCAGCCAGGTAGTAGAGCGGTCCTTTGTCCTGCGGGCAGGCCAGCACCGCTAGCAATCGAGGATCGAGCGTCACTTCCGGGAACCCTACAGGCTGGTGACGAGTGCGAGGAGTTCGGCCACCCGTTGGTCGCACTGGTCACGATCGGGTGCTTCCAGGTTGAGCCGCAACAACGGTTCGGTGTTCGACGGTCGCAGGTTGAACCACCATGGGCCGCAGTCGACGGTAAGGCCGTCGAGGCGATCCTGCTCGAACCCGGCAAACTCGGCTGCGACCCGTTCGATCACCGCTGCTGCGTCGACGACCTGGGTGTTGATCTCGCCGCTCGCCGAGTAACGCTCGAACGGTTTGCGCACGACGGAGAGATCGCTGTTGGCGAGGCTCATCTCGTTGAGTACCAGCATCGTCGCGATCAGACCGCTGTCGGCGCGGTAGTTGCGTTGAAAGTAATAGTGAGCAGAATGCTCGCCGCCGAAGGCCGCACCCGTCTCGGCCATGCGCTGCTTGATGAAACTGTGACCCACCTTGGTTCGCACGGGAACGCCACCGTGTTCGCGGATCACTTCCGGAACGGCGCGCGAACAGATCAGATTGTGCAGAATCGTCGCGCCCGGGTTCGTGCGCAACACCCCGGCCGCCAGCAGGGCCGTCGTCGTGCTGCCGCTCAATCCGCGACCGTTCTCATCGACCACGAACACGCGGTCGGCGTCGCCGTCGAATGCCAGGCCGACGTCGAAACCGCCGCTCACCACCCGCGCCTGCAGATCGCGCTGGTTGGCGACCTGCAACGGATCGGCAGGATGATTGGGGAAGGTGCCATCGAGTTCGCCGTACATCACTTCCAGCGACATCTGTGGCAAGCGTTCGAACACAGCCGGCACCACCAGACCACCCATCCCGTTGGCGGTGTCGGCCACCACCCGCAACGGACGCAGCGCCGCGACATCAACAAAGGAAACGACGTGATCGGCAAACTTGTCGAGCAGGTCGACCGACGACCGCGAACCAACGCGCGTGCTCGCCAGCGGCGCCTTGCCACGCAACACGTCGACGGCAGTCGCCTTGACTTGATCGAGACCGGTATCGATTCCAACTGCGCGGGCGCCGCTGAGGCAGAACTTTGCGCCGTTGTATTGCGCCGGGTTGTGCGAGGCCGTGAAGATGACGCCTGGCGCATCCAACGAGCCCGACGCGTAATAGACGAGGTCGGTGCTCGCCAATCCGAGGTCGGTGACATCGAGCCCTTGCTCGGTGACACCGCGAGTGAAGGCCTCGATCAGTTCCGGCCCCGAGGAACGCATGTCGCGGCCGACGAGGATTCGCTCGCTGCCGGCGCCACCGGCGTCGCGACAGAACCTGGCGAAGCCGACGCCGATTGCGTACGCGACTTCGGCGTTGATCTGGTCGGGCACCGTGCCACGCACGTCGTAGGCCTTGATCACCTCGTCGAGTACTGCCGGATCGGTGGTGAACATGCGGCTCTAGAGGCTAGCGGGCGCCGATTCCGCCGCGTCCGTGGCGAGCGATTCGTCCTCGTCGAGATAGTCGTCGTCGAGATACTCGTCGTCGTCGAGATACTGGTCGTCATCGATGTCGGAGAACGGGTGGTTGTTCGGATGCTTGGCATCGCCCTTGAAACGCCAGAACACCATCCATCCGATTCCGATCAGCGTCAGGGCGTAGGAGACCTGATCCGTGGTGGATGCCTCATAATGCAACCGCACGTGCGTGCTCGTGGGTACCACCACCATCATGTTTGCCGCCGCGTGGTAGGGACCGCGTGCGCCGTCGACCTCCCAATTCGGGAAGTAACTCACCTTCACGAGCACCGGCACGCCGATCTGCGACACATCGAAGCTGAGGTCCTGTTCGCCGAGGCGGTAGTTGGAGATCTCGATCTCGGGCAGTTCGACCGGAGTGATCGGCTGCGAGTGCACGCCACCGACGGGGGAATCGTCGCAGCACCTGCTCGGCACCACTATGTCGACCCGGCGTCCCGGCGATAGCGGCTCCTCGCCAACTCGACGACTGAGATCTACCTCGACATCGATGCGCTGCCATTCGGCGGGACCGTCGTTCACCGGCAGCGCCGGCCACTCGTCCTCATTCTGGAACCAACTCGTGCCCAGTTCCAGGTTTCTTTCACGCTGATCGCCGGCGCGCTCACGGACAACTACCGGCTGCACCCGCAGCGGTACTACCACCTCACTGCCCTCGACCCGGTAGATCCTCCATGGCCCGCTCGCGGCCACCAGCGACAACTCGTCGTTGGCACTGGCCTGATCCTTGGCGGCCTGTGTGAACACCATTAGATAACGGATTCCAAGCTTCTGCAGCATGGGCACACCCACGGCAGCGTTGTTATCGACGTAACGCAACTCGCGCACCGGGTTGGAGCTGTTCTGGCTCATCGCCGCCACGCTCAGGAAGTGGTACGGGGTGGTGCCCGACGCTTCGAAGAACACCCCTTCCTGGCTGGTGATGCAGCCGTCGGTCCAATGCGGCAGCAGCATCAGCGCCATCGTGGTGCCGTACTGACCGGTCTCGCCGTTGTTCTCCCACACGGCGCGGCCGCAGCCCAGCGATGGATCATCGTCGGCACCCAAACCGGCCATCGTGTCGACCAACGCCTTGTACTCGGGGTATGCCGGGCGCGCCTCGTAACCATGGAAGTTGTAGCTGGTCCAGCCATCGGCGACGGCATCACTGGAGGAGCGCGTGAGCGAGATCACGTTCCAGTCGCCGATACCAAGCGAGTAACGGCAGCTCTGTGACTGCGAGTAGCAGGGCGTGCCATCTCGTTCGCGGAGCTCGGCAGACGGGAAGTTGCGGTAGAGGAACAGCTCCATCGACATGATCAACAACCCGACGGTCGTGGCGATCGCCGCGCCAGCGAGCCAGGTCTCGGTGGTGTCGAGACGATGTTGCTTGAACGCGCGCGTCAGGAAGTACGCGAGATCGACGATGCCCACCATCATCAGCAGCAGTCGCATCAGATACAGGAACGGCAAGATGCGCGGGTTCCACAGCAGGCCGACCCCGGGAAGGCTTTCGCGCGCAAGATACGTGGCAGCCATCAATGCAACACACAAGATGCCCAGCCAGGCACCGTTGAGCTGACGGCGTCGCAGACTGCTGGCGAAACCGATGAGGGCAAGCCCGCTCACGACGATGTCGAGGAACGGCGTCCAGGGGAAGAACATGTCCCAGAAACTGTCGTTCGGGCCATCGGGGCGGAAGCCGTACTTCATATCCGTCATATACGACGTGCTCGACACGAAGGGAAGCACCCAGAAAGCAACCAGGAGACCGATGCCCACGAACACGGTGAGGCCGTAGACGAACCGCGTGTAGTCCATCCAGACCAGCCACATCAGCGCCACCGCGAGCACGACGAACAACAACACGATGCCGTGTGACAGCATCGCCAGCGCGAGAACGATCGCCGCCCAATTGCGGTACTTCCCGGTTTCGAGACCACGAGCGAACAAGCCGAGTCCGAGCATGGCGAACGACAGCGCGATCGAGAACGAGAACTCGCCGGCCATCGTGCTCTTCACGTTGCCGCCGTAGATGCTGAAGCTCTCGTCGAACAGGAACACGAGCGCCGCCAGTGCCATCAATTCCGGCACCGGATAACGGAAGCGTGCAAGGCGACCGAATGCCCAGCAGCAGAACGGCAGCGTCACCAGGCCGAGACAGACCACGATCTTGAACGCAACGCCGTATGGGAAGACGATGTTGAAAGCCACGATCATCAGCGCCGGTATCACCATGTAGAAGCGATACAACGGAAAGCCGTTGTACCAATAGTTGCTCCACCCGCTGATCTGCCCGTGCGGCAGCAGGTGATCGCGCAAGTAGGCGGGTGCCATCACGTGTGCACCCATATCGCCACCGGTCGGCGTGTTGTTGGTGAACACGAGGTCGAGGTGGATCACCTGCAGCACGGCAAATGTGCACCCGCCCACGACCACGAGCGCCGTCAGATACTGCACGACGCGTTCCATCGGCCACGGTGAGTTCAACCAATTGCTCGGTCGGCGAACGATTCGGCCGGCAAGGCGACGGGCAATGCGCTTGTAGAGCGGCTCGCCGTTCGCCGTGTCGAGAGCCATGTCGGGAGTCATGTCGGGAGAGCCGGCCTCGACCTCAGGCGCGTCAGCGGTCAGTTGCTCGGTCATGCCGGGGGCATCTTTCCATGTCGCCGGTCTCGTTTTGCGTCACGAAGTGGCCACCAGGAGCAACCCCGTTGCGTTGAAGGCCGCGTGCGCCAGCACGCTCATGCCCAGGCGGCCGGTCAGCAAGCTTGCCGCCCCGAGGACGAGACCGACGAGCATCAGACCCGGATATTCGACGGGCTCGAAATGGACGAGCGCGAACACGGATGCTGCCAAGACCAGGGCGAGTGTGGGGTTGAGCAGGCGGCGGCAAAGGGCACCCTGCAGCAGCCCGCGGTAGGTCAACTCCTCGACGATTGGTGCGCCGAGAACGACAACGACCACGAGCAGTGCGCTGCCCGCGCCGGACGCGCTTTCCCACAGAGTTCGCGCCCGATCCTCGACCTGCTCGCGCCCGAACGTCGTCGGCCAGACCGACTCGAGCGGCCAATACAGCAGCGGCACCAACATCAGTTGCGTGGCAACCCCGGCGGGGACGCCGACGAGGTCGATCGCGCGAAACGAGAATCCGTAGTCGGCGACCAATCTCCCGACACCGAACCGGCGGCCGAGATACCACAGCGCGACCAGCATCGGTACCCACTGCGCCAAGCTGATCAGTGTGAGCCAACCGCTGCCGGCCTCGGCGACCGTGTCGGATCCACTGGCGCCGAGCGCGGCACCGGCCGCAAGGTTCCCCGCCAGCCAGGCGCCGATCCACAACAGCGCGGCATCGCGCAGTGGAATCGTGGCCTGCGCTTGTGATTGCGCTTGTGGCTCGAGCTCTGGCACGGCTGCCGAGCCTATCTTTCAGTGTCGACCCGACCTCGAAGGGTCGCTGTCAACCGGTCAGGCGCGGGCCGCCGGCGTAGATCAACTCGCGCGGTGATCGCCGGTCCTCGAGCCGCCAGCCATTGGGAACCGTGAGCCGGGCGGAGTGCCGCAGACAAAGGTCGTAGCTGTGCGGATCGCGATCGCGGAGCAGGTCGTCGAACCACACGATCGCCTTCGAGTATTGATAAGACAACGTGACGGTGGCCGCCTGGGCGCAACCACTCCGGGAACACTGTCTGCTCATCAGCATCACGCTAAATGGCCGCCGACCTCAAATGGTGGACCATCAGTATCATTAGCGCATGAGCAATCTGCCGCCCCCGCCGCCCCCGCCCCCTGGTGGGCGCGGCCAGCAACACGGCCCGCAACCGCCCGCAGGTGGCAAGAATCGCGCGCTCGGAAGCGGCTGGCCGCGGTGGTCGATTCCGGTCCTGCTCGCGGTGCTGGTCGGAATGCTGCTCCTCAACCAGGTGTGGCCGTCCGAGGAAGGCGAGAAGCTCTCCTACACCGAGTTCATCACGGCTGTCGAAGACGACCAGGTAGCCAAGTTCACGGTAACCGACGGCTCCAACGCCATCTCCGGTGAGCTCGTAAACGGCGACAAGTTCACCACGACCGCGCGCGACAACTTCCCGCTGGAGAGCGAGAAGGAGCTGTTCGCCACCCACAACGTCGAGGTCAACTACAAGGCACCGGAAAGCAACTGGTTGCTCAGCTCCATCGGGCTGCTGCTCCCATTTCTGCTCATCATCGGCTTCCTGGTGTGGATGAACAAACGCGCGCAGGGGCAGATGGGCAACGTGATGTCGATCGGTCGCAGCCGGGCAAAGGCGTACTCGGCCGATAAGCCCTCCACGACGTTCGCCGACATCGCCGGCTACGACGGGGTCAAGCAGGAGATCACCGAGGTCGTCGACTTCCTGCGCATGCCCGAGCGCTTCCGCGAAATCGGAGCACGGGTACCCAAGGGCATGCTGCTCGTCGGCCCTCCCGGTACCGGCAAGACGCTGTTCGCACGCGCTGTTGCCGGCGAGGCCGGAGTCGGTTTCCTCTCCGTCACCGGATCGGACTTCATGGAAATGTTCGTGGGCGTCGGCGCCAGCCGCGTGCGCGACCTGTTTCAACAGGCCCGCAAACTTGGCCGGGCGATCATCTTCATCGACGAGATCGACTCGATCGGCCGCAAGCGCGGCGCCGGCCTTGGCGGCGGTCACGACGAGCGCGAGCAGACACTCAACCAGATGCTTGCGGAGATGGACGGATTCGAAACGAGCGAGGGCATCGTCATTCTCGCCGCGACGAACCGGCCCGACATTCTCGACCCGGCGCTGCTACGTCCAGGACGCTTCGACCGGCAGATCGTCGTGCCGCTACCGGAGAACGAAGAACGTCTGGCGATTCTGAAGGTGCACAGCCGCGACAAGCGGATGGGGCCCGATGTCGACATGGAGGTGATGTCGCGCGCGACCCCTGGCATGAGTGGCGCCGATCTCGCCAACCTGGTCAATGAGGCGGCGCTGTTCGCCGTACGACGTGGCAGCAAGCAGATCGAACGCATCGACTTCGAGAACGCGCGCGATCGTGTCGTACTCGGTGCTCGTCGGGAGAGTCTCGTGTTGTCCGCCGATGAGAAACGGGCGACGGCAATCCACGAAGGCGGCCACGCCATCCTCACCGTGTTATTGCCTAACGCCGACCCACTCCACAAGGTCACGATTCTTCCCCGCGGCATGGCCCTTGGCGTCACCTGGAGTCTTCCCGAGGAACGACACACCTACTCGAAGGAGTACTTCGAGGATCGCATCTGCATCTCGATGGGTGGCCGCGCAGCGGAGAAGATCGTGTTCGGCAACCTCAACTCGGGTGCCGCCAACGACCTCGAGATGGCGACGAGCATCGCCCGTCGCATGGTTCGCGAATGGGGAATGAGCGAGGCCGTCGGACCGATGGCGTGGACGGGCCACCAGCAGGTGTTCCTCGGCGAAGACCTGATGACCCAGGGCCGCGAGTACAGCGACGAAACCGCCAAGATGATCGACAACGAGATCGCCGCCATGCTGCTTCGCCAGGAGTCGCGGGCGTTGGAGGTGCTCAGCAAACACCGCCGGGCGCTCGACTCGGTGGCCGAGGCATTACTCGAGCGCGAAACCATCGACGGTGCCGAGGTCGCCAACCTGGTACACGGCAGCCTCGACTCGGCGCCGGCGGAACAGCCGGCATCAGTCGACTAGACCGACTAGACCGCTGGTTGCTCGCGCGCTGTCGCCAGGGCAGCCCACAGATCTTCTGCCGTGACGGGTCCGGCGAAACCGGCACGCACCACTCCCTCGTGATCGGCAATGATCACCATCGGTACCGCTTGGATGTCGTACTTGCGATGCAGCGCACGGGCAGCACCGAACTCGATCTCGACTACGCCCACCTTCGTCGACCGCAGCACCGCGGCCTTGCCGACGACGTCGGCACAGGTGTGGCAGGTTGCCGACGAGAAGACGACCACGAGCCACTCAGTGGCAGGCTCGAAGTCGGCGCGGTCGATCTGGGTCGGGATGGCACTCATGGCTTGCGTCGGTGCCGCCACCTGTCGCCGCTTGCGCAGCACCAAACCGACGCCGACTGCCGCGACCACCACCGCAACGGCTAGGAGGAGCTGGTCCACCGATCAGCCCGGCAGCGCCATCGACCCCGACCGGCCGCTGAGCGCCGCACTGCGAGGAAGCAATCGTTCGACGATGATCGGTTGGGAGCCGACGACGATCAGCGGTCTGCGCAGCGCAGTTTCGGGGAGCGCGATTCTCGAGACACCGAGCTTGGGAACAACGACCGCTTCGAGACCGGGCACATCGACCTCACCGCCGGCGTCGAGAGTCTTGACGGCGACGGTGGCGTCGAAGGCGCCGATATTGAGCACCACCAGTACACCGTCGACCGGCTGCTCGCTGCCGATCGCCATGCTCCAGCGGGTAGTGCCGGCCTCGATGAAGTACAAGTCGACACCGAGAACGACAGTGGTCGCATAGCCGGCACCGGCGCGGCGGGTGATGGCTCGTTCGACCACGATGGGCGTGTCGTTGAGCGAGATGAATTGCGATCCGTGCTGACCCGCCGGCAGACCGGGAACGTCGGTGATGCTGAACGAAACGACCCGATGGGCAGGCACCAGCAATTCCGCGGGGGTGACGCCGCCCGTTTCGCCCAGGCCGTAGAAGTCGGGCTGTACGACAGCCTCACGGTCCGACGGGTTGTAGATGCTGAAGCGCTCGAAGTAGGCCTCCGGTGGATTGTCGCCATCTGCAAACCACCAACCGGTTGCAGCCGACGGCGAACCCAGGCTGAGCGTGAAACCCTGACGCTGACCCAAGTACTGCTGAGCCCGCGCCGCGACAACACGCCCGCGCGACGCCACGACCGAGACCGCGAACACGATCTCGTCCTTGGAAAGCTGTGATTCGTTGACGACATACACGGAGTGTCCTGCGACCGGTACTCCTTGCAGCGTGCCCGGGTCGCGGGTGCCGTCGCTGCTGACGAATTGGAAGTTGACTATCGCGTCGTCGGGGAAGGGATTGGTGATGATCAGGTCTTCGCGACTCTCATTCAAGGTGTAGTTGTCGGCGAAGTGCCATTCGTTAGAAGTGCTGTTCGAACAGGGGCTCACCGCGCTGCCGTCGGGATGATCGGCGCGTTGTTCCACGAAGCCGCCACCGCCCTTGATTTCCACCATCGCCGAGAGGTAAGTGCCTTGGTTCTGCACTCCGACAAGATTCAGCTCAAGCGCATCGCGAGGCGTCACTTCGAAGTCGAATTCCGTCGGGCCGACGCCGTCGGCATCGGTAAACACGGTGAGCCGACCGATCAGAGGATCATCCGCAGGATTGGCGACGATGACCGCGCCACCGCGATCGGCACCATTGGGCACCCCGGCGCAGAACCATGTCGAGTTGATGAACTCCTGATTGGGCACGAACGGCATCGTCGGCTTGCCGAGCACCGCGAACTGCACCGGCGCTGGTGGCGGCGACTTCCACCCGACCTGAGAGCCAATCAACAACGCGATAGGGAGCAGCACCAACACGACCTGGGACAGAATGCGCCGGTTCACCACTCACCCGCCGTTGGGTCGTGTGCCGAGGGCGGATCGATCGGCGCAATCGGGGCGGTGAGATCGGCAACCGGCGTCAGATCGCTTTCGGTCAAGTGCGCTACCGAGGCCCGGCGACGCAGCAAACGCGAGGGCTGCAAGCGGCTGGCCGCCAACGCCAAGCCGAGCCAGAGGATCAGCTGCATCGTCAACCAGAGCGATCGGTACCTGGATGTCTCGTACGACAGCGTCGCCCTGCCCGCCACCGGTATGTCGAACGCCAGGGTCGACCCGAACGCACGTCGACTGAGTACGCGCTGGCCGTCGACGAAGAGTTGCCAATGTTCGTCGTAGGGAATGGCGATGTGCAACGTTCCGGCAGCGACATCGCCCGTGGAGTCGCCGCGATCTGGCGACCCGACGGCAAAGGGCACCGAACCACGAAGGTCGGCCTGCGCCAACACCTCACCGCCGGCTTGTCGGCTAGCTGCGGCGCCCTGCTCCGAAAGAACAGCTCGCGTCGGTGTGTACGCAGTGTTCTCGTAAACGATGTAGTTCGGCGGTTTCGTCAGCGGCGCAGCGAGATCGAGTTGATCATCGAGAACATCGACCAAACCCTCCGGCGGTACCAGCGGATCGCCAATCGTGCCGTGAGATCCGTCGGCGACAGGTACAACCACGAACCGGATCGCGTAGGGAGCCAGAAGTCGCCCGCCACGCAGCGTCAGGCCGTCGGCGATCTGTCGAACGGCCGCGGCGACCTCCAATTCGACGGCGCTGGGCGTTCCGGCCCAGAAGTCTTCGATCGTGAGTCCATCGTCATCGGTGATCGCGTAGGCGATACCCGGCTGATATGTGTACGACCCGACCGGAATCACCGAGGGGTCACCCATCCACAGCACTCGGTAGTCACCCTCGGCAGGGTTGGCGGGCAATTGGCCAAGAACGGCCACCAACGTGCGTTCCGGCATTCGCCAGCGGCCATCGGCGGCAGCCAAGACGCCCGGGATCAGACCGATGACGATTGCCGCGCCACTGAGCAATCCCAGCGGTTGCCGCCAGCCGAAGGAAACGCTCAAGACATCTTCGCGCAGCGCGGCAACCGTTACGGCGGCAGCCAATGCGACGCCGACCGCAATCGGCGCCAGCAGCACGCCGGGTTCCGGCATCCGCCAGGGCAAGGATCCGCGGTCGGCCGCCACCGCCAACGCGCCGAATCCGGCGACCAAGGCAGCCGCCCGCGCCGCCCATGCGAAACGCCAAGCGCGAGCGAACAGCGGGGCGGCGACGACAGGCAGGAAAAGCAGCACCGTCGCCGCGCCGACACCGCCGCCGTGGTGCAGCAAGCGCGCCAGACGACCGACCCCGAGGTTGCCGGGCTCGGCAGTAGGCACGCCAACGATCGCAGTCCATCCAGCGGAGTTGCCCAACGACGTCGCCCACGGCATGTTGGCGAGCACGCCGACGATCGTGGAGCCGACGATCGCTCCCAGCATCGCGCCGGCGGCTCGCACGTGACCACCGACTAGGACCGTCGCCAACGCCAACAACACCCCGATACCGACCAGCAACACGATGAACGACGGTGCGAAAGCGAAGGTCAACGCGGCGATCAATGAGAGCTGTGCAAACCAGCGCACGATCTTGCGCGGTGCGGGAGTGGAATAGTGCTCGACGGCCTCGTCGGCAGCTGAGCTCGACGTTTCGATTCCTGCCAATCGCCGCAACAGATGAACGGTCCAAGGGGTGGCGGCATAACAGGCCAACGCGCTCCATCGCCCGGTGGCAAGCATCTCGGCAGGGAGCGGCACCGCGGCGTAGACCGCCAGCGCCGCCACCCGGGCGCGGGCCGTGGGAAAGATGGAAGCCAGTCGCCAGATGCCGAGGTAGCCGACCAAGAGCAGGCCGATGACGGACAGCGTCTGCAGAGCAGCCATATGGAACAACGTTGCGACGGCGGCGACCGCGATCAACGCCAACCCCGTTGGCGCCGGCGACGTGCTACCAAGACCATGGCCTGACCATCCCGACAGGTAGTCGGAGAGCAATTGCGAAGGGCTGGCGGGAAAGGCGAGGAACTGGCCGAATCGCGGTATTCCTCCGGTGATCAGATCACGACTACCAAGGATCAACAGTGCCGTGATCGACAACCACGCCAACACCGGTGCGCTGCCGGCCGACTGCCGCCAACGTTTCTCGTTGCTGTCGTCCGGATCGAGCGCGCGCGAGTCACGCGCACGCATGTAGCTGGCAAACCTGGCACTACCACGCAACTGCAGACCAGCAATCTCGCCATCGGGAACATTGCGTAGCGCGGCAACCGTTCGGCGGCGGGCGAAGTACGACGGGAATCGGGGCACGATGGTGACGATTGAAGCCAGCGATGCGACCACCAACCGGAATCGGGCGGTCAGCAGGAACACCACCGACTCGGTGAGGGTTATCACCAGCAACTGCAGCATCAGCAGCGGCAAACGTTTGCCGCCGGTGAGCGTGATCACGGTGCGGATACGAGCGCGCGTGGCCCTGATGACATTCACCGCGTCGGGGCGGCGTTCGGCAAGTCGCTCGCGATGGCGAGCGCGGGCGGCAGGAACGACCAACACCCGCGCACCACCCAAGTGCGCTCGCCAGCAGATATCCACGTCGTCGCCGCTGTGCTCGATTGCCGAGTCGAAACCACCGATCGCCCGAAACAGGTCGGCACGAATGAGCATGCACGCGGTCGGGACCGCGAAGACATCACTGACTGCGTCGTGCTGTTCCTGGTCTAGTTCGCCAGGCTCGATCAAGGCATCGACCTCGCCAAAGCGATCGACGGCAAGACCGACATGTTGCAACACGCCCGGGCGGTCCCACTCGACAAGCTTGGGCCCGACTATGCCGCCGTTGCTGCGATACACCTCTTCCACCAGCAGTCGAATCGCATCGGGATCGAGGGCGACGTCGTCATGGAGAAAGCAGAAGAACCCGTTTTCGCCCTCGACGAGGCGCAGCACCTCGTTGGCGGCGGCACCGAATCCGGGGTTGCCCGCGATTGCGCGCACGAAGGCGTTGGGCACCTTCGCCCGAATGCGGGCGGGCACATCGCCGGGCGTTCCGGCGACCAGGAACAAACTCCGAAGATTCGTGTAGTCCTGCACGGCGATGCCATCGAGCGCCGCCTCGAACCACTCGCCCGGCTCGTAAACAACCATGACAAGCACCACCGGCGGTGCAAGTGTTTCGGTCGGTTCCACGAATTGCCGAGGCTAGCCGGGGGTCAGGCCATGTGACCGGTCACGCCCCCACTCGCTACGACGACGCTCGCGACTGACGGTCATCTTTCAATGTGCTTGCAATAGTTAGCACTTTGCGGTACACTGTTATCAGGTACAGCCGATTCCCCGTCGGCTTCGGACAATGCTCATGAAGGAGCGATGCAAGATGATGAAATTGGAGAACTTCCCCTCTGTCGATGTTTCCGGTCTCGACTTCTCGAAGCTCGTTGATGCCAACGAGAAACTGGTGGCTGCCGTTCGCGACGCCGCCTACGTAACCGTCGGGTTCGGCGTCCTTGCGTTCCAGCAGGCACAGGTTCGTCGCCGTGAACTGGTACACAACATCGCCGAGCGTTTCGGCACCAGCAAGGCTCACGTCGAGGAATTGCTCGGTTCCGTAGAAGCGAAGTTGGCGAAATTCGATGCCCGCGTCGTCGCCATGGAAACCAAGCTCGACAGCACCGTCGAAAAGATCGAGGCTCGTCTTCCCGACCCGGCAGCCGCGTTCGTCGGTCAAGCGCACGGCCTGGCCAAGGCAGCCCGCCAGCAGGTACGCAGCCTGGTCCGCCCCTCTGCCGACCCGGTCGGCGTGGCGACGCCAAGTTCGGCCAAGACTTCCGCGGCCTGATCAGGCGCCGGTAACAGGCATCGGCGAGACTGCCCGGGCAGTCTCGCGGATAGCCTCGGCTCCTTGGTGGCCGCCTCCGACGAAATGTCCTCATCATCCTCGGGTTCAACAGCGAGTTCCGCGACCGGTTCCTCCACGAAGGGTCCCACGGATTCTTCACGCGTACCGTTACCCGAAGGAACCATGCCGGTAGCAGTCGGCCTGCTCATCGCGGGGTTGGCCAGTTACTTGTTCTTGAAGGTCGGCAAAGAGGCATTGGGCAGCGACAAAGCGCTGCAACCGATCACCAGCCTGTGGGTTGCCACCTTCGCGCTGGCGCCAGGTGTCTTCTTGCCCCTCGAGCAGGAACTCGCGCGTGCACTGTCGCACCGCCGAGCCATCGGTGTCGGCGGCAAGCCCGTGCTCCGCAAGGTGCTCGTACTCGGACTAGTGCTTGCCGGCGTCGTCGGCGCTGGCATCGTCGCCGCTGGCTCAACGATTTCCTCCGCGTTCTTCAACGACGACTGGGTGCTGGTCCTCGCGCTGTTGATCGCTTTCGTTTCGTATACCCCCGCGCACATCGCGCGTGGCGTTGCCAGCGGGCACGGACGCTTTCGGGCCTATGCCATCGTGATGGCGTCCGATGGAGTCATGCGCATTGTCGCTTGCGTCGCGCTCGCGATCGCCGGCGTCAAGACGGTCGGACCCTACGGACTCGCCATCGCCTTCGCTCCCCTGCCGGGCGTGATCTGGGTGGCCCTACGCGGTCAACTGCGTTCCGACGAGGGGCCCGCCGCCGAGTGGGGCGAGGTCACGCAGAACCTCGGTTGGCTGTTGGTGGGCTCGATTTTCGCGGCCGGATTGGTCAACGCCGGCCCCCTGGCAGCCACCGTGTTGGCCGAGCCCGACCAAAAGGAGCTCGTCACCCGATTCACGTACGGCGTGCTGCTAGCACGCATACCGCTGTTTCTCTTTCAGGCGGTGCAGGCGGCACTGCTTCCGCGACTTTCGCGCTTGGCGGCGCGTAACGAGATCACCGAGTTCCGAGAAGGGCTGCGCCGCCTGCTGAAGGTGGTGCTCGGAGCCGCAGTGCTCGGAACGATCGGCGCGTTCGTTCTCGGCCCGCTGATCATCGAAAAGTTCTACGACTCCAAGCTCAGCGGCAGCACGCTCGCCATCCTTGCCCTCGGCAGCGCCATCTACATGCTTGCGCTCGCGCTGGCACAAGCGGTGATCGCGCTGCGGGGCCACAAACTGGTAGCGATCGGCTGGGGCTGCGCGGGAATCACCTTCCTTGTAGTCACCTGGCTGAACCACGAGCCGTTGTTCCGCCGCGTAGAGATCGGTCTGCTGGCGTCGTCGAGTGTCGGCCTGCTCTCGTTCGGCCTTGCCCTGCGCCACAAGTTGCGCACGGGAGTAGTGCCGTCGGGTGCGTCGATGATCGACGCGATCACCGACATGCCTTTCGAGGCCTGATGCGCAAACTGACTACGAACGCCTAGCTCAACGAATCTTGTCGCCTTCGAAGCGCAAGTCGTGTGCGACCATCATCTTGATCAAGCTGGCGAAGTCGACCTCGGGCTTCCAGCCGAGCTGAATGCGTGCCTTCGACGAGTCGCCGATCAGCAGATCGACTTCGGCCGGGCGGAAGAACTTCGGGTCTTGGCGCACGTAGTCGCGCCAGTTCTCGATACCTACTTCGGCGAAGGCGAGCGCAACCAGGTCCTCGATGCTGTTGGTCTGACCCGTGGCAACCACGTAGTCGTCGGGTTGATCCTGCTGCAACATCAGCCACATCGCCTTGACATAATCGCCCGCGTAACCCCAATCGCGCTTGCTGTCGAGGTTCCCGAGGACAATCTCCTGCTGCAGCCCGAGCTTGATGCGCGCCACAGAGTTGGTGACCTTACGAGTGACGAACTCGAGCCCCCGCCGCGGGCCTTCGTGATTGAACAGAATGCCACTGCAGGCAAACAGGTCGTAGCTCTCGCGGTAGTTGACGACGATGTCGTGGCCGAAGACCTTGGCGCACCCGTACGGAGAACGTGGGTGGAAAGGCGTCAGCTCGGTCTGTGGTGTCTCGCGAACCTTGCCGAACATCTCGCTGCTGCTCGCCTGATAGAGACGGATCGGGTTGTTCTTTGCGCCGCCGACCATTCGAATGGCTTCGAGCATGCGCAACACTCCAAGGCCGGTGATGTTGGCGGTCAGTTCCGCCTGATTGAAGCTCACCGCGACAAAGGAGATAGCGCCCAGGTTGTACACCTCGTCGGGCTGTGCGAACTCGAGCGCCTTCACCAAGGAAGGCAGATCGGCCAAGTCACCCGGCACCGGCTCGACGTAGGGAAACTCGTCGCGCATCTGCACCATGCGTGGGTTGTTTTGCCCCTTGACGAGGCCGAACACCTCGTAGCCCTTGGCATGCAAGAACTCGGCGAGATGCTGGCCGTCCTGGCCGGTGATTCCGGTGATAAACGCGCGGGGCATAACAGTTCCTTGGCTTCCTTCAGAACAGAGTGAGAGCGTGTAGAAGCGCCAAGTCTACGGCAGCAGTGGACGTTGTCCCATGACCGAGACCACTATGTTGGCAGCAGATGGTTGGCTTGAACGTGGGATTCGACATCGGTCCGCTTCATGGAGACAAGACCGGCATCGGGTTCGCCGTGGAGGCGATCCGCGATGCGCTGCTGCGCGGCGGCGACGTGCAGCTGCACGATTACCTCGTGTCATTCCGCTCCCGAACCGAGGCGACGACGCACCGACTGCCGATACCTGCAGCGCTGGCACACCGTTTGTGGGCGGTCGGCAGTTGGCCGGCGGCCGACCGCTGGCCGGGCGGGCAGTGGATGAAGGAGATGTCGGTAATGCACGGCACCAACTATGTGGTGCCGCCGACAACGGTGCCACGGTTGGTCTCGGTATACGACTGCTGGTTCCTGCGGCACGCCGACCAAGCACGCCCGGCAGTCGCGCGAACCGGACGCGTGCTGCGTCGTGCCGTCGCCGCCGGCGCCGTCGTGCACACCAGTTCCCATGCGACGGCTCGTGCCGTTCGGGAATTGCTGCCTGGATCGCGGGTGGTGACGGTGCACCTCGGCGCACTGGCATTGCCGAAGCCGCCGACGCGAGCGCCGATCGGCGACCTCGATGGCGCCCCATTCATCCTGGCGCTGGGCACCCTCGAGCGGCGCAAGAACCTGCCGACGCTCGTGCAAGCCTTTGGCCGACTGATCGGTGACATGCCCGACCTACGACTCGTGCTCGCTGGTGCCGCCGGCGACGACCGCGCCGCCATCGAGGCCGCTACTGACGCGCTCGGGACGGCATCCAACCGGGTGTCGTTCACCGGCCGGGTCGACGACCAGGTTCGTTCCTGGCTGCTGCACAATGCCGAGGTGCTCGCCTATCCGTCACTCGACGAAGGGTTTGGCTTTCCGCTGCTCGATGCCATGCAAGCTGGGGTTCCAATAGTTGCCAGCAACGTCGGTTCGATCCCTGAGATCGGCGGTGACGCCGTTCTGATGTGCCCGCCCGCCGACGCCAGTGCGTTGGCGGCCAACCTCCGTTGCGCGCTCACCGACTCCACCGTCCGCGCACGGTTGGTGTCGGCGGGCGACGCTCGCTGGCGCGAATTCACCTGGGAGCAATGCGCCGAGCAACTCGCCGACGTTTACCGCCGACTCGCCCGCGCCGACCCGACGCTCGGTGAGCCCGACCGCGGCGAGCAGGCCGTAGCGTTGTGAGCCGACCTGCAACCGACTCGCCTACCGCGTCGCCAACCGCATCGCCAACCAGGTCGGTAACGGTGTTATGCGGCGGTGTCGGCGCGGCGCGATTCATGCGCGCCCTCGCCGGAGTTCACCACGCAACCGATACCACCGCCGTGATCAACACGGGCGACGACAACTCGTTGTATCGCTTGGCAATCTCGCCCGACATCGACACGGTCACATACACGTTGGCGTCGGCGATCGATCTTGACCGTGGCTGGGGGCTGAGCGGCGAGTCGTGGCGGGCGATGGATGCGTTGAATCGCTACGCGAAGGTGATGCCGAGCGGTTCGGCCGCCGCCCCGACCTGGTTCAGTCTCGGCGATCAGGATCTCGCTACTCACCTGTACCGCACTTCGCGTCTCGCCGAAGGAGCATCGCTGACGAAGGTGACTGCCGAAATCGCAGCAGCCTGGGGACTCGAACAGCGGTTGCTGCCGATGAGCGACGAAGCGGTGTCGACGATGGTGACACTGCGCGACGAGGGCGTCGAGGTTCCCTTTCAGGAGTACTTCGTGAAGTGTCACCATCAAGTCGCGGTTGCCGGATTGCGGTTCCAAGGCGCCAGCGAGGCGCAGTTGACCGGTCCGGCGCGTTCGGCGCTGATCGACAGCGAGGTTGTCGTAATCGCTCCATCGAATCCGCTGGTGTCCATCGGGCCGATCCGGGCCCTCCCGGAGGTCGACAAGCTGCTCGGCCGTCGCCGCGATTCCGTGGTCGCGATCTCGCCAATCGTCGGCGGCGTCGCCCTTAAGGGTCCCGCCGATCGAATGATGCTGGAACTCGGCCACGAGCCGTCGGCCGCCGGAGTCGCCCGGCTCTACGCATCGATCGCGGCAACGTTGGTGATCGACCCTGTCGATGAAGCGTTGGTACCCGCCATCGAGGCGACCGGTATGCGGGCGATCGTTACCCCGAGCGTGATGAGCGACATCGAGATCGGTCAGCAGCTAGCTCGCCGCGTGCTCGCAGCCGGGCGGGAATGACAATCCCACTGCAGTCGTCCTGATCAACTTTCGGCCAGCACGGAGGCGACCCCATCGGCAAGTTGGGTCCATGGCGACCATCCAAGGTGAATTCGCGCCCTCATCGGCGACAGTGCCGAACGAGCCACGTCGTATGGTCGTTGAGGCGAGAATTTCGGCTCCGACGATTGCTCGCCGTTGGCGTCGGCGAGCAGCGTCCACAGGTCGAGTATCGATGTGGCAATTCCGGTGCCGACATTCAACACCAGTCCACTGCCCTTCGTGGCCGCGCGCACGAGAGCGTCGACGGCGTCGTCGACGTAGATGAAATCGCGCGTGTGGCGGCCATCGCCGTAGATCACGGGTGCCGTTCGTTCACGCGCGGCAGCGACGAAGGCGGCAACTACCCCGGCGGCGCTGCGCTGGCGCGGTCCGTACACATTGGCGACCGCGAGCGCGGTGAACTCGACCGCGTGTTGTTCGCGGTAGATGGCGAGCAAGTCGGCGATCGCCCTCCACATCACGCCAGCGACACTGATCGGACTCCACGGTTGGCTTTCCTTGACGGGCAACTGTTTGCTCGCAACCTCGCCGTAGAGGTCCACCGCCGAGAGAGCCATCACCACCTTGGTTGTTCCTGTCGCACGCGCCGCTTCGAGCACGGTGATGGTCTGTTGCAGCGAGGCGATAGCCAGACCGCGGTCGGTTGCGCCAGGCGGTCCGCCCGCCGCCGACGGTAGCGGTGGCGACAGAACAGAGAGGTGGTAGATGACATCGGGCCGACGGCGGGCGAGCAAGGTCTCGAAACCCTCGGTGGCCGCGTCCAACGTATGGATCGTCAGATCTCCGCCCATCGTGCGGGCGGTGGCGAGGTTTGCGAGTGAACCCGAGCTGAGCGAGTCGACGACGTCGACCGAGTGCCCTTCGACCACCAGTCGTTCGGCGAGATGAGAGCCGATGAACCCGGCTCCACCCACCACGACCACTTTCATTTCGGGGCTGGCTGCGGCCGGCGCTGATGGTGCAGGTGCTCTCCGGAGCCAATCACGCCGGTGGCCCCGATAACGCAGTCGTGCACGGAGGCGTTCGGGCCGACTTGACCCATGATCACCGAGTCGGTCACGGCGGCGCCTTCGCCGATCGCGGCCCCCGAGAGTACGACGGTGCGCCGCACCACCGCGCCGGCGCCGACGGTAGCGCCGGGACCAATTAGCGCATTCTCGATAGTCGCCGTGCCGTCGACATTGGCATCGGGGTGCACGGCTTGGCACCGATCGTTGCGCCGCAATCCGGCCAGGACATCGAGGTTGGCCTGCAGGTAGAACTCCGGCTGGCCGGTGTCGATCCAGTAGTCGTCGGTGGCCAGTCCGAACAAGCCGCGCCCGTCGGCGATTGCCGGGAAAGTGGCGCGCTCGATGGAGATCTTCTCGTCGCCCGGGATTCGCCGCAACACTGATGGCTCCAATACATACGTCCCTGCGTTGACGAGATTGCTCGGGGCCGTGCCCGGCGCGGGCTTTTCCACGAAGCGCTCAACGCGATCCTCGCCGTCTAGGGCCACGACACCGAATGCCGACGGATCGGGCACTGCAATCAGGTGCAGCGTCGCCTCGGCACCGCGGTCGCGATGGAATCGGACGAGCTGTGCCACGTCGAGATCGGTGAGCACATCACCATTGACGACAACGAAGGTTTCATCGATTCCCGATGCGGTCGCCGCGAAACGGATCGCACCTGCCGTGTCCAACGGCTGCGGCTCGACCGCGTAATGCAAGGCGACACCGCCACACTCGCCGCTTGGAAAGGCCTCGACGAACGGCTCGGGTTTGAAACCCAGTGCGAGCGTCACATCGGAGATCCCGCCGCGACCGAGCTGGGCGACCAATCGCTCGATGATCGGCACGTGACCGACCGGCAGCATTGGCTTTGGAATCGACAGCGTCAACGGCAACAAGCGAGTGCCGAATCCGCCAACGAGCACGACAGCGCGCATCAGCCGCCAGTCGTCGTCGTTACGCCAGTCGTCGTCGTTACGCCAGTCGTCGTCGTGCTGTCGACAGTGGTGGTGCTGCCGCCGGTGCGGCAACCGTCACCGGATCCGACAACGCCAAGATCTTCGAGCTGACAGAAGTGCGACGGTTTCGGAATGTCAGGATCGTCGCTCTTGGGCACCACCGCGACGACGAAGATCATCCCGCTGCGCGTGAAGCGCTGATTTCGGAAGTCGGTGACCTTGTCCTCGAACGCTCCAGTTGTGTAGTCGTTCCAGACACGCAATGTGAGCACCGGCGAATCGCCCTCGCAAGGAGTGCCGTCGAAGATGTTGTCGTCGTCGAGATTCCACACATTGGGCTCGCCGTCGCCCACGAGCGCCGCCGGTACTTCCAGCTTCTTGTCGCTGATCTTGATGCCGTAGATATCGAGGAAGACGCCGAGCCGCGCCTTACGACCGGTGTTCCCGCCGACTTGCGGGTGATAGTGAATGATGCCGTCGCCGTCGGTGCCGGCCAAGACTGCGGTTTCGTCGCCAGTGGACGCATCCAGGTCGAGTTCGGCGGCAGTGCCTTCGAGGTCGGGCAGATACGTGTCGCAAATCCTGATGCCGTATGCCATCGACCACAGGTCGCCGGGCTGCGGCGGGCCGGTCTCGTCGCCGGGAACGGTGGCCTTTGCGTAGGTGATAAGCGACAACATGGCCACCACTACGGTTACGACGACCGTCGGGAAGGTCGTGCCGCTCGCGAAACGGACCTTCTTACCCTTGCCGCGCGAAGCGAGCTTGGCGACTTTCTTGGCGGAAGATGAGGTAGCCACGAGGGTGCGAGGCTAGCGCCTCATCGGTGCAAAAGCTGCCGGCGCTCGCAGGGTCAGGCGCGGCCCAGTGACCGGATCAACTGCTCGTAAGCGAGCGCAACGGCCGGCGGCGAGGCCGCCTGCAGCACCCACTCGCGCCCGGAAGCGCCCCTGCGTGACCAGCCCGCCAGATCGTCGAGCATCGCGCGAAGACCCTCGACGAACGCCGACGGATCGTCCGGATCGACAGCCAGACCCGCACCGCTGGCGGCAAGGATGCGGGGAACCTCGGTATCGCGATCGATCGCCGCGAGCACCGGCCGACCGGCGGCAAGGATGGAGTAGGTCTTGGAGGGAACGCTCACCCGCCCGAGTCCGGACTTCAGCGGAATTAGATGGATGTCGCCGGTGGCGAGAACCTCGCCAACCCGGTTTGCCGGCTGGTAGTTGCCGAACACCACATTGCGCGCACCGTCGGCTTGTTCTTGCAGTGATGTTCTTGCGGCACCCTCACCGTTGATCAGGAACGTGACATCGGGAAAACTGGAGGCAGCATTGACCACCATCGCCAGCGACTGTGAGAATCCGACGTTGCCGGCGTACAGCACCACCGGCTCGGGACCGATGCCCAATTCGCGCCGCAACTCCGTCATGCGATCACCAGGCCGAATCAAGTCGGTGTCGACGAAATTCGGGATTACATGCACTCGTTCCCGGTGTGATTGCTTCACCTTTGCGACCACGTTCTCGCGGAGGTCCTCGGATAGAACCGTGATCGCTGACGAACGGTGATAACTGAACCGCTCTAGCCACCGCGCGGCGGCGATGACAACTCTGTTCTCGATCGCGCCGGTAGCGACGGCCGCATCGGGGAAGACGTCTTGAATGTTGAACACCAACGGCCCGCGCCGAACGAGACGAGTGCCCCAACCGGTGAGGCCCAGCGTGAGAGGCGGTGACATCGCGATCACGGCGTCGACGCGACCGCCACGCAACGATGCTGCACCGGCAAGCGCGCTGAAGCCCACAAAGCCCACCGCGCGGCGCAGCAGATTTCGCCTATCGGTTCCGGGGAACGGATAGACCCTCGTAATCGAGCCCCAAGGTGTCGTCTCCCTCCGTACGAACCTGCCGCGCCAATCGGCCTCGATCGCATGATTGCGGTACCACGGAAGGGTCGTGACCACATGCAACTCGTGGCCGAGCTCCGCCAACTCGTGCACCAGGCGAGTTATCACCTCGCCCGTTGGCGCAGTGTCGGGAGCGAAGTGCGGGCAGAGAACAGCGATGCGAAGTCGCTTGGCGCCATCGGATCGAGATTCGCCGACTAGCGCAGCGCTCATTGTGCAACCGCCTTGGAGTAGGCGGCGGCGAGCGCTGCCCCGCTGGCGAACGACGAGAACGCAAGCGCACGCCGCCGGCCGGCGGCAACCAGCTGCACGCGCCGAGTCCGAGCTTCGTCGAGAGCGCCGGCCCAGGCGTCGAGCTGCAAAGGGAGCACAAGGCCAGCCCCACCGACGACTTCTGGCATGCAGGTTGCATCGCTGCAGATGACGGGAGAGCCGAGCGTCATCGCTTCGATGAGGGGCGCGCCGAAGCCTTCGTATTCGCTGGGGAAAACCATCGCATCGGCCATCGCGATCAGACCGTTGCGGTGGCCGGCCGATACCCGCCCCAACCGAAGGACGCGACGATCGTCTGCCGAGGCGACGACGTGCTCTGCACTTCCGACACCACCGATGAGGACAAGGCGCAGATCGGGTTCTGTCCACCGTTGTGCGAGCAAGGTGAGAAGGAAGCGATGATTCTTGTGTGGGTGCGTAACCGCCGGGTAGACCACGATCGGCCCTTCACCCAGTTGGTAGAGCTCGCGCAGTTCACTTTCGGGGGTGACATCGGCGGAGAGCGCCGGCTCGATGCCGTGCGGCACCAGCATCACCTTCGCCGGCTCGGCGTTGTACGCCTTGATCACGCACTCGCGCACATATTCGCTGGGCACAGTGACGATCGCGGCACCGTGCACCGACCGCGGGATAGCCGAGCTGAGGTAGGCGCGCTTCAACCTGGAGAAGTACTGCGGGTAGGTGCGGAACTGCAGATCGTGCACAGTGAGCACATAAGGTCGGCGAGCGCGCAGCGGTGCGGTTCCGCCACCGTGGTGGACGAGCGATGCGTCGACGCATGCCCTGCGCAACCACGTTGCTTCGCCGATGATCCGCCGAGCGCGACTGCGACTGTGGAACGTCGGCTCGACCATGCGCACCGCCGGGGAAAGCTCGGGGTGCGCGGCGGCGAGTCCGCGAGCGACGAAGGCTGTTGCATTCCAGCGCCGTCCGGGTTGCTCGGGTTGTTCGGCGAGACCGAGTAGTTGCCGAACGAGATACTCCTCAGATCCCCCAACCTTTCCGGGTACGCACCACAGCAGATTGACCATCACCTCGTGTGCCTCGTGAGACGTCGCGGGCATCAGCCGGCGAGCTCGCGGTACACGGCAGCGGTGAGATCGGCAGTCGTTGCCCAACTTCGCCGCTGCGCGCGCGCCAGTCCCTTGGCGTGCAACTCCTTGCGCCGTTGGCCCGCTTCGTCGATGCCGCGTGCGATGTCGACGGGGTCCCTGGGGTCGACGAGCACGGCCGCGTTGCCGGCTGTTTCCTCCGTCGCGGTACCTCGACTGGTCACGACGGGAACGCCCTGAGCCATCGCTTCCAGAACGGGTAGCCCATATCCCTCGCGTTCGCTCGGATAACAGAAGACGCTGGCCCCTCCGTACAGCCCACCGAGTTCATGCGACGGAACAAAGCCGAGAAACCGCACGCGATCGCTGGCGTCGACACCGGAATCGCCCCAGCCATTGGCGCCGGCCACGACAAGCGGCGCGGAGTCTCCCAGCAGATCGAGCGCGGCAACCAGGCCGCGCAGGTTCTTGCGCGGCTCGACCGTTCCGACGAAGAGCACATAATCCGCGGGGAGTCCGTAGCTGCTTCGAACGCGGGCGATCTCGTCGGGGTCGGCGCGGGTGGTTTCCACGCCGAGCGGCACCAGTCGCAACCGATCGGCGCCGATGCCGGCAACGAGACAATCATCCATCGTGGCCTGGCTGCAACAAAGCACTACATCCGCACGCCGACGTATCTGGCGCAGGCTGCGCCGGAATACGCGCACTCCGTGGCGGGTGAACTGACTCGGGTCGTGAAGGAAGGCAAGGTCGTGCAGCGTGACAACCAACTTGGCGTCGGTGGGACAAGGAATGAGTGTGGTCGCATGGGCGATGTCGACCGGGCCGGTGGCAACCTCCACCTTCGGCCACTGCATGCGCAACCAGGTCTCGTACAACCATGGCGATGCAATCGGGAGATGCGCGACCGGAATGGTGGGCACCCACGGCTCCTCGGGCAGCCGCCGATGACGGCCGGCGACCCCCATCAGGCGGACATCGTTGTGCGGTCCGAGCGCTTCGGCGACGCGTAGCGCGGCCACACCAGTGCCCCCAGGCACCCGATGCCAGCACTGCTCAAGTGTGTACGCGACTCGCACACGAACAATCATGCCCTGCCGCGCCGTAGCATCCCAGCCATGACCGCTTTCTGGACGGGACGTAGAGTCGTTGTCACCGGCGGGGCGGGGTTTCTCGGCCGAGTGGTCATCGACAAGTTGCAGGCGCAGGGTGCCGACGTATTCGTTCCCCGCTCGCGGGATTACGACCTGACGGTTCGTGGGACGGCCGAGCGACTGATCGCCGAAACCACGCCGAGCCACATTCTTCACCTGGCCGCTCGGGTCGGCGGTATCGGCTACAACCAGGTCGCCCCGGCCGAGTTGTACATCAGCAATCTGATGATGGGCACGCACCTGATCGAGGCTGCTCGCATGGCACCCTCGGTGGAGAAGACGGTGCTGCTCGGCACAGTCTGCTCGTACCCGAAGTTCACCCCTGTGCCGTTTCGCGAGGAGAGTCTGTGGGACGGCTACCCGGAAGAGACGAACGCCCCCTATGGCATCGCCAAGAAGGCGTTGCTGATACACGCGCAGGTGAACCGTGCGCAGTATGGACAACGCTTCGCGTACTTGATACCGACCAATCTCTATGGCCCGGGCGACAAGTTCCACCCGTCGGTGAGCCACGTGATCCCGGCTCGCATCAAGGTTTGCGTCGAAGCGAAAGAGCAGCAGGAGAACAAGATCGAGGTTTGGGGAACGGGCACCGCCAGTCGCGAATACCTCTATGTCGACGACGCGGCCGAGGCAATCGTGCTCGCTTCCGAACTGCACGACGGTGCGGAACCGATCAACCTGGGAACCAACCACGAGATCACGATCCGCGAGACGGTCGAGATGATCGCGAAGATGGTGGGCTTCGACGGCGACCTGGTGTGGGACTCCACCAAACCCGACGGCCAGCCGCGACGGCGCGTCGACCCGGGTCGAGCGGAGGCGCTGTTGGGTTGGCGGGCACAGATGCCGTTCGAGCAGGGATTGCGTACGACGATCGACTGGTATCTCGCCAACCGCGCCGAAGCCGAGCGCGAGCCGTTCTGACCTGAAGTGACTTCCGGCCCTTTCACCGGCGCAGGTAGTGGCGCACGATTGCTTTGAAATGAACCGTCTTCTCGTCATTCTTGGGCTGACGATGTTGGCTGGTGCCTGCAGTAGTACCCAAACCTCGCGTTCGGTGTTGCCCGAGACAGCTACATCGGTCACGTATACGCCCTCGGCGGGGTCCGCCTTCGATCGTCTCCAGGCTGCCGACATTCTGGCGCTGATTGATGGCACCTTGTCCAACGATGCGTGGGTGTTTTCGGTCGTTAGCATGTCCGAAGTCGATCTGCTGCGCCGGCCAGTCGTCAGGATTGCACTGTCCGATCAGAACGCAGTCGTCGAGGCGATGAACGCGCTGCAGTCAGCGCTCATGTCCGTCGACGTGTGGGGCGTGCTGGAAATTTCTGGACCCGACTCGACGTCGTTCGGAACTATTGGTCTGGCGTCATTCGAGCCGATTGAATTGCCCCCACCAGTCGCCTCGGGCGAGGAGTTCTCGAAGTGGCTCGATCAAGCGTTTGGCAGTGGCAGCCCCGCGCCGGAGGACTGGGTCGCTCACGTCACGAGCACAGGATTCGCTGAGTCTTTGCCGACCGGTTACACGAGTGTCCTCACAGTCCAAACCGACTTGCCGTGGGATGCCGATGGTCGCCGCATCGCGAACGAGATTGCTCAGGCGATTGCTGCTGGCTCGCTCTCGTTTGCGGTCAGTTTCACCATCTACTACGCGGACACCGGCTACGAGTTCAGCGGTGCAATCGAACCGCCGTTCACGTTCGGATTCGATATCGACGACTTCATGAAGGCCGCAGAGGAGTTCATCGAAGGCAGCGAAGTTGCGACGCAGGTCGGTGAGACATTTACGGACGCGGTCTGTGCCGCCCCCGCCGCGATCATTCCCGGCGAAGAGTTCACATGTACTGCCGTCGACGGCAAAGGAAGAATCTGGGACTTCACCGTCGTGGTGGAGTCGAGCTACATGTTCCTCGTTGTCGGTGCCTTGCCACAGGGCGGTTACGGTCCGATTGACTTCGCGCGGGCCGCCGAGAAGTACATCGAAGGCAGCGATGTCGCGTCACAGGCGGCCACGACCTTCACGAGCGCGAGTTGCGCCCCTCCTGCACAGGCAACCCCTGGTGAAGGTTTCACGTGTACTGCGGTAGATGCCAATGGGGCAACCTGGGACTTCTCCGTCGTCGTGCAATCCGCAAAGGACGCGGCCCTAGGTTTAGGTTTCCTTATCGTCAGCGGCGCCCCCCGCGTTTAGTCCTAAGTGGATGAGGTTCCTAGTGGCCATCCGCGGAGTTGGCGGGTGCTGGTGTCATACCGGCGGCGCCGAGGATTTTCCTAACTAGACATAAGAGGGGACGTCAGATGCACAAGTTCAGCACAGTCGTATTCGCGGTTGCGGTCACCATTGGCGCAGTGGCCGTTGCAGGATGCAGTGACGACAAACCGTCCGCCGAGGCCTGGAGGGCAGATGTGGTTGCCCTTTGCGACCAAATCAACGCCGACTTCGACGCTGGCGGAACTCTCTTTAGGTCGGAGACACCGTCGCTCGAAGAGGTAATGGCCTACTACGCGGATGTCACGCCGAAGTTCGCCGCAGGCGCGAAAGAGATCGAGTCCTTGGAGCGGCCCGATGGCCTCGACTCAGAAGTCGACGAATTGTTCGCCGCTCTCGATGCCGCCGTCGCATACGTAGAGAGCGCTGCCACTGATCGAGCAGTTCTCGAATCAGAAATTGCAGCTGCCGATCAGGCTCCGGAAGTGTTCGTGCGACTCGAAACAGCCTCCACAGCGGCCGGTCTTGAGGCATGCAACGGGTGATTCCGAGCCGGTCGATAGGAACCGTCCCGAGTGGAGCCACATCGAGATCGGAACGCTGAACCAGCTCGCCCACGTAGCGTTCATGCCTGGTACCAGCCCAACTGACAACCTGGGACGACAAGGAGGCAAGAATTGATACAGCAGGTGATTGAGCAGTGGCACGCTTACCTCCGCGGTGAACTTTCCGGCGGGCTCGACGAGCTGCTCGACGACGACGTGGTTTTCTATTCCCCGATCGTCTACACGCCACAGCGCGGCAAGGCGATCACGGCCATGTACCTTCACGCCGCGGGCCAGACGCTCCCGGGTGACAAGTCGGCGGCCAATAGCTCCGGCGGAGCAGGCGGCGGCTTCCGCTACACCAAGCAGGTGCTGGGCGACGACACGGCGGTGCTCGAGTTCGAGACCACCATCGAGGGCAAGTATGTCAACGGGGTCGACATCATCCGCGCCAACGCCGCCGGCCGCATCATCGAGTTCCGGGTGATGATCCGGCCGCTGCAGGCGGTCAACCTGGTTCACCGGCAAATGGCAACGATGATCGAGAAAATGAGCCCAACGCCCTAGCGACCTTGCGTCACAATGTTTCGATGACGCATCCCATTTGGCCGTTGTTCGATCTGCGAGTGCGAACTCCTCGACTGGAGCTGCGCTACATCGACGACGGCCTCGCTGTCGATCTGGCGCTACTCGCGGCGAAAGGCATCCACGAGCCTGATGTGATGCCATTCGGCATTCCCTGGAGTGACGTGCCGCCGCCACAGCTGGAGCGAAACACGATGCAGCACTACTGGCGCTGTCGAGCGGAAACGACCCCCACTTCATGGGCCATCGAACTGGCATGCATCGTTGATGGCACCGTGGTGGGCACTACCGCCTTGGAGTCCAACGACTTCCCCACCCTGCGCAGCTTCGGGACGGGTTCGTGGTTGGGTCGCGAGTTTCAGGGCAGAGGAATCGGAAAGGAGATGCGCGTCGCCACGCTGCAACTCGGTTTTCTCGGCCTCGGCGCTGATTACGCAACCACATCCGCGTGGCCCGACAACGAGCCGTCACTGGGAGTTACGCGCAGTCTCGGCTACACCCCCAACGGCCATCGCCGCCAACTCCGCAGAAACGAAGCCGGGATGCTGCACGCTTTTGAGATGCCCCGGGCCGACTTCCTCGTTCGACTTCACCGCGACGACATCACTCTGCACGGGGTAGCCGGTTGCTTACCGCTGCTCGGACTCGCGCCCTAGTGCGCTAATAGAACGGCAGGTACTCGTTGAGTTCCCACGCAGTTATCTCATCGGGCAACCACTCGTTGCCGGCCGACTCCCAACGCGCGATCTCGTCACGACGTATCGCGAGATAGGCGCGGGTGATATCGGCACCCATCGCCTCGCACAACACCGAATCGGATTCGTAGGCGACGATCGCCTCCGGCAGCGTGTGTGGTGTATGACGATCGGTGTTCGGTTCGGTATCGCCGTCGCCCTCCTGGGGCGTGCCGCAATCCAATCCATCGACAACGCCCAGCAGCGCGGCATTGAGCATTACGGCAGCAGCCAGGTAAGGGTTGGCCGTTCCGCAAGGCATCCGGTTCTCGATGCGTGTGGACGCGCCCCGCTCGTAGGGCACGCGATACGTGCTCATGCGGTTGTCGAGCCCCCAGTTCGCCCAATAACCGGCGATGATGCCGGGGATCAGCCGCTTGTAACTGTTGATTGTCGGCGCCGACATCGCGGCCAAGGCCTCGTGGTGCGCGATCAACCCACCAAGGCAATGCCGGGCGATCGGTGACAATCCGTACTCGGCGCTCGGGTCGTCGAACGCATTCGGTCCACCGGCGAGCGGCAGCAGCGAGAAGTTCACGTGCAGCCCACTGCCCACCATCACCGCGCTCGGGCGACCCATATAGGTGATGCAATACCCTTTGCGATTGGCGAGTTCGCGCGTCATGTCCTTGCAAATGAACGCGCGGTCGGCGGCATCGAGTGCCGGCCCGTACTTCATGTTCAGTTCAATCTGGCCAGGGTGGAACTCACCCATGATCCCCTCGAGATCGAGCTCACACTGTTCGGCCGCGTCGAACATGTCGAACAGCAAGCCGGTGTTGTCGCCGCCGATGCCGACGCCGTACACGCGATGCGACGGTATGTGCAGCGGCGAGAAGCCACCAGGCGCATCGCCGTCGGGCTGCATTACGTAGAACTCCATCTCGTATCCGAGCATCGGTTCGTACCCGAGCGCATGCCACGACTGCACCGCGCGTTTGAGGGCATTGCGCGGCCCGATTGCCAACGGCTCATCGTTGAACTCAAGATCCGCGATCACCACATCTGTGTCGATTTCCCAACCGGGCCTGCGGGAATCGACGAGCGGAACGGTGGACAGGTCGGGGAAGCCGACATCGGCGGCGTAGCCCGCAATCGGAAGTATGTCGCGCTGCACATTCATCGTCAGCGTCGTCACCGCGTGATGCCCGTGTTCGTACAGGCGCCGCTCGGGCACATAACGCCCGTGGGAGAGCCCGTTGAGGTCGCACCACATGACTCGTACTCGCCGATTCCCCATAGGCGAGCGACGATAGCAAACCGATCACGGCCGCTGTTCAGCCCGGTGGCGGCGTAGGAGTACCATTTCGGCGATCACTGTTACCGTCCATCGCGACGGCTCACCCAGGGGGAAGTTATGCGAAAGCGAATAGTTCCGGCCGTGCTCATCTCGTTGAGCATCGTCGCCGTCGCGTGCAGCGACGACAAGGACACCACCACCACGAATGCGCCCGACGACACGACCGCGCCAACGACGGGCGATACGACCGGCGATACGACCGGTGGCGGCGAGTGTGTGCTCGATACGGCGTTGAAGATCGGTTTCGCCGCCGACCTCGGCGAACTGGGGGCCTTCTCCGACCAACCTGGCTCAGAAGCGGCCCAGGTGATGGTCGACAAGCTGAACGACGCCGGCGGTGTCGGCGGTCTCCCGGTCGAGTATGTGGTGAAAGACATCCAGGGCGATCCCGCTGCCACCCAACGTGCAGCTCAGGAGTTGCTCGACGACGGTGTCAACGCCCTCATCGGCCCACCTTTCGCCAGCACCGGTGCGCCGCTGCTCGACACCGTCGATGGTCAGGCACCGATCATCTTCATGGCTTCCACCGATCCGTCGCTCGCCGACCCGTCGCGCGGTGCGTTTCTGGCCAGCTTCAGTGATCCTGTGCAATCTGCAGCAGTAGCCGAGTGGGCGATCAACGAAGGTCACACCACGGCGGTCACGCTCAGCAGCACCGACGACATCTACTTCTCCGGCAACCCCGAGTACTTCACCGAGGTCTTCGAAGCAGCGGGTGGATCAGTTCTCGGCGACTACGCCTACAGCCTGGCCGATGCCGACTTCTCCACCCAGGTCAACGAAATCGCCGGCCTTAGCGAGGTGCCCGACGTGTTGTTCACCGCGATGGTCATGCCCCAGACGCAGGTGCTGCTCGAGCAGCTCGCTGCCGCCGGCCTTGCCGACGTGATCGTGGCCGGTGTCGACGGATTCGATGCCACCGTCGTATGGAGCGCAGGCGACATCGCCAACGGAATCGTGTTCGCGGCACACACCTTCCCGCAGGAGGGCAACGGCGTCGAGCAGTTCCTGGCCGATGCGGCCGCCGCCGGCGCAAACATCGAGACAATAAGTTTCGGTGCCCTTGCCGCCGATGCCGTGCAGATACTTGCGGCTGCTGCCATCGAGGCCTGCTCCGTCGATCCGGCCGCGTTGATTGCTGCCATCGACGGTCTCGTGAACGCTCCGGTCACAACCGGCACCGTCACCTACGCCGGAGCTGGTGGTGTTCCCGAAAAGGACGTCGTCATCCTCACCATCGAAAACGGCGAACCCGTCTTCGTCGAGGCCATTCGGCCGACCAACATCCCCGGCTGAACCAGAAAGACCGCGAGACTCATGCTCGAGGTCAGCCACGTCACCACCCGCTACGGCGCGATCACGGCCTTACATGACGCGTCGTTG
>JACQZX010000038.1 GCA_016213665.1 Actinomycetota bacterium | reverse complement strand
GTTCTGCGGATGGAACTTGCGCAACTCGCCCATGCAGTCGAGGTGCACCCAGGGGGCCACGTCGACACGGGACGCGGCGTTGCGACTCTCATACTTGTCGCCGGTCCACTCCCACCATCCGTAGGGCACATCGACAACGCGTGTGACCGGCTGGCCACACTTGGGGCAGTTGGGTGCTTGCATGATGTCGTCCTTAGTCAGCCTGCGGCTACCGCGACGCGGGCTGCACCGTCGAGGTATTCCTGCAGGGTTTGGTTGAACCGCGAGAACTTGTCGACGCCCATCGGGTCGTCACCGCGTAGGCGGATGTCGGTGCCGAGCAGGGCAAGGCTGTTGATCGTGAGGCGGCCGCTCGCCGAGCCGTTGGCAAGAATGTCGTCGAACATCGCCTGCCAGGCGGCGAGGGGACCGTCGAGGTAGTAGTCGGCGGCGGCGGCTTCAGCGACGGAAGTCTCCTTGATGTCTTCCACGCGGAGTCCTTCGAACGCAACGCGCACGGCAAAGTCGCCGTCGGCCTTGCGCATCACGAGAGCGGCGACCATGTCGGCCTCGCCGTGAACTTTGAACTGCTCAGGGTGAGCGTTCAGTTCATTGGCAAGCGCAACGAAGAAGGCCTTGGTAGCAATGTTCATGTCGGCTCCATCTAGTTCGCGAGGATTGTGTTCGGGTCGAGGCCGAGCAGTTCCAGCGGCAGCTTGGTGCGATGCAGCCGACTGATACCGGCCCGCTCGCAGCGGGCGAGGTAGGAGGTGAACTGTTTGCGCTGCATGTCTGCCTGCAGTGCAAAGCCTTTGGTCTCGACGTGCTCGACACCGCCGCCGAGCAGCACAGCCAGCGCGGTGCCGAAATCTTGATTGGTGCCGAACGCGGTGAGTACCGCCTCACCATGATCGAGCGCCTCATGGATCTCCTCGGCCACATCGGGGTCTTGCTCGACGGCGTAGCGGATGTGCATCGTGCCGTAGGCAACGTGGCGTGCTTCGTCCTGCATGGCCATCCGGAACATGCGCTTCTCCACCGGCGACGGTGAGATCAACTCTCCCATGCGGAAGATGTCGAGAATGAAGCCTTCGCCCAGCAAGTGCATCAATGCGGTTGCCTGTGTATAGCTCTTGGCCTCGATGATGGTGCGCAGCAAACCCTCGCTCTGCCCGCGCGACATCAGCAAACCGCCACCATTGGCGAGCGCGCGCTTGCGGAACACTTCCGCGTGGCGAGCCTCGTCCATGATCTGGGTGCACAAAAACATCTTGGCTTCCAAGAAGTCGTGGTTCATGCGCCACATCCACTTGGCCGGCAGGTCGGCGGCGATCATCTCCACTTCTGTGAGGGTGGTGCACACCTGGCACATCGCGTGCTCGATGTCGCTGGGCAGCTCGCGCAACTCCCCCCAAGGGATGTCGCGGGTGGCGCTCCATTGACGAGCTACCGCCTCCTCGTACAACTCGACCACATTGTCGGCCCAGACATCACTCTTCTTGTTGAGGATGTAGCCCATGTCCGGTGTATCGGGGTCGATGTCGGCACCGCGCGGCGCCATCGATCGATGCGTCGGGTTGTCGGGTACCACCCCGTAGCTGCCGGTGGCGATGTCGAGCATGGTCAGGCCGCGTGGACCGATCTTGGGCCGCACACCCCACTCGGTGTTGGCGCCCTTGAGCCACTTCCAATCGAGTGCGTCGCCAAGCGGCGACACAGTCGGAAGCTTGTCGTAGCGGCCATCACCGTCGCCGCGATCGGTCAGTGTCTGATCTTGTGTAAGCGTCATCTTGGATAGCCTCCATCGCGCCGCCGACCCCCGGTCGCGACGATGAGACCATCAGACACTTATCGTCTCATCGTCGCAGAGAGTCGACAGTCCCGCAAGTTAGGGACGTTCGCCTCTAGCCGACACCTCCAGAGCAGCACGTCAGACACCGAGCTTGCAGATGCGCGCGAACTCATCGGGATCGAGGCTGGCGCCACCGACGAGCGCCCCGTCGATGTCAGGCTGGTCCATCAATTCGGCGATGGTGCCGGCCTTGACGCTGCCCCCGTACTGCACCCGTACCGAGGTGGCGGCCTCGGCCCCGGAGACGTCGGCGACGCAGTGGCGGATCGCGGCGCACATCTGCTGGGCATCACCGGCGGTGGCGTTGCGACCGGTGCCGATGGCCCAGATCGGCTCATACGCGATGACGAGCGAACCCACCTGCGCCGGCTTCCTGCCCGCAAGCCCCGCACGAACCTGACTGAGAACCTTCGACTCGGACTCGCCCGCTTCGCGTTCCTGCAGCGTCTCGCCGACACACATGATCGGGGTCATCTCGTGCTGCTGGATAGCGGCGACCTTCTTGTTGACCATCTCGTCGGTCTCCCCGAATAATTCGCGCCGTTCGCTGTGACCGGCGATCACATATTGCACCCCGAGCTTGGCTAGAAACAGCGGCGAGACCTCACCCGTGTAAGCGCCCTTCTCCTCCCAATGGCAATGCTGCGCGCCCAGCGAATAGCCGAGACGATCACTGTCGATGACCGTTTGCACACTGCGAATGTCGGTGAACGGCGGGTGCAGACTCACGTCGGCCGACGACAGCTCGTCCTTGCCGACCAGATACGCCAGCTTCTGAACCGTCTGGATCGCTTCGAAGTGGTTGAGGTTCATCTTCCAGTTGCCCGAGATCAGTGGTTTACGCATGCCGTTCTCCCCTTGCTTCAAAAACGCGGTGCATTACAGGCTCCTCTCAGTGCTGCCAGCCCGGGCAGGTCGCCCAATTCGATCAGCTCGAGCGCGGCACCACCGCCAGTACTGACATGATCGACATCGTCCGCGAGCCCGAACTGCGCCAGCGCGGCGGCGCTATCGCCGCCACCGACGACGGTGAAGGCCTTGGTGTCAGCCATCGCTTGCGCGACGGTGCGGGTGCCGGCCTCGAAGCGTTCGTCCTCGAACATTCCCATCGGGCCATTCCAGAAAACCGTACGCGCATCCATGATCACGTCGCTGAATGCGGCGGCAGTTCCGGGACCGACGTCGAAACCTTTGGCGCCGTCGGGCAGGCGAACACCGAACGTCGCGAACCGCCCGCCGGCGTCGAGCCCGACAAGATCTTCTGGCAGGTGGATGGTCTTGCCGACCGCGGCCGACTCAGCGAGCAGTCGCTTGCAGGTGTCGACCTGGTCGGGTTCGAAAAGCGAGTCGCCGATCGGGTAGCCCAGCGCGGCGAGGAACGTGAAACACATCGCACCGCCGATCACCAGCGAATCAACGACCGCGAGCAACGCCTCGACGACGCCTAACTTGTCACTGATCTTGCTGCCACCCAGCACCGCCACGAACGGCCGCTTCGGATCGTTGCGCAAGCCCAGTAAGACATCGACTTCCTTCTGCAAGAGCAAACCCATCGCGCTCGGCAATGTTTTTGGCGGACCGACGATGCTGGCGTGGGCGCGGTGGCAAGCCCCGAATGCATCGTCGACATACATGTCGATGTCCTTCACCAGCGCGGCGACGAACTTGGAGTCGTTGGCCTCTTCACCGGGATCGAAACGTAGGTTCTCCAGCAGTTCCACTCCGGGCGCCAGTGTTGCCAGTCGCTCCCGAACCGCGTCCATCGAAAATTTCCGGTCGGGCGCACCTTTCGGTCGGCCGAGATGCGACGCGGTAATCACACCCGCCCCGCGGCCGGTGAGCCACGTGATGGTGGGGAGTGCAGCGCGAATGCGGAAGTCGTCGGTGATGACACCTGCTTCCATCGGTACGTTGAAGTCGGTACGCACCAGCACGCGCTTGCCCCGCACGTCGCCGAGATCAACGAGTGTTGGAATGCGACCCGTCACGCCGTTGCCGTCATGTTGTTGTGATCACGATTGTGCTGCCGCGATCGAACCGGTGTACAGCGCGGTGTCGATCAGGCGATTGCTGTAGCCCCACTCGTTGTCATACCAGCCGAGAATCTTCACCAACTTGCCCATGCTCGCGGTCAACCCGGAATCGAAGATGCAGCTGTGCGGATCGCCCTGGATGTCGCTCGACACGATCGGATCATCGGTGTAGCGAAGAATGCCCTGCAACGGCCCACCGGCGGCGGCGGACTTGAAGGCGGCGTTGATTTGCTCGACCGTTGCCGACTTGGCGAGGTTGGCGGTGAAGTCGACGATGCTGCCCGTCGGCACCGGCACCCGTAGCGACGTGCCGTCGAGCTTGCCTTTCATCGAAGCGAGCACGAGGCTGGTCGCGCGCGCAGCGCCAGTACTGGTTGGAATGATGTTGATGGCCGCGCCGCGGGCTCTGCGCAGGTCATTGTGCGGGCCGTCGACTAGTTGCTGATCGCCGGTGTAGGCATGCACTGTTTGCATCAGACCCTGCTCGACTCCGAATGCGTCATCGAGCACCTTCACCATCGGCACAAAGCAGTTGGTGGTGCAGCTCGCGTTGGAGATGACCTTCTGCTTAGCGAAGTCGAAGTCGGTGTGGTTCACGCCGTATACGAATGTGGCGTCAGCAGCATCGCAAGGTGCCGAAACGATCACGAGCGGTGCACCACCTTCAAGATGGAACGCGGCGGTATCGCGCTTGGTGAAGAAACCCGTGCTCTCGATAACCAGATCGACGCCCAGATCGCCCCACGGCAACTTCTTCGGATCGCGCTCCTGCAGCACCCGTAACTCGTCACCGTCCACCGAGATGCCGGTCTCGGTGGCGCCGATCGTGTTGGGCAACGTACCCAGAACCGAGTCGTACTTGAGCAGGTGCGCCATGGTCGTGAGTGAGCCGAGGTCGTTGACCGCCACGAAATCGATGTCGACACCCCGTTGCTTGGCCGCACGGAAGAAGTTGCGCCCGATCCGTCCAAAACCGTTGATACCGACGCGCACCGTCATGGCAGCGTTCCTTTCGCATGTTGCTTACAAAGGTGAATATTCCGGGGCGAGCCTACCGACTCAGGTCGCGGTGACCGGTGCGCACGGCGTATCCGTGATCACGGAGCCGACGTGCCAATTCCTCGGCGACCGCAACACTTCGATGGCGACCCCCCGTGCAACCCAACGAGATCGTCAGATAGCTCTTGCCCTCGGCTTCATACGACGGCAGCAGCGACAGCATCAGCGACTGGAAGCGGTCAAGAAAGTCGCTCGCCGGTGCCGGCCCGAGCACAAAGTCACGAACTGCAGGATCGTGACCCGTCAGCGGTCGCAGCGCATCGTCCCAGTGCGGGTTCGGAAGAAACCGCACATCGATCACGATGTCGGCATCGATTGGAAGGCCGTGCTTGTAACCGAAGCTCTCTACCGCGATCTGTAGTCGCTGACTGTCGCCTGCTTCGTCGAAGGCGGCGAGCAGCTTCGACTTCAGTTGGTGCACATTGAGGTCGGTCGTGTCGATCACCAGGTCGGCCGCCGAACGCACCGGCTGTAACAGCTCACGTTCGAGATCGATTGCCTCCACCAAACCGGGCGCCTCGCCATCGAGGGGATGTTTGCGACGGGTCGCGTCGTAACGCTTGACCAGCGTGTTGGTCGCAGAGTCAAGAAAGAGCAGCCGCACGCGGTGCCCGGCGGAGCGCAACGCCGCGACCTTGGGTAGCAGTTCGACATGCTGGCGACCGGCCACCAGCGCCAGTCGTTCGATATCGCTGCCGGGCTTGCTGACCAGTTCGACAATCGTGTCGACCAGCGAGGTAGGCAGATTGTCGATTACGTACCAGCCAAGATCCTCAAGGACGGCGGCCGCTCCCGAGCGCCCGGCACCGGACAATCCGGTGATGAGGAGGATGTCGGCCACTAGGCAAGCCTACGACGTCACGACTTGCGAGTACGGAGATACAGCAGGCGTGGAATCGTCGCCGCGGCTCCATATTCGTGGGCCTTGGCGAGGAAACCTGTCGGCGGCGCTGGCTCGTCCATTCGCTCCACCAACAGACCGTTCGCAGCCAGCAGGTTCACGTACCTGCTGAGGGGACGATGGATGAACGGGATGAACACGTCCTTCTCCACCTCCTCGATCGTCTCGTCCTCGATCAAGTAGGGACCGATGCGCCAATACTGCTCCGGGGGGTCGAGGAACTGATCATCGATCCACCCACTGTTGGGGGTCTGTAACAACGGGTGGTTCAGGAAGAAACAGAAGCGGCCGCCTCGCTGCAGAACGCGCGCGACCTCCGCGATCGCACTGTCGACTTCGCGAATGTGTTCGAACACCAGGCAGGCGACAACGGCATCGAAGCTGTCATCGGCGAACGGGAGTTGCGCGGCTCCGGCCTGGGCGAACGTTGCCCCGCCGCGACTTTGCGCGACGCTTACGCAGTTCCACGTTGGGTCGGCTCCGATGACAGTGGCGCCAAGGCGTGCGGCAAGTCGACTCACCTGACCGTCGCCGCAACCGACGTCGAGCACTCGTTGCGCGCCGGCCAACTCACTGGCCGCTAGCGGAAGAATCTGTTCCTCGTACTCGGGATCGGCACCATCGGTGAACCCACCGATCCACCAGCCGGCATGGGTCTCCCACAACTCGTTCGATGAAGCGCTCACCGGGCCAGCGTACGGCCGGGCCGAAGGCGCCCGTGGGGGCGATTCCGAGCGGGAACTCGCCGACTGGTCAACTCGGATGGAACTTGGCGTGCACTGCCTCGGCCACTGCAGCGGGCAGGAAGGAGATCGCGCGTAGGTCGTCGAGGCTGGCCTTCTTGACTGCGTTGACACCACCCATGACCTGCACCAACTTCTTCTGGCGCGCCTCGCCGAGCCCGGGAATGCCGTCGAGCGCGCTCGTTGTCATCCGCTTGCCGCGTAACTCGCGGTGGAACGTGTTGGCGAAGCGATGGGCCTCGTCGCGAATGCGTTGCAACATGAACAGCGCATCGCTGCCGCGAGGTACCTCGACCGGCGCGCCCCGACCGGGCACGAAGACCTCCTCGAATCGCTTGGCAAGGGAGGCGATCGGAATCTCATCCTGCAGCCCCAGGGAGCGAACAACACGATCGGCGATGGCCAACTGACCCTTGCCGCCGTCGACGAGCAGCAGTTGCGGCGGGTAGGCGAACTTGCGTGGTCGGCGGCGTTCGCCGTCGATCAGCTCCTCATCCAACGGCTGATCGCGCTCGCGAAGGTACGCCTGCAGCCGCCGGGTCAACACCTCCTCCATCGCCGCGTAGTCGTCGTTGCCCGGAACGTCTTTCACCTTGAACCGGCGATACTCGCGTTTGTTCGGCAAGCCGTCCTCGAGCACCACCATCGAGCCGACGTAATCGGTGCCCTGCAGGTGGGCCATGTCGAAGCACTCGATGCGTAGTGGCGCCTCGGGCAGACCGAGCAGATCTTGAATCTCTGTCAGCGCGCGGCTGCGGGCGTTGTGGTCGCCCGCCCGCCGGAGCCGATGGCGAACGAACTCCTCCTTCGCGTTGCGCGTCACCGTTTCGTGCAGGTCGCGTTTGTCTCCCCGTTGGGGAACGCGGATCTGCACGCGACTGCCACGTAGGTGAGTGAGCCACTCCTCGTATGTCGCGGTGTCGTCGGGATCGACGGGAACCAGCACCTGTTTCGGAACGCCCGCCGGTGGATCGTCGCCGTACAGCTCTTCAAGAATGCGATCGACGAGACCTCCGGGTGACAGCTCCTCGACCTTGTCGAGAACGAAACCCTTGCGACCGACAACCCTGCCCTTGCGCACGAAGAACACCTGCACGGCGGCTTCCAGCTCGTCGTCGGCAATGCCGACGACATCGATGTCTTCGCTGCGTTCGGCCACCATCTGCTGCTTCTCGATCGCGCGTCGAACCGCCAGCAGTCGATCACGAAGCCGCGCGGCTCGCTCGTACTCCAGGGCGTGCGAGGCGGCGACCATTTCCGTCTCGAGCCGTTTCACTATCTCGTCGGTGTCGCCATCGAGAAACTCGCACAACTCCTGCACCAACCGGCGATAAGCCGACGCATCGATCTCGCCGACACAGGGTCCGCTGCACTTTTCGATGTGAAACAGCAGGCACGGGCGACCAAGCCGATGGTGCTCGTTGAACTTGCCGGGACTGCACGTGCGAATTGGGAAGCTGCGTAGCAGCAGATCGAGAGTGTCGCGAATCGCGTAGGCGTGGGCGTAGGGGCCGTAGTAGCGGGTTCCCTTGCGCTTCCTCCCCCGCATCACCAACGCTCGCGGATACTCCTCGTCGACCGTCACCGCCAGAAACGGATAACTCTTGTCATCGCGCAGTCGCACGTTGAAGCGCGGACGGTGCTGTTTGATCAGGCTGTACTCGAGCATCAACGCCTCGACCTCGTTACGCACCTCGATCCATTCCACCGTCGCGGCGGTAGACACCATTTGCGCCGTGCGGACGTGCATGTTGCGAGGGTCCTGGAAGTAGTTCGAAAGGCGTTGGCGCAGGTTCGCCGCCTTGCCGACGTAAATGACGCGGCCTTCCGTGTCCTTGAACTGATAGGACCCAGGGGTTTCGGGAATCGTGCCTGTAGGGGGCCGAGCAACCATCGGTGTCGACTCTACGGTTGCGGCGACGCGGGATAGTGTTGCCTTTGATGTCGGGCCGCTTCCAGATCTCATTCCCCGGTCGCCGCGACCACGACGACCCTTGGTTTCGCATCGGCGCGCTCGACATCACCACCTCGGTGCTCGTGCCGGGGCTCTGTGTCGTCTCGATGTTCATGTGGGCCGCCAACCCGGAGGTCCTGCGGCACCTGGTGCTCTTCGCCGACGATGTTCGCCACGGCCAGATCTGGCGCCTGTTGTCGTGGCCGCTCGCCAACGAACCCGACATCTGGACGGCGCTGACGATCGCGATGCTCTGGTACTTCGGGCGCGAGCTCGAGCGCATGATCGGCAGGGTCAAATACGCGTGGATGCTGGTCCTCTTGGCGGTTGTGCCGGGCGTGGTCGGTACCTTGCTCGACATCAACCAAGCCGGAATACGGCCGGTGGAAATTGCTGTGTTCTGCGTGTTCTGCGCACAACTTCCCGATGTTCGTTTCTTCGGCGGCATCCCTGCCTGGGTATTCGCGGCTGTCATCGTCGGCATCGAGGTACTCAATCTCATCGGGCTGCGACTGGCGAACCTGGTACTGCTGTTGGCCGTTTCACTGGCGACGGCCGCGCTGGCGGCACGCGCATTCGGAATCCTCGGCGATTACCCGTGGATTCCGAAGCTGGCGATACCTTCACGCCGTCGCAAGCGGTTGCCCCGCGCGACTGACCAGAGGGTTGTGACCCGCCCGTGGGCAGGCTCCAACTCTCCCGACCCGCGCGACCAGGCCGAACTCGACGCGCTGCTCGACAAGATCAGCGCACGCGGCATCGACTCGTTGTCTCGCGACGAGAAAGCTCGACTCAACGAGCTAAGCCAGAAGCTTCGCGGCCGCTGACCGCGATTGCGCGTAGGCGGCAACGAACAGCAACCCCACAAGCAGTGTCGCCGCGTTGGCGAGCGTATGGAATTCCCACGCTTGCTTGATGAAGCCGGAACTGAACGCGGCGATGCCACCACAGAAACTCATCGTAAGGTCGGCGGTGCCCTGCACTTCCACTCTGCTTTCGGCGGGTACCGCGCCGGTGAGAATGCTGCTGCCGGCGATCAGCCCGATGTTCCAACCGAAGCCAAGCAAGAAGAGACCAATGAAGATCAAGGCTGGTGCGTAGCCGGCCACGACCGAGGTCACCGTGCCGGAAGCGATCACCGCCGCACCCACCATCACTGAACGCACTTGGCCAAAGCGGCCGACGAAGCGGCCGACGAGCGGTGCCATGCCGTACATGCCGACGATGTGCACTGCGATAACGAACGCGCTGAGATCGCTCTGGCTGTGATCGGCCATGTGCGGCGGCGTCATCGTCATCACCGCCACCATCGCAGTCTGCGAAACCACCATCGCCGCCAGTCCGAGTGGCGCCAACGGGCTGCTGCGGATCACCCCTGCCGACGCGCGTACCTGGCGCAGCGGGCGGATGCGTTCCGCGTGCGGGTCGAGCTGACCGTTGATCGCCAACGGGTCGGGGCGCATGCGCCAGGAGATGATCGACATGGCCAGCAGGGCGAACAACGTCGCGACGAGGAAGGGACCGATCAGCGGGTTGAATCCGGCAGCTTTTGCAAGCCTGCGTTCCCACGGCGTGAGCAGCGGCCCGAACGCAGCCCCGAGAGTGCCCAACCAGACGACGCTGGCGATCGCCTTGGCACGGTCGTGCTCGCGGGCGAGGTCGGCGGCCACGTAGCGACCCTGCAAGGTCGCAGCTTGCGCACCGCCGAAGGCGAGCATGCCCACCACATAGAGCGCGAACACCCCGAGCTGACCGGCCACCGCTGTGATCGCGGCACCGGCAGCACCGACACCGAATGCCAGCATCAGGCCGTAGCGGCGTCCCCGACGTTTCATGAGTGCAGACAACGGCACTGCCAGCAGCGCGGCGCCCATCGTGAACGCGGCACTGCCGGTGCCGGCGAGACGGTCGTTGCCGTGCAACAGTTCCTTGGCGAGCAAGGCCACTACCGCGACCACCCCGGCCACTGCGGCTTGACCGGGCACCTGTGCGAGCCGGAGCGTATTGAGTGTGCGCCGCTGCTGAACGGAGTAGTCGGGCGCAGGCGCGTCGGTGGCGGCGATGGCGGTCATGGCACTGACCCTGCGGGAACGACCCACTCCATCGGTTGCCCGGTCACGTCGGCAATCAGGTCGAAATCGTGGTCGTAGTGCAACAGCACGAGCCCGTTGACCTCGGCGCACGCGGCCAGGATGAGGTCGGCCGGCGAAGGTGCTCGGTGCGTGCCGCGGCCGACCATTTCGCCTTGGACACCGATAGCTCGGTCGATGATCTGTTCGGTAATCGCGACGCGCGGCATCGCGTCAAGCACTGAATGAACATTCACAAAATCGCCGGCCGACTTCGCAGAAACGAGGATCTCGAGCATTCCGAGCCCGGTTAGAGCCAATCGCCCTTCGGTCAGCGCCGCGCCCCACCGATCGCGCACCGACTCGCGTCTCAGTCGCACCCAGGCTGACTTATCGACAAGATGTGTCGCCATCAGTCCCAACAGTTCAAGATCGCATCGATCTGTTCTTGGTCCAACGACCGCATGTATTCGATAAGGCGCAGACGGGCTGCTCGGGCGATGATTTCGCTGAGCGCGGCGTCGATCGTCTCGGTGGTTCCCTTCGTGCCGAGCACTTCCGCGGCGCGGCGAACCTTCTCGCGATCGATGTTGAGAGCAGTCTTGACGGCCACGGATGCCAGGCTAGCCGGTGGCTCGGATCTGGTCAACCATCGAGCATCGGTTTCAGGAACCTACCGGTGTAGCTCTCGTCTACCTTCGCGACGTCTTCCGGGCTACCTTCGGCGACGACGAGGCCACCACCGCTGCCGCCCTCTGGTCCGAGATCGATGATCCAGTCGGCGGTCTTGATCACATCGAGGTTGTGCTCGATCACCAGCACCGTGTTGCCTTGATCGACCAGCCGCGACAGCACGGTGAGCAGACGGCGCACGTCGTCGAAGTGCAAGCCGGTGGTTGGTTCGTCGAGTAGGTAGATGGTGTGGCCGGTGCTGCGCTTGGCCAGTTCGGTCGACAACTTCACCCGTTGCGCCTCGCCACCGGACAGCGTCGGTGCCGGTTGCCCGAGGCGAACGTAACCGAGGCCGACATCCATCAGCGTGCCCATGTAACGGGCGATGGCAGGTTGGTTGGCGAAGAACTCGACCGCCTCCGCCACGGGCATGTCGAGCACCTCGGCGATGTTCTTGCCCTTGAACTGAATGTCGAGCGTGTCGCGGTTGTAGCGGGCTCCCTTGCAAACCTCACACGGCACATAGACATCGGGCAGGAAATGCATTTCGATCTTGATCGTTCCGTCGCCGGAGCAGGCCTCGCAGCGACCGCCTTGCACGTTGAAACTGAAACGACCCGGCAGGTATCCACGAACCTTGGCCTCGGCCGTTGTTGCGAACAGTTTGCGGATGTTGTCGAACACGCCGGTGTAGGTGGCGGCGTTGCTGCGCGGTGTGCGACCGATCGGCGACTGATCCATGTCGATCACCTTGTCGAGTAGCTGCACGTTACGGATCGTCTTGTGTTTGCCGGCAGCATCTTTCGACTTGTAGATCTTCTGCATCAGCACAGGCAGCAGTACGTCGCGCACGAGGCTGCTCTTTCCGCTGCCGCTTACACCAGTGACCGTGACGAAACATCCCAACGGGATGCGCACATCAATGTTGCGCAGGTTGTGTTCGCGGGCGCCGACGATTTCCAGCCACTCCAGCCCGGGAACCCGTCGCTGCGTCGGAACCGGCACCGACTTGCGTCCGCTGAGGTACTGGCCGGTGACCGACTCCTTCGACTTCAGGATCCCCGCCACCGGACCGCTGTACACGACGGCGCCACCGTGCTCGCCGGCGCCTGGCCCGATGTCGACGATCCAATCGCTTGCCTTGATCGTTTCCTCATCGTGCTCGACGACCAGAACGGTGTTGCCCAGATCGCGGAGCCGCATCAACGTGTCGACCAGTCGTTGGTTATCACGCTGGTGCAGCCCGATCGACGGCTCATCGAGAACGTAGAGGGTGCCGACCAGTCCACTGCCGATCTGGCTGGCGAGCCGAATGCGTTGCGCTTCGCCGCCGGCCAGGGTTCCGGCGTTGCGCGACAGTGACAGGTAGTCGAGCCCGACATCGAGCAGGAAGCCGAGCCGCGCATTGATCTCCTTGGTAACGCGCTCGGCGATCAACCGGTCGCGTTCACCAAGCTCGAGCCCGGCGAGAAAGCTCGACGACTCGCCGATCGGCATCTCGCAAATCTCGGAGATGTTCCTATCGTTCACGGTTACCGCCAGCGAGGAAGGCTTCAAACGCGCGCCCTTACACGTGGCGCAGGGCACCTCGCGCATGTAGCCCTCGTACTGCTCGCGAGCCCAATCGCTCTCAGCACCCTGGCGGCGGCGATTGAGCCAGGGCACAACTCCCTCATAGGCGGTGCTGTACTCGCGCATGCGTCCGTAACGGTTCTTGTACTTCACCTTCAAGTTGCCATCGACGCCGTGCATGATGACCTTCTGCTGCTTGGCGGTCAGCTTCTTGTACGGAACGTCAAGATCGATGCCGTAACTCTCGGCGACGGCCTCGAGCATGCGCGTGAAGTACTGAGTGCTACTGCTGCGCCAGGGCGCAATCGCCCCACCGTTGATTGACAGATCGGTGTCGGGGATCAACAACTCGGGGTCGACCTCGAAGGTTGTGCCCAGCCCGTCGCAGACCGAGCAAGCGCCGTAGGGCGAGTTGAACGAGAAGTTGCGTGGAGCCGGTTCGTCGTAACTGGTGCCGCACTTTGGACAGGCGAGATGCTGGCTGAAGGTGAGTGTCTCGCCGAGAACCGTGTCCTTCTGTTTGTCGTCGGCGTCGTCGCCTTTCGCGAACAGCTCGACCTCGGCGACTCCGTCGGCCAGCTTCAGCGCCGTTTCCAGTGAGTCGGTGAGTCGACGCTCGATGCCCTCACGCCGAACGAGGCGATCGACGATGATCTCGATGCGATGTTGCTCATAGCGCGCCAGTCGCTCGTCGCGCTTCAGGAACTCGGCGATATCGACGACATCGCCGTCGATGCGGGCACGCACGAACCCTTGCGCGGTGAGATCCTGCAGCAGCGTGTCGTACTCGCCTTTGCGCCCGCGAACGACCGGCGCCAACACCTGAAAGCGTGTGCCGTCGGGCAGCAGCAGAATGCGATCGACGATCTGGCTTGGCGTCTGCCGTTGCAGCCTGGTGCCGTCGTCGGCGCAATGTTGCACGCCGATGCGAGCAAACAGAAGTCGCAGGTAGTCGTAGGGCTCGGTGATGGTGCCAACCGTTGAGCGCGGGTTTCGGCTGGCGCTCTTCTGGTCGATCGAGATCGCCGGCGACAGGCCCTCGATCACGTCGACGTCGGGCTTGTCCATCTGGCCGAGAAACTGCCGTGCATACGAGCTCAGCGACTCGACATAGCGTCGCTGGCCCTCGGCATAGATGGTGTCGAACGCGAGGCTGCTCTTGCCCGACCCGGAAAGGCCGGTGAACACCACCAGACGGTCGCGCGGAATCTCGATGTTGATGTTCTTCAGGTTGTGCTCGCGCGCTCCCCTGACGATTATCCGCGGAGCGCTGCCGTTGGCTACGGACGCCTTGGGCACAGCGGTCTTCGGGACGGGCACCTTCGGCATGGGTTGGGAGGCTACCGAGCGCCGACGATTCGCCCGGAAATCGTCAAGATTTGCTGAAGTTCCACCACTGAGTAGCCGATAGAAGAACCATGATGGCGGCAGGCAGCTCGGAATCGACATTCTCGCGGGCCGCCGCGCAGGTCCTCACGCACCTGTCAACCCGCTCTGGCCTGGGCAGTTGGGCGATACTGCGCCACGACGCCGACGGCAGCCGAACGCTGGCGGCCATCGATCCGCAGGGCCAGTTGCGTGCCCAGGAGGCGGTGCCGGCCACTCTTGGTGCCGACGCGGTGCAGCGAGTCGGGGCGCCGATCAGCCTTCCCGACGGCTCCGACTTCGGCGAACTGATCGGATACGGCGATTACCTCGCAGAAGCCACCCGCGACCAACTCACCGCCGCCGTGCGCCTGTATGCAAGTCTGCTCGGCGGCCTCGCCGCCGGCGAACGTGCACTGGCAGAGCAGCGGCTCGCGATGCAGAGTTCGGATGCGGCGAGCGACCCGCTCACCGGTCTTGCCACCCGGCAGGATTGGGAGCGCCGACTTCAGGCAGACGAGGCGTATTGCCGCGACTTCGGCGAGTCGGCAACGGTGATCGTCGCCGAACTCACCAACCTGCGAACTAACAACCAGCTCAGCGGGCATATGGCCGGCGACGAAGAGTTGCAGCTCGCTGGCTCGGTAGTGCGCGATGTTCTAGGTGGCCGACACTTCGCCGCCCGTCTCACCGGCGATCGGCTGGCGGTTCTGTTGCTGGCGAACACGGGAGACGATGTGCTGCGCGCGCTACGCCAAGGGTTCTCCCAAAAGGGAGTCACGGTTTGCCTGGCACTCGGGCGTCGAAGCCCGGAAGGCACACTGGAGAAGGCCTTGTCGCTGGCCGAGGCCGAACTGCAGCACTCGATTTCCGACCCAGCGGTGGGAGCTGGGTCAGCGACCCCGACGAACCAACCCGACAGTGCGCAGTCGATCGCGCTCAGCCGGGCGCTGCTCGACGGCGAGATCAGCGCCTACTTCCAACCGATTGTCGACCTGCGCACCGGCAAGTTCGTCGCCGTCGAAGCGCTTGCCCGCTGGCAGACAGCGGCGGGCATGCGCGAGCCCGACCAGTTTCTGCGCTCGATGCAAGAGGCGGGTTTGCTGGGCGCGCTGTTCGACCACATTCTCGACGACGGTCTCGCAAAGCTCGTCGAGTTTCGTCGTAGCTCGCCGACACTTCGTCTCGCGGTCAACCTCGAATTCGACAGCAAGCCCGAGAGCACGCTGCTCGACGAGATCACCAACCGCCTACGCAAGTACCAACTGCCGCCGGATGCGCTTTCCCTGGAACTCAGCGAACGCCAGACGATCGAGCTCTCCCCCGCGCTGCGGCGCGAGTTGGCGGCGATCGCCGACATGGGCGTGCAGCTGGTGCTCGACGACTTCGGTTCCGGCTTCGCCTCGTTGGAGACTCTCACAACGCTTCCGATCAGCGGCGTGAAACTGGATCGCCGATTCACCGGGCAGGTGCTGCACGGGGAACGGGAAGCCGTCGTCGTCAAGGCGATGATCGCACTCGCTGCCGAGGCCGGATTGTCGGTGATCTCGGTGGGTATCGAGTCGCAACTGCAGAGCGACCGACTGGTGCGCATGGGCTGCGTATTGGGCCAGGGGTATCTGTTCTCGCTGCCTCAGCCCGCCGCCGCCATGATCGCGATGCTGGCGACACCCGTGATGACGACCTTCTAGCCGGCGTCGCGCAGTTCGCGACGCAATTCATTGACCTCGTCGCGCAGGCGCGCCGCGTATTCGAACTTCAGCTCGACGGCGGCTTCGTGCATCTCCTCCTCGAGAGTTTGGATGAGGCGCGCGAGTTCTTTCTGCGGCATTGTCTTCAGCTCGCGTTGCACCTTGTCGCGCTCGCGATTGCGGCGCTGACCTTTGCCGGGAACCGGTGAGGAGTCGTCGGGGCGCAGCAGCGACAGAATGTCGCCGACCGCCTTGCGGATTGTCTGCGGGTTGATGCCGTGTTCGGAGTTGTAGAGGATCTGGCGCGCTCGCCGATCGCGGGTGGTGTCGATCGCCTTCTGCATGCTCGCTGTGATCTTGTCGGCATACATCACCACCTGACCGTCGACGTTGCGGGCCGCGCGACCGATCATCTGAATGAGCGAGGTCTGGCTGCGCAGAAATCCTTCCTTGTCGGCATCGAGAATGCTCACCAGCGAGACTTCCGGAAGGTCGAGTCCTTCACGCAACAGATTGATGCCAACCAGCACGTCGAACTCGCCCAGGCGTAGTGCGCGCAGTATCTCGATGCGCTGGATGGTGTCGACGTTGCTGTGCAGGTAGCGAACGCGCAGACCCTGCTCGAGCAAGTAATCGGTGAGATCTTCTGCCATCTTCTTGGTGAGCGTCGTCACCAACACTCGATCACCCATTGTGGTGCGAGCATTGATGTTCTCGATCAGGTCGTCGATCTGGCCCTTGGTAGGCCGCACGATCACCTCCGGATCAACGAGCCCGGTCGGGCGGACGATCTGCTCGACGATCTGCGCGCTGTGCTGGATCTCGTACGGGGCAGGTGTGGCCGACATGAACACGCATTGGTTGACGCGTTCGATCACTTCCTCGAACCGCAGTGGGCGGTTGTCGCGCGCGCTCGGCAGCCGAAAGCCGTGCTCGACCAGTTCATCCTTCCGGCGTAGATCGCCGAGGTACTGCCCGTGCAACTGCGGGACCGCGACGTGGCTCTCATCGACGACGAGCAGGAAGTCCTTCGGAAAATAGTCGAGCAGGGTGAACGGCGGCTGACCTGTCGTGCGGCCGTCGATGTGCATCGAATAGTTCTCGATGCCGTTGCAGTAGCCCACCTCTTGGATCATCTCCAGGTCGTACTG
>JACQZX010000043.1 GCA_016213665.1 Actinomycetota bacterium | reverse complement strand
TTGTAGGTCTCGCCGGTGCAGATCAATCCGTCCTTGTACCAACAGGGAACCCCTCTCCACTTCCACTCCTCGACGATCGCGGGATCGGCTTCCCTGACCACAGCGCGGAGTCGGCTGAGCATCTCGCCGCGCCAGTCCGCAAGCTCGTTGATTCTCTCGTCGATCAGCTGCGAAGGAGACTTGTCTGTCGGCGACACGTTCTGCGCCATGCCCGGCGATCCTATTAGGGACGAACGGCTCTAGCGGTTACACGGTGATGGCCGGATGATGCTCGCGGAGCACAACCTGATCGTCAGGCTCCAGTTTGGGGGTACTGCCATGGGCAGCGTCGGTTACGACTCACTGCCGCCATTGGTTCGGGAGTTCCGGCCCCGTTGTCCGGGCTGCACACCAGGGGCGGTCACCGCCAGCGGTGCGAGGCCGTGTAGCTCCTACGACTGCCCAGGACTGCCAGCGGAACTCAAAGTCACCTGTGAAACGTGTATGTACGATTTCGCCGCGCAGGACGGCCAGCTGAGTTGCGATCACAGCACCTGCGAGACGGCGCGAAGACTGCGGCAAAACGTTCCGACGTACAAAGCCTGGATCGCGCTCCTCGCCGAGGAGGAAGCGAACCGGTCCCAGCCGATTGCATCAGTCTCGGGGTTCGGGGGGCCGAAGTCCTGAACTCCGGACTCTGTCGAGTGTCGGAGGGGGGACTTGAACCCCCACGAACTTGCGTTCACTAGCCCCTCAAGCTAGCGCGTCTGCCTATTCCTCCACTCCGACGTGGTCAGTTGGAGGTTACCTCGGCCCGATCAGCGGACCAACAGGAAACTCAGGGCGACGACGGTGCCAATCCACAACAGACCGAACACGGTTGTGATGCGTGTGAGGTTGCGCTCGGCGGCCGTGCTGCCAAGTGCGGTCGACCCGGCGCCGCCGAACATGTCACTCAGGCCACCACCGCGACCGCTGTGCATGAGCACACCGGCGATCAAGCCGAACAAGCAGATGATGTTGACAGCAAGCGTGAAGTACATGATGGTGTCGCGCACGGCTTGGAATCCTATCGGGCCACGTTGAAAGCGCGCTCTCAGCGAGCGGCGCTGACCATCTCGACCAGGTTCTTGGTCGGGAAGTGGCACGCCACCGGATGGCCGTCGCCGCGATCGATCAGCGCCGGCTCCTCCATCGCACACAGATCCTTGGCGATCGGGCAACGGGTGCGGAATCGGCACCCACTCGGCGGGTTGATCGGGCTGGGAACATCGCCCTGCAACAGAATTCGCTGACGGGTGCGCTCGGTCATCGGGTCGGGCTCGGGAACAGCCGACAGCAGCGCCTGCGTGTACGGGTGCGACGGACGCGTATAGATGGTCTCGGACGGCCCTATCTCCATCAACTTGCCGAGGTACATGACCGCCATCACATCGCTGATGTGGCGCACCACCGACAGGTCGTGAGCAATGAACAGGTAACTCAGCCCGAGGCGATCCTGAAGATCGTCGAGCAGGTTGACGACGGCACCCTGAATACTGACGTCGAGCGCCGAAACCGGCTCGTCGAGCACGACCAGCGACGGGTTGAGCGCGAGCGCCCGCGCGATGCCGATGCGCTGGCGCTGGCCGCCCGAAAACTCGTGCGGAAACCGGCGGGCGTGATCTGGTGCCAGGCCGACCAGCTCGAGCAACTCGGCGACGCGATCGCTGTGCTTGCCGGGTACCCGCTGAATGCGCAGCGGCTCGGCGATCGCCGACCCGACCGTAAGCCGGGGATCGAGCGACGCTTGCGGGTCCTGGAACACGATCTGCATCTCGCGGCGCATGCCGCGCAGTTCGCGCCGGCCCATCCCGACGATTTCCTGCCCCTTGAACTTCACCGAACCTGACGTCGGCTCTGCCAACCGCAACACACTGCGGCCGACCGTCGTCTTGCCGCTTCCGCTCTCGCCGACCAAACCGACCGTCTGGCTGGCTTCGACCTTGAAAGACACGTCAGACACGGCATGCACGGTCGCACGCGTCTTGCGCAACCCCTTGGCCCCGCTGACCGAGAAGTGCTTGACGAGGTTTGTGACCTCGAGTACCGGCACGGTGCCGCTGCCGCCATTGGAGGAACTCACGCCGGAACCCCTTCGACGATGCTGAGATCGATCTCGTTATGGCGTACGCACGCGGTCATGGCGGTGCCGTGCGCCACCAGTTCCGGCAGCTTCGCCGCGCAGATCGGCGCCACCTGCGGGCAGCGCGCCCGGAAGGCACAACCAGCCGGCGGCTGCAACATGTTGGGTGGTCGCCCGGGAATTGGGAGGAGTCGCTGCTGTCCTACCCGAGGAAGTGAGTTGAGCAGGCCAGCCGTGTACGGATGCGTCGGCGTGGCAAAGAGATCGTTGACGGACGCGCGCTCGACCACGCGACCTGCATACATGACCTGCACCCGATCGGCGACGCGCGCGATTACGCCGAGGTCGTGGGTGATCATCACGACCGCTTTGTTCATCTGCTGTTGAATCCTTTGAATCACTTCCAGGATCTGCGCCTGCACTGTCACGTCGAGCGCCGTCGTCGGCTCGTCGGCGATAAGCACATCGGGATCGTTGGCGATCGCCATCGCGATCATCACTCGTTGACGCATTCCACCGGAGAACTCGTGCGGGTACTGCCGCGCACGCACCTTCGGCTGCGGGATACCAACGATGTCGAGCAACTCAACTGCGCGGTCCGACGCGGCAGCACCCGACATTTCCTGATGGGCAAGAATCATCTCCGCCACCTGGTCGCCGATTCGGTAGACCGGGTTCAGCGACGACAGTGGATCCTGAAAGATCATCGCGATCTTCTTGCCACGTACCGAGCGCATCACCTTGTTGGTGGCACCGATCAGTTCGGTGCCTTCGACGGTCGCCGAGCCGCTGATTCGCGCCGAGTTCGGAAGCAGGCCGAGGATGCCAAGGAATGTCACCGACTTGCCGGAACCGCTCTCGCCGACAACGCCGACCATCTCGCCGGGCGCGACATCGAGATCGACTCCACGAACAGCTTGCACAACGCCGTTTGGAGTCTCGAACGAGACGGTGACATCTCGCAGGGAGAGCAGTGAAGCCGTCATGTCACTTCACCGTGTCCAGCTTGGCATCGACTGCGTCGCGCAGTCCGTCGCCGATGAAGTTGATGCAGATCGCCAGCAACACAAGTGCTCCACAGGGGAAGACCACCAGCCACCAGTTGCCCTGCTTGGCCCCCTCGCGCGAGAGTTCGACGAGTTTGCCGAGCGACGTCGAGTTGGCTCCAGGTTGTGGACCAAGGCCGAAGAAGGCAAGAGTCGACTCGGTGACGATGGCACCGATCACGGAAAGCGTCAGCGCCACCAAGATCGGGCCGATCGAGTTCGGTAGCAGATGCGAAATGACGATGCGGGGGTTCGACGCCCCTACAGCGCGCGCGGCCTCGATGAACTCGCGTTCCTTCAGGGACAGCACCTGGCCGCGCACGAGACGGGCAACACCCATCCACCCGAAAACGGCGAACAGGAAGATGATGAACCTGATCGAACTGATTTCACCGGTGATCGCCGTGACCGCCGAGATGTTGCCGAGCGCCGCTCTCGTGACGACGACCGCCACGAAGAATGG
>JACQZX010000044.1 GCA_016213665.1 Actinomycetota bacterium | reverse complement strand
TCGTCGCCGCCCGCGGCCCAGTTGCCGTGCTCGTCGATCTCGAAGTGCGAGCGATACTCCTCGGCCAGCTCGCCACCTTCGGCGGCCTGCTTGATCGAGAGGCTGATGCGCCGACGGGCGAGATCGAGGTCGATGATCTTCACCCACAACTCTTCACCGGGGGTGACAACCTGCTCGGGCGCGTCGACGTGGTGCGTGCTCATCTCCGATATGTGCACGAGACCTTCGATACCTTCGCCGACCTGCACGAACCCACCGAACGGCACCAGCTTGGTGACCCGGCCGTAGACCAACTGACCCACTTCGTGAGTGCCGGCGAATTCCTGCCACGGGTCTTGCTGGGTGGCCTTGAGCGACAGGCTGATGCGCTCGCGCTCGAAATCGACATCGAGAACCTGCACGGTGACCTTGTCGCCGATGGCGACGACTGCGCCCGGATGATCGACGTGCTTCCACGACAGTTCGCTGACGTGGATGAGTCCATCCATGCCGCCGAGATCGACGAACGCACCGAAGGAGACGACGCTGCTGACCACGCCGTCGCGAATCTCGCCCGGCTTGAGGTTGACAAGGAAGCTGTCGCGACTTTCCTTCTGCGACTCCTCCAGGAAGGCGCGACGGCTGAGCACGACGTTGTTGCGGTTCTTGTCGAGCTCGATGATCTTGGCCTGCACTGTCTTGCCGACATACGGAAGCAGGTCGCGCACGCGGCGCAGTTCGACCAGCGACGCCGGCAGAAAGCCGCGCAGCCCGATGTCGACGATGAGGCCGCCCTTGACGACCTCGATTACCGGACCCTCGACGGTGCCATCGGCTTCCTTGACCTTCTCGATCGTGCCCCACGCCCGCTCGTACTGGGCGCGCTTCTTGCTGAGGACGAGACGCCCTTCCTTGTCTTCCTTGGTGAGCACCAACGCCTCGACAGACTCGCCGAGCTTGACGATCTCGTTGGGGTCGACATCGTTGCGAATGCTGAGCTCGCGGGCAGGGATGACGCCCTCGCTCTTGTAGCCGATGTCGAGAAGTACTTCGTCCTTGTCGATCTTGACGACGGTGCCGTGCACCAGTTGCCCGTCTTCGACCTCCACCATGGTGCCGGCGATGGCATCGGCGAACGACATGCCGAGATCGTCGGCAACGACCTGGCGGGGGCTGTAGTTGCCGTCTTCATCGAAGGTGCCCATGGCATCGGATGCCGTTGAGGTGGGGCTGACGGGCAGAGCGGTCGTGAGGGTGGTCGTGAGGGTAGAGGTGTCGGACAAGGGACGATTCGCTTTCGGACATGGACATATGGGCCCGGCGGATTCCGGACCGGTTGAGGATACCAGCGGCCCTAACCTTTGGCGTCGGCCCAGGTGCGACCCCAGGCGACATTCACCTCCAGCGGCACGTCGAGCTCGGCGGCGGCCATCATGATGTCGACCACCACCTTGCCGACGCGATCCATCTCGGCCACGGGCACCTCCACCAGCACCTCGTCGTGAACCTGTAGCACCACGTGACTGGCAAACCCGGCATCGACAATCGCCTGGTCGATGCGCACGAGCGCCACCTTGAAGATGTCGGCGGCGAGGCCCTGAATACCTGCGTTCATCGCCTGGCGCTCACCGGCTTGGCGAATGCGGAAGTTGCTGTTCGACAGCTCCGGAATCGGTCGCCGACGTCCGAACAACGTCTCGGTGTAGCCGCGCATGCGCGCTTCGATCACCGTTCGGTCCATGTAGTCCTTCACGTTGGGGAAGGCCTCGAAATACGCGTTGAGAATGACTGCGGCTTCATCGGTTGGGATGGCCAGCCGCTGCCCGAGCCCAAAGGCCTCCATCCCGTAAGCCAGGCCGTAGCTCACCATCTTCGCCTTCGAGCGTTGTTCGGAGGTGACCTCCGCCGGTTCAACGCCGAAGACCCGCGCCGCAGTCGCGTTGTGGATGTCGATACCGGCGGTGAACGCCTCGATCAGGCCCGGGTCGCGGGCGAGGTGGGCAATACAGCGCAGCTCGATCTGGTTGTAGTCGGCCACCAGCAACTGGCACCCGGGCGCCGGGATGAACGCCTTGCGGAACAGCCGACCCTCGTCGCTGCGCACCGGAATGTTGTGCAGGTTGGGCTGATCGCTCGACAGTCGTCCCGTGCGGGCAACGGTTTGGTTGAACGTCGCGTGAATGCGCCCGTCGGCGGCAACTTCTGCGAGCAGTCCGGTGCCGTATGTGCCACGTAGCTTCTCCGCCTCGCGGTAGGCAAGCAAGGGATCGATGAACTCGGGCCACTGATCGCGCAGTTTCTCGAGCGTGGCTGCGTCGGTGGAGAAGCCGGTCTTGGTCTTCTTGCCGGGCGCCAGTCCGCGTTCGGTGTAGAGGATCTCGCGTAGTTGGATCGGCGAGTTGAGGTTGAATGGGCGACCGACAACGGCTTGAATTTCCGCACCGAGTCGCTCGACGTCGGCGGTGAGCTTCTGGTTGAGCCTGGTCAGTTCGGCGACATCGACGGCGATGCCGACGTGTTCCATCTTGGCCAGTACGCCCACGAGCGGGTTCTCGATCGTCGAGTACAGCTCCGCCATGCCCTGCTTGTCGAGCGAGGCCTCCAACGCCGCGGACAGGTGGGCGACGGCCAACGCTTCGCGGCATGTGACCTGACGTTGGTCGGGACCACTGCCGAAATCGAGCTGACCGCTCGCGGTTGCTCCATCGTCGGGGAGTTGAAACGACGTGTAGCGCGCCAGCAAGTCGCGCAAGGCGTAGCGGGTGTCGGCGGGGTCGATCAGGTAGGCGGCGATCTGCGTGTCGAGTCGCAGGATCGGAACTTGCCCGCCCTGATCGAGCAGCCACCGCATCAGCGCCTTGGCGTTGTGCCCGCGCAATCCGCGGTGGTGTCCGAGCGCGTCGACGACCGCTGATTGGTGCGCGATCGCGGCGGGTATCCACGCCACCTCGGCGGTGGCCGCGTCGGTGACGATGGCAATGCCGGTGAGCTCGCTGCGGCCGGCATCGCCGGCCCACGAAGCAATCGCGTCGAGCGCGGGTAGTCCCTCGATCAGCGCAGCACACTTCGCGGCGTCGCCCACGTCGGTGACCTCGGCTTCCAGCACTTCCCCGCGGGAAGCAGCGGGCGCGCTGCTCGCGACGCCGATTGTTGCCAGTGCTTCGTAGAGGCGGTCGTGGAGTGCACGGAACTCGAGGAAGTCGAATAGCCGCTTCACCTCTGCGTCGTCGGGACGGACAGCCAGCGCGGCGAGGTCGGCTTGCACCGGCGCGTCGCGGTGCAGCGTCATCAATTCGAAGTTCGACCGAGCGCGGGCTTCGTGTTCGACCAGCGAGGCGCTGAGCTTCGGCGTCTGCTCACCCGCGTGGGCGAAGATGCCATCGAGGCTGCCATATTGATTGAGCAGTTTGGCGGCTGTCTTCTCCCCAACTCCCGGTATTCCCTCGAGGTTGTCACTGGGGTCGCCGCGCAGCGCGGCGTACTGCGGGTAGATCGCAGGCGTCACGCCTGTCTTCTCCTCGATACCCGCCTCGTCGTAAAGCGCGTAATCGCTTACGCCGCGCTTGTTGTAGAGCACCTTCACGTGCGGGTCGTGCACCAGTTGGTAGCTGTCGCGATCACCGGTGACGATCACGACATCGTGACCCTCGGCTTTGGCTTGCTCGGCGAGCGTGGCCAAGATGTCGTCGGCCTCCCAGCCCGGCAATTCGAAGACCGTGACGTTGAGCGCATCGAGCACCTCGCGCACGAGACCCATCTGCTGGCGAAGAATGTCTGGGGCAGCCTCTCGCTGCGCCTTGTACAGGGGATTGGCTTCGTGGCGGAACGTCGGTTCTGGCCGGTCGAAGGCGACCAGCACGCCGTCGGGCTGCTGGTCCTTGACCATGTAGGCGAACATCGAGGTGAATCCGAAGACGGCGTTGGTCACCTGCCCTGACGCGGGGGCCATATCGGTGGGCAGCGCGAAGAAGGCGCGGTAGGTCAACGAGTTGCCGTCGAGCATCAGTATTTTCACGAGGCCAACCTCACGACACGGACTCTACGACTCGCTCACGGGTGCACTTCGTGGAACCGGGCGATTGCCGACTCGATCGCGGCCAGCAGGTCGCGCATCTGGAACGGCTTTACCAGGTATGCCAGGGCACCGGAATCGACCGCGTGATCGATCACCTCGCGCTGGCTGAACGCGGTGAGCATCAGGACCGCGCATGTGCCCTCGGCGGCGATCAGGCGCGCCGCCGCCAATCCGTCGAGGTGCGGCATCTTGATGTCGAG
>JACQZX010000040.1 GCA_016213665.1 Actinomycetota bacterium | reverse complement strand
GGCGTCGACCTGACCGATGGTTTCGGTGAGCACGTTGGTGTGCAGGATCACCTGGCTGAGGCTGTTCTCCAGCTCGAGCATGCGTTGCGACAGCGCGGCGATGGCTTCGTCGAAACCTGAGCCGATGCGACCGATGGTGGCTTCCAGGCCGGCGATCTTGGTGCCGGTCTGCTCGTTGACGCGCTCCTCCATGGCAAGCATGCGGTCGGTGATCTTGTTCTCGGTGAAGTCGACGCGCCCGGCCAGCGTGGTTGCCTGTTCCGCCAACTGCCGTTGCATTTCGGGCGCCATCGATTCGAGCGCCGTGCGAACGAAGTTGAATCGCTCCTCCACGGCGTTGGCCAAGGCGTGGCTGCCTTCGTCCATCCGTTGGGTGAGGGCCTGCGACGTGTCGTTGACGTGCTGCACCAGTGCCGACGCCTGCTCGTCGAAGCGGCGCGACGACTTGGCCAGTTCATCGATGCGCGCGTGCGCCGCCGCGCTCGAGCTGTCGATCTGTTCACGCAGGGTGACCAGTTCGCCGGAGTCGATGCCGCCGCCGAAGCCAACGCCACCTCCGGCGCCACTGCCGGCGGCCGATTGCAGGGACTGACTCTGTAGCTCGTTGAGGCGCGTCTGTTGATGTTTGGCGAACTCGGCGAGCCGCTCCTCCAGGGCTGTCTTCAATGCGGTGGTGTACGCGTCCGTCGATTGCTCATTGGCCTGTAGACGAGCCTCCACCTCCTTGGTCATGGACGCCACGTACTGCTTGAGTTGGCGCTCGACAGTGTTGGCGATGGTGGTCGCGAGCGCCTCGGTGCTCGCGGCGGTTGCCGTCGACGGTGAGGGAGGCGTGCTCATCGCGCGCCTCCCCAGCACAGGGTCGTAGTCATAGACGGGTTGTCCTTCGCCACGTTGGAGTTATCGGGCCGTCTTGCTCATCTCTTGAGACATTGCCCACGGCATTCAAGGATCGGTGGTCGGGTACGGTGGGTGCGATGCGGGTGCATCTGATCGACGGAACCTACGAACTGTTCCGTCAACACTTCGGGCAAGTCAGCCGCCACGGCGACGCCGGGCCCAACGATGCGGCGATCGGAGTCGTGGCCAGCACCCTTCAGCTGGTGACGGCCGGGGCGACCCATCTCGGGGTGGCCAGCGATCATGTCATCGAGAGCTTTCGCAACGATCTCTACCCCGGGTACAAGACCAGCGAAGGTATGGATCCCGTATTGCTGCGCCAGATTCCGGTCATGGAGCAGGCCTTGGTTGCTTGCGGGTTCACGACCTGGGCGATGGTCGAGTGGGAGGCCGACGATGCCTTGGCTTCGGCGGCCGCGATCGCCGACGCGGACCCACGCGTCGAGCAGGTGCTGATCGTCACCCCAGACAAAGACCTGTGCCAGTGCGTTCGAGGTTCGCGGGTGGTGCAATTCGACCGTCGCAAGGACGAAATCGTCGATGCCGCCGGTGTCCTCGCCAAGTTTGGCGTGCCGCCCGCCTCGATTGCCGATTATCTCGCGTTGGTCGGCGACTCGGCCGACGGCTTTCCGGGACTGCCCGGCTGGGGGGCGAAGAGCGCGGCAACGGTGCTGGCGAAGTTCGGAACAATCGACGCGATTCCTTCATCCGCGGGCGACTGGGGATTGCCGGCGCTACGCGGAGCGGAGAAGTTGGCACGCACCCTGCAGGATCAGATGGCCGACGCGATGTTGTTCCGGGTGATCGCGACCACCGCGCTCGACGTTCCGGTGGGGACAGTGGACGATTGGCAGTGGAAGGGACCGACGGCCGACCTCGCCACGCTGGCAGCCGAGTTGGGCGCGCCCGAACTTGCCGAGCGGGCCGCTCGCATCGCTGCCCGTGTGCGCGCCGACTGACTGTCGTTGCCGCTGACTGTGGTGACGGCCAGGTGATCTGCGGCACACGAGCGGCACCGTTGAAGGCTGCTGCCTTCCGGCCCTGACCTGATTCCCGGACGCCCGTCGCACAGGGCCCGACCATCACCACACTCAGCGGGTGCGTCCGAGCCTAGTGCCGCTACCGTGTCGGGCCACCCGGGAGGGGTGCGAGAGCGGCCGAATCGGCACGCTTGGAAAGCGTGTGAGGTGCAAGCCTCCGTGGGTTCGAATCCCACCCCCTCCGCCCGTGTCAAATGGACAACTCACCGATGTCGCTGCCATGCGCTTGGCGCTCGCCGAGGCCGGCGCTGCCTCGGCCCACGACGACGTGCCCGTCGGGGCGGTCGTGGTTCGCGATGGCGTGGCTATCGCCGCCAGGCACAACGAACGTGAGCTGAGCGGCGATCCGACTGCGCACGCGGAGGTGCTCGCACTGCGAGATGCGGCGGCCGTGGTGGGGCACTGGCGGCTGACGGAATGCACGCTTTATGTGACGCTGGAACCCTGCCTGATGTGCGCCGGCGCGCTCGTCAACGCCCGCATCGGCCGGGTGGTCTACGGCGCAATCGACCCCAAAGCGGGGGCCATTGCAAGCCTTTATCAGGTCTGTGCCGACGCCCGTCTCAACCACCGCCCCCCTACTGTGGGTGGGGTTCTGGCCGCGGATTGCGCTCGTCTGCTCACCGACTTCTTTGCCGACCGCCGAATTTGAGCTGCTAGCCGGGCTAGAAACCGGTTCTACCGCCCGCAACGGGCGGCTTTTCGTCGGCATCGCTGCCCGGAATCAGGACCGAATCGATGGCGGCCAGTGCTCGGCGAACTGCGTCGGCGACCTCGTCGGCGATCGCCGTTGACATCACGTCCGGCCCGGCGCCCGCCGACGGCGTCGGGTCTGCCTGGGTGGCGGCCGCCGGTTGCGCGGGAGCGACACCGGTTTCGATCGGCTTCACCGGTGCCAGGGTCGGCAGCGTCGAGGTCTCCACGGCCGTTGGCGTTGTGGTCTGCGGCCAATCTTCGAGTTGCAGTCGCTCGGGTGCGCGCCCGACTGGCGCCGGCGAGGGGGCCAGTGTTGGAACGACGGTCGCTGGTTCCGGCGGGGAAATGGCAGGTTCCGGAACGACAGCCACTGGTTCCGGTGTGGTGACGACAGGCTCGGGTGTGGCAGCCACCGGTGGGAGCCAATCTTGGCTCAATGTGGCCCGTTGTGCCTCTGAAACCGCCGGGGCGAAGCCGCTGGTCGGTTCGGTTTCACCCGCCGCCGCCGAGCCGAACAAGGTCTCGTGGTTGGGCAGCCAGCGATCGATTCCACTCGAGTGGCGCCGGTAGAGCGTCATCTTGTAGCCGCCGACCGTTTCCTTGGAGACCGATGTCAGCACGTCGTCGGTCATCAACTCGACGCACAGCTCGACCGCGTGACGGTCAATCGACTCGTCGCGTTCGAACATGCGGCCGAGGTGCTCGACTCCGCTGACCATGACGGAACCGCGGCTCATCTGTTCGCGGGTGATTACCCCCTCGACGAGCAGGCGCACACCGATGGTGCCGTCGGTGGTGCGTTCGGCGAGGTACACCTCACCGTTGGCGAGGTAGATGTTGGTGGGCGGGTTGGTGGGCAGCGCAAGTTCGCCCGTCAGGCTGCGGTTGCGCGCAGCCTCGATAACGCGCCACGCGGGACAGGGCGAGAAGGGTTCACCGTCGAAAAGATCCACTTGCACACCAGGTTTTCGGCACGAGCAGACCATATCTTGAAGAACTCTCGCTGCGTGGTGCGCCCTTACTTACGGTGGTCGCGATCGAAACACGGTGAAGTTCTGTTACGGGCGCCCGCTAGCGTGCCGCCCGGAAGGGTGCCCGAGCGGCCAAAGGGACACGCCTCGAAAGCGTGCGAGGTGCAAGCCTCCGTGGGTTCAAATCCCACCCCTTCCGCCGCCGTCTGGGTCAGCGCACAGAAGATGTGTCGTTCTGTGCGCTGACACAGAGTCGCAGGCGCGCCGCATGGAACGGCCTTTGCAAAGCTCCCTCACGAATGAGGTATAGATTTTGCGACCGCCAGGTGGCCATGCCGCTTCCGACGTGGCCCTCGAGAGAAGGGGACATGTATGACTGAGAAAGCAATGGATGCCGCGGTCGATTCGGCGTGGGAGAAGCGGGGGTTCCTCGCGGGGGTGATCTTCGTAGCGCTCAACGTTGTCGGACTCGTGATCAGTGGGACGCCGCCCGCGCTTGACGCATCGGGTGAGAAGATCCAGGAGTACTTCGTGGACAACGACAGCGGAATCAAGCTGGCCGCGATCCTGTTCGCGATCTCGTTGATCTTCGCGGTCGCATGGCTGGGCTCGTTGTGGCGGGCGATCTCGCGACTCGAACCGCGCGGACCACGCCTGGCGCTGATGGCCGTGGTCGGGTTCGTGATCAGCGGCGCCGCCGCCGGTGTGGCGCAAGCCATGTTCGGTGCACTCACCACTCGAATCGACACGCTCGGTGGCGGCAGCGAGTTCGTGTTCGCAGTGGCGAACGCGCTGTTCGGCATCTCCCTGGCCGGCATCGCTGTGCACATCTTGGCCCTCGCCGCGCTCACCATGCGCTCCGGGTTCCTACCTGCCTGGACGGGATGGCTCGCGCTCCTATCGGCGGTGGCATGCGCCATCGCGACGGGGACCGCAGGGAGCAATGCCGGTTGGCTGCTCGCAATCAACTTTGTCGGTTTCCTGTCGTGGATGCTGTGGGTGCTGATCGCCTCTTGCTTGCTCTATTCGCGCAAAGCGGCCTGATCACGTCTTGAACGATTGGTTGTCACCGGCGATGGCGGGATCGCCGGTGACAACCGAAAGCAGCGACCTCAGCTCACTCGCAGGTGAACCCGTCTTCGGGCGCGTCGGCCACCGGGTCGATGAGATAGTTGTCGATTACGTCGTATGAGCACTGATTGACGCCGTAGCCGGTGTGCTGGTCGGCGGTCACGATCACGAATCGGCCGTCCTCCAGTGCGTCGGCCATGTTCCTGCTGCTCTCCAGCGGTGTCGACGGGTCACCGGTAGTGCCCATGACCAGAATCGGGCCGGCACCGTTGCCCGTGATCGTCACACGCGGGTCTTGTGCCGCGGGGAAGAACGTGCAGAAGTATGAGCCGGTCGTGCCGGGAGCGAAACGGGGCGCGACCGCCGTGTATTGCTCCGCTGTCGCGTCGTCCTCGGCGACCGTTAGCCGTTCACTGTCGTCCGCGCACACGATTACCTGGAACGCCTCCAGCGAGTTGTCGTAGCTGCCATCGGGCTGCCGCACGTAGTAGCTGTCGTACAGAGCCAACAGACCATTTCCATCGCCGTCTTGCGCATCGGAGAGGGCGGCTGCGAGTTCTGGCCAACGGGTCTCGGTATACATCGCCTCGGCGACGCCGGTGAGCGCCATCGCCCGCGATAGGTAGGGTCGACCGTCAACGGTTGGAATCGGGTTCTCATCGAGGTCAGCCATCAGCACATCGAAGCTGCCCTCGGCGTCGCCACCGTTGTGGAACGAGCACGACACGTCGTCGCTGCACTGCGCGAGGAACGTGGCGATGCTCCCCTCGAAGCCGGCGGACTGCTGTAGCCCACTCTCGATGAAGTCAGCGTTAGGGTCGGCCGCACCATCGAGCACGGCGGCGCGGACAGTCTCGGGAAACAACGTCGCCCAAGTCGCACCTAGTTCGCTGCCATAGCTGAAACCGAAGTAGCTGATCTTGTCTTCGCCGAGCGCCTGGCGAATCGCGTCCATGTCGCGCGCCGAGTTGTTGGTGCCGACATACGGGAGCAGATCGGCGTTCTTGCTGACGCACGCATCGGCGAACTCTTGAGCAAGGTCGATCAACTGCTGGCGCTCGCTGTCGTCGTCGGGGGTGATGTCGGTGTTGGTGAAGTAGAGGTCGTAGTTGTCGACACAATCGATTGCCGGTTCGCTGAGGCCGGTTCCCCGCGGATCCCAAGCGACGATGTCGAAGCGGTCGAGCAACGCTTGGCTGTAGATCTGGTTCGCGTAGATGGCGAAGTCGCTACCCCCGAAACCGGGACCGCCGGGATTCACCAGCAGGCTGCCGATCCGTTGTGCGGGGTCATCGGCGAGATGGCGCGTCACGTAGAGATCGATCGTGCCGAGCGACGGGTTGCCGTAGTCGATCGGCACCTGGAGGTGGCCGGATTCGACGCCATCGGCGCCGAACGGCTGGAACTCGAAGTTGTCCGTCGGACTGCCGGTTGTGTTGTCGGTGCCCGCGTTGTCGGTGCCCGCGTTGTCGGTGGCGTTCGTCGAGTTCGGCTTGCTGTCGGTGCAGGCGGTGATGGTTGCCGTGAGGGTGAGCGCCGCGACCAGCGCCAGTGAGGAACGATGCATGGTCGCCAGGCTAGAAGGTGGTGCCACCGGGGTGCGGGTCAGGTGCAATCGATTTCGTCGGCGAGGGGCATTGTTGGATCGACCAGATAGTCGTCGACAGTCGAGTCGCCGCAGTTGTTGACGCCGTAGCCGGTGTGTTGATCGGCTTCGACGACGACGAGGTGTCCGTCCTGCAGCGCCTGCGCCATTCGCCTTGTACCGGCGAGTGGTGTAGCCGGGTCGCCGGTGGTCCCCATCACCAGGATGGGGCCTGCCCCGGCGCCCGTGATCGCAACCGGCGCGGCCGGTGGCACCGGCCAAACCGAGCAGAACACCAATTCAGCCATCCAACCCCGGCCCAATCGTGGAGCCGCGGCCGCGAACTCGTCCTCGTGCGAGAACAGGTCGTCGGGGCCGGTGCTGCCAGGGTCATCGAGGCAGTTGATTGCGAAGTAGGCCTCAAGCTCGTCGCCCCATTGACCCGACAGGTAGCCGAAGTAGTCGTCGTATAGGTCGAGTACCCCTTGCCCGTCGCCATCTTGCAAATCTGCGAGCGCCAACTCGAGGCTGGGCCAATACGACTGGTCGTACATTGCGTCGGCGACGGCGGTGAACAACACCGCCTGGGTGACTTCCGTACGATCGCGATCGACGGTGAGCGGGTGGGCGTCGATGTCGGCGCTCAATTCGTCGAACGCTGTCGCGGCGTCTGCGTCGTTGTGGAATGCACAACCGGTGTCAGCGCTGCATTGGCGCAGAAACTCGTCGAAGGTCGCTTCGAAGCCGGCCGCTTGTTGAATGTTCTGCTGCAGGTAACCGACTGTCGGATCGATAGCGCCGTCGAGCACCGCGGCGCGGACCGTCTCGGGGAACATGGTGGTCCACGTGGCTCCCAGTTCGCTGCCATAGCTGAAGCCGAAGTAGCTGATCGCTGGCTCGCGCAACGCTCTTCGGATTGCATCCATGTCGCGAGCCGAGTCGGCGGTGCCGAGATGCGGCAGAACCTCGCCGACGGAACTCGCGCACTCCTCGCCGAAGTCGGTGCCGGCGTCGATCAGCGCCTCACGCTCGGCGTTGGTGTCGGGCGAGGAGTCGAGGCCGAAGTACCTGTCGTAGTCGTCGATGCAGTCGACCGCCGGCGCGCTGAACCCGGTGCCTCGCGGATCCCAACCGAGGATGTCGAAGCGATCGAGCAACTCCTGGCCATAGATTCCGTCGGCGCTGTAAGCCAGACCGCTGCCGCCATATCCGGGGCCGCCGGGGTTGACCAACAATGTGCCGATCCGACGAGCGGGATCGACCGCGCGGTGGCGGACGACGTAGAGGGTGATGCTGGCGCCATTCGGATCGTCGTAGTCGAGGGGTACGTCGAGGGTGCCCTCCTCGATGCCGTCGCCAACTTCGTTCCATTCGAATGGATCATCGGTCGCGGCGATGGTGTCGGGAGTGTCGTCGGACCCGCCGCCTCCAACCGTGTCGTCGGTCGAGTCGTCAGGTCGCGGCGTGTCGAGCGTGACGCCGTCGATCGTGCCGCGCTCGCCTCGGCCCTCGTTCGCGCCCTCATCTATCCCATCACCACACCCGGCAGCCACCAGACAGACAAGAACAGCGACGTGGACTCTGTTGCGCATGTCGGACATCGTAGAAGTGTGCCGGGGCATCCGTATCCTCAGGAGCATGCGGATGGGACCCCACATGATGATGCCGGGCGATGCCGCGGCGGTGAAGGGCAAGCGCCTCGAGCGTCATTCGTTGGTGCGGGCGTGGTACTTCGCGCGGCCGTACCGACGCACGATTGCGCTGTTTCTCGGTGCGATCGTTTCGGCGGCGATCGTCGATCTGGTGCCGCCATTCGCTTTCCGAACAATTCTCAACGATGCGATACCCGACCGCGATCGTGGCCTGATCACGGTGCTGGCGGTCGTCGTCGTTGTTGCAGCGATCGCCGGTGCTGGATTGGCGATCGTGCAGCGGTGGTGCAGCGCGCGAATCGGTGAAGGCCTCATCTACGACCTTCGCGTGGCGCTGTTCGCCAAGGTGCAACGAATGCCCATCGCCTTCTTCACGCGTACGCAAACCGGAGCCCTCACCAGTCGGTTGAACAACGACGTCGTCGGTGCCCAAACCGCTGTCACCAGCACGCTCGGCAGCGTTGTGAGCAACGTCGTCGTGCTGGTCACTTCCTTGGGAGCGATGGCGGTTCTGGAGTGGCGTCTCACGTTGCTTGCGTTGGTTGCACTGCCGATCTTCGTCATCCCTGCAAAACGTGTCGGCCGTCGGCTGCAGGGAATCTCGCGCGAGAACATGTCGACGAACGCGGAGATGAACTCGCAGATGGCCGAGCGGTTCAATGTCGCTGGTGCGTTGCTGGTGAAGTTGTTCGGTCGTCAACGAGACGAGGTAGAGCTGTTCTCCAAGCGTGCCTCGAAGGTGCGCGACACCGGCGTGAAGGCCGCGATGTACGGGCGCGTGTTCTTCGTAGCGCTGGGATTGGTCGGGGCGCTCGGAGCGGCCGCCATTTATGGCGTTGGAGCGCACTTGGTAGTGAGCGGCGACATTGAAGTGGGCGATCTGGTGGCGTTGGCGACGTTGGTGACGCACGTGTATCAACCACTCACCGGTCTCACCAACGCGCGCGTCGATCTGATGACGGCGATGGTCAGCTTCGAACGCGTCTTCGAGGTACTCGACGCGCCGGAACCGATCACCGATCGTCCGGGTGCAGTCGACCTGATCGATCCGAGCGGACGCGTCGAGTTCCGCGATGTGTGGTTCCGTTATCCCGCGGCGGCGGAGGTCACCGTTCGATCGTTGGAGGCACCGAACTCGATCGTGGGCAGTGACCCTGATCGCGATGTGTTGCAGGGGGTGTCGCTGGTGATCGAGCCCGGCGAGACCGTCGCCCTGGTCGGTGCTTCCGGTTCCGGAAAGACGACGTTGTCCGGCCTGATGCCGCGGCTGTACGACGTCACCGCCGGAGCGCTGTTGATCGACGGTCACGATGTGCGCGATCTCACGCAGGATTCACTGCGCGCTGCGATTGGTGTAGTCAGCCAAGACCCACACCTGTTCCATGAGTCGATTGGCGCCAACCTGCTTTACGCGCGGCCGAATGCGACCGTCTCGGAGCTAGATGCCGCTTGCCGCGGAGCACGCATCCTCGACATGATCGAAGCGCTACCCGATGGATACGACACCGTCGTCGGCGAGCGTGGGTATCGGATGAGCGGCGGCGAGAAGCAGCGGCTCGCGATCGCTCGCCTGTTGTTGAAGAACCCGACGCTGATGATCCTCGATGAAGCGACCAGCCACCTCGACAATGAGAACGAAGCGCACGTGCAAGGTGCCCTGGAGGAAGCGCTCAGGGGTCGGACGGCGCTGGTGATCGCCCATCGGCTTTCGACGGTCCGCGACGCCGATCGCATCGTCGTACTCGACGAAGGCCGCATCGTCGAGCAGGGAACTCACGATGAGTTGCTCGCCCTCGATGGCCTCTACGCCGGCCAGGTAAGAGCCGGCGAATCCCAGCTGCTCGCCTGACGGATAAGCCGCAAGCCAACGGTTTCTGGGGCTGAATCGTCCCAATTGGGTTTCCGGGGCTGGATTGTCCCGCTTTCCGGCAAATTCCAGCCCCGGTTTGGATGACTGTGGCGGTCGTCTTCCGCCCGACGCAGGCGGATGTACCCAGTCGAGTTGTGAAACTGCAACTTCTCGATGCCTTCGCCCGACGCCATCATGGTCTGATCAACGCCGACGCCGCGCTCGCGGCGTGCATCAGTCGGTCGACGTGGTACCGGGCTTTGGCGAGCAACCAGTTCGAGTCGCTGTACCCGAATGTTGCGCGCCTCTGGGGCGCTGCGGAAACCTTTCCACAGCGTGCGCTGGCCGCTGTCTGGGCTGCCGGCAGCGACGCATTGACATCGCATCGCACCTCGGCATGTCTGTGGGGGATCGAACGGCCGGCCGACGATCCGATCGATGTGATTCTGCCGATGCGTGCTCGTCACGCCCTTCCTCCGACCGTTGTGATCCAACGTCCCCGCGACCGGCGCGACCTCCGGCCGATCATGCGCTGTCAGGTTCCCACGACCAACCCGATGCGGATGTTGCTCGATCTTGGCGCAGTCGATCCGGACGCTGTCGAGGCGGCGATGATTGCAGTGATGAGTTCAAAGGTCGCATCACCTGCCGCCATACGAGGTGCGCTCTTCCGACACGCAAAGAAGGGCCGCAGAGGGGTGACTGCCTTGCGGGGTGCGCTTGAATCCTGGCTGGACGACGAGCTGCCGCCCGACAGCGAACTGGAGGCGGCTATGAACATGATGCTCCGCCTTCACCGGTTACCTGCCGTGCAGTTTCACGCAATCGCCGCTGGCTTCGAGGTCGACTTCCTTGTCGTCGGTACCAGGATTGTCATCGAATGTGATGGCTGGGGTTCGCATGGACTCAATCGTGATCAATTCGAATTCGATCGCCTCCGCGACGCCGAACTGGTCGCCGCCGGCTACACCACCATCCACATCACCTGGCGGCAACTTAAGGCCGCGCCGGACGAGGTGGCGGTTCGCCTGCGGAGGGTGATCACACGCTGGGCGCCACACCTTCTTTCGCCCACAACAGGTACCTGAATAGTCCCGGATACCGAAACAATTCGGCCCCAGAAGCCGAGTTGGGACGAATCAGCCCCAGAAACCGGGTGTGCGGCGGGGATCTTGGCATCCGCGAACTCCGTTACACCCCATCGGCATGATGAAGGGTATGGAAGCCACATTCTTGGTCCCCACCCTGTTGGTATTGGTCGCGCTGCTGCTGGCGGCCGTTGCCTGGCTGGTGGCGGCGCGGCGCGTTGCCTCGCCGTCGGCCGCCGCCGGCGCGGTTCCCGAGGCCGTCATCCGCCAAGCCATTGAGTACGCGATCACGCTCACCGGCGAGCAGTTGGGTGCGCACACCCGTGCGGCTGATGCGTCGCTCGCCGGTCGCCAGCAATTGATCGACGCCAAGCTGGGCGAGGTGCAGACCGGCGTGCAGGCCGATCTCGCCCGCCTGTCGCAACTCGTGCAGCACCTCGGCGAGTCGTCTACCGAGCGACTAACTCAGGTCGACCAGTCGCTGCAGGCGCATGTCGAGATCACGCAATCTTTGGCCGGCACCGCCAACAGTCTGCGCGAGGCACTGGCCTCCAGCAACACGCGCGGCCAGTGGGGCGAGCGGATGGCCGAAGACGTTCTCCGACTGGCAGGCATGGAGGAGAAGGTCAACTACTTCAAGCGAACTGCCGTTGCCGGCGAAGGCACCGGTATTCCCGACTTCACGTTCGTTCTGCCCAAGGGGCATGTCTTGTTCATGGATGTCAAGTTTCCGATGGCTTCGTACCTCAAGTACCTCGACGCCGGCACCGAGGCCGAACGCTCGACTTACCGCGCGACATTCGTACGCGATGTGCGGGCCCGTGTGCGCGAGTTGGCGCGTCGCGAATACGCGCAAGCAGACAGTCGTCCGACGGTCGACAATGTGTTGTTGTTCGTTCCCAATGAAAGCCTCGCCGCCTTCATTCACGAGTCCGATACGTCGCTCGTCGAGGAGGCGATGGCGCAGAACGTTGTCATCTGCTCGCCGCTCACGCTATTCGCCTTTCTCGGCGTGATCCGCCAGGCATTCGACAACTTCATGATCGAGCAGACCAGCAAAGAGATCCTCGGTCTCTTGGGCAGGTTCGACCTGCAGTGGGGCAAGTACACAAAACAGGTCGACAAGGTGCAACGGCAGTTTGAGACCGTGCGCGGCTCATTCGACGAACTCGCCACAACCCGCCGGCGCGAACTCGAGCGGCCGCTGAACTCGATCAACGATCTGCGGCGTAAGCAGGCATTGCCGATCGACGGCGAACTGTTCGGCGAACCGGAAGACACCGAGTTCGACAACGTGCACGAACTCGGCGCTTGAACGCTCGCGCCTAGTCTCTCGCCGTGAACCAACCTTCGTTCGACCTGGAGTACGACGACGGTGCCCTCGACGATCGTGGTCTGCCAACGTTCACCGTTCTCGAGTTGGCCGAGGCGATCAATGGTGCACTGCGCCGGTCCTTCTCGGAAGGCGTTTGGGTTCGTGGTGAGATTCAGGGTTGGAACGAACGCGGCCCGCACGCCTACTTCAAGCTGGCCGAGGACGGCGAACAGGGCAAGGCGACCGTCAACGTGCAGTTCTTCGCCCCCGCCCGCATGCGGATGAAACCGATGCTGATGCGGCATCGCCTACAACTCGCCGACGGCCTGAAGGTGCGCATCTTCGGCCATCTTGACTACTTCGCACCATCGGGTCAGCTGGGCCTGAAGATGAGCTCACTCGATACTCGTTTCACGCTCGGCGAAATGGCACTGCAGCGCGACGATGTCGTGCGGCGATTGGTTGCGGAAGGCCTTTACGACCTGAACAAACGGCGGGTCTTGCCGCTCGCGCCGCTGCGGGTCGGTGTCGTGGCCAGTTCAGCCAGCGCCGCCTGGGCCGACTTCACCCATGAACTCGAACGCAGCGGGTTCTCCTTCGAGCTACGGCTCGTC
>JACQZX010000039.1 GCA_016213665.1 Actinomycetota bacterium | reverse complement strand
CATCGAGCGTCTCTCATCGAGCGTCGATCATCGGCGTGCGTGGGTCACGAGATGATCGCCAGCGCGTCGTCAACACTCGCGTTGTCGTGCACGATTGCCGCGATCGCGGCGGTCATTGCTGCAGGGTCGTCGCTTTGAAACACGTTGCGTCCGATCGCCACACCGGCGCCGCCTGCGTCGATGGCCGCACGGATGTCGACAAGCATCTGCTTTTCCGATGTTTTCGAGCCACCGAGAATCACAACCGGTCTGAACGTAGATGATGCGACCGAGGCGAAATCGGCGCAGAACGGTGACTTGACGAAGTCGGCACCGAGTTCGGCTCCGAGGCGTACCGCGAGCGCAACGGCTGCTGGCGAACGCGTTTCCGGCCCGGAGTTGAATCCACCGGGCACCATCTCGGCCAAGACCGCGACATCCCAACGGTGCGCCGCCGAAACGACGCCAGCCAGGTTGGCGAGGGTGGAATCCTCCTTGTCGGAGCCCGGCATGGCGGTGACGACCAAGGCGTCGGCGCCGAGACGCAGAGCATCCTCGACTCCGAAGAAGGTGGTTGTCGACCCGGTGCTCGCCGTGCCGAGGTTCGTCGAGGCCCCGTCGCTGCGCAGGATCAGTCCCACCCTGCTGAGTTCGTTGGCGTAGCGCCGCGCAATCCCGTAGGAGGTGAGTATCGCATCGGCCCCGCCGGCGATGACGGCGGCGATGACGTCGGCCGGGTGCTCGAAACCGGCACACGGTCCGTCGATCAGTCCGTGATCGAGGGCAACGATGACCGCCCTGCCATCGGCGCGGAAGATGCGGTTGAGGCGACGGATCGTCATGTCAGTCTTCCGGTGAGGATCGGGTACGAATCGCGCAGCAGCATTAGGTTCTCCTCGAGGTCGGTGGCCATCACATCGATCAGCAGAGTGTCGAGGCGGTGATTGGCAACCAGTGTACGGAGCTCGGCCGCGCATTCGTGGGGGGTGCCGGCGACCTGATAACGGCGCAGCAGATCTTCGGTTGCCAGCGGCTCGACAAGTTCGGGGCGGTTGCCGGCGAGGGCGCGTGCAACGAGTGCGATCGCGTCTTCGTCGAGGCCGAGCGCGTCGAGCACCCGTCGGGGCGAGTCGAGCAGCACGTATGGCAACGTGCGCCGCTGGCCTTCGAGCATCTGCGGCGTGTAGCAAACGCGACCGAGATAGCTGCGCACGGGCGGCAGCCTGTTAGCCGCCGCGGCAGCTGCGTCGACGATCGCGAACGCCGCCCCGATGTCGGGCTTGACGGTAACCAGCGTGCCGTCGGCTGATCGGCCGGCGAACGTAAGCAGTTTCGGGCCGCGGCTGGCGATCCAGATCGGAATCGAGCGCGCCGAGCCGGGAAGGCGGGCGCGGTCGAGCGTGCACGTCTCGCCGCGCCATGTGACCGTCTCGCCCGACCACAACATGCGCATGGCCTCGACGGCTTCAGACACGACCAGGTGGGGGGATTTCCGTTCGATCCCCAGCGGTGCCAGCGTCATCGAGCCGCCCGCCAACATCGTGACCAGCGCGCGACCGCCGGAGAGGTCGTCGAGCGTCGCGACCGCTGTGGCGGTGACACCCGGGTGGCGGGTGTAGCCGTTGGTCATCGGACCTATCCGAATGTTGTCGGTCGCGACCGCGACGGCGCCGAGCACCGCGTACGCATCGGCGTGCAAGCCCTCGTCGGCGACGAGGCAGTAGTCGTAGCCGATGCGGTCGGCCTCGCGGGCGATGGCGACAATGTCATCGGCGGCCATGAACGGAAGGATCAGTATCCCCACCGATGGCCGCTTGGCGTCACCGATCGTGTCCTTGCCGGAGGGGGTCGGGTCGTTCGATTGCACCTGTTCAGCCGTGCTCGTGTCGGCGGTGCCCGAAACGCTGCCCGCCGTCGACGGTGAGAAACTCGCCGGTCACGTACTCGGCCTCGCACAGGAAGCGCACGGCCTGGCCCATCTCGGTGGCGGTGCCCCATCGTTCGAGCAGGGTGCTGTGCGCGACGCGTTCGTACTTGGCGTCGTCGTAACTGCGCGGGCGCAGCGCCGGGCCGGGGATCAGTGCGTTCGCGCGCACGTGTGGGGCGAGTTCGAGAGCGAGTTGGCGGGTGAGGGTGAGGATGGCGCCCTTGCCGACTGCGTGGCCCGCGAAACCCGGCCACGGCTCGAGTGCCGAAAGATCGGCGATGCCGATGATCACGCCGCGTTTCTGGGCGAGCATCAACGGCGCAACCTCGTTCGAGCAGTAGAACGAACCGTGCACGAGGGTATCGATGGCGTTGTGCCAACCGGCGTAGTCCTTCACCGGCAAATGGTCGGGCACGAACACCGACGCGTTGTTGACCAGCACATCGATGGTCTCGAAGCGAGCGGCGGCGGCCGCGACCATCGCGCGCACGCTTGCCAGGTCGGTGACATCGCACTGGATGATCATCGCCGACACCCCAAGTGCTTCTACTTCGGCAAGCGTGTTCTTGGCCTCCTCACCCGACTGCCGGTAGGTCATGACGACGTTGGCGCCGGCCTCGGCGAGCGCAAGTGTGATGCCGCGCCCCACCCGCTTGCCGCCGCCGGTGATTATCGCTGTGCGGTTCTGCAGATCCACGCCGTCAGCTCCGCGAGTTCAGGGCGTGGTACACGCGCTCGGGGGTGAACGGGATCTGGTTGATGGCGACACCGGTGGCTTGCAACAGCGCGTTGCGAACCGCCGGCGCGACGCCGTCGGTGGGAATCTCGGCGACAGCCTTGGCACCGAAGGGCCCGGAGTCTTCCATCGTCTGCACGAGGAACACTTCCGTCGCCGGCGCATCGTCGGCACGGAAGATCCAGTAGGGCCCGAACTCGGCGTTCACCATGCGGCCGGTCTCGTCGAATGCGAACTCCTCACAAACGGCGTAGCCGAGCGCCTGGAACATGCCGCCCTCCACCTGGCCGCTGGCCGTGATCGGGTTGATCGCCACCCCGCAGTCGACCGCCATCACCAACTTGACGACGGTCACCTGGCCGGTCTCGGTGTCGACTTCGATCTCGGCGAACTGAGCGGCAAACGGTGGTGGGCACTCGTGCGAGACGTGCGACCCGGTGCCCATGATCTGTTCGTGGTCTTCGGTGTGCAATGAGTTGAGTGCGATGTCTTCCAGCGAGATCGATCGGCCGTCGGGCGCCCACGCCCGCCGATCATGGAGTTCGATCGAACACGGTTCTTCGACGCCGAGCAGCCGTGCCGCGCGCAACTTGATTCGCCAGCGCACGACATCTGCTGCCTTCTTGACAGCCGAGCCGGAGATGTAAGTGGTTGACGACGCGTAGGCGCCGACATCGAACGGGGTCATGTCGGTGTCGCCGGTGTACATGATGATGTCATCGAGCGGAACACCCAGCACCTCAGCCGCGATCTGGCCGAGCACGGTGTCGGCACCGGTGCCGAGGTCGGCCGCGCCGGACATGACGTTGAACGACCCGTCGTCGTTCATCTTGATGCTGCAGCCACCCATGTCGAGGAACGGGATGGCCGTGCCGTGCATGCAGAACGCGAAGCCGATGCCGCGCCGAATATGCGGACGGTCGGCCGGCGCGACCCAGGATGGGTCGTCGCGCCGGTGCCAACCAATGGCACGCATCGCCTGCGCAACACACTCCTCGATACCGCTCGTCATCACCGGTGGGAAGCTCGCCGGGTCGACATCGGCTGGATCGAGCGTTCCCCGCTCGCCGAGGAACATCACGATGTCGAGCTTGTCGCCGACCTTCACCCAGTTCTGGCGTTTGAAGTCGATCACCTCGCGGCCGAGCGAGCGGGCGATGTCTTCCATGTGGCATTCGAGTGCAAACTCGGCCTGCGGCGCGCCGTAACCGCGAAACGCGCCGGGCACCGGGATGTTGGTGTAGACGACATGACAGTCGAACTTCTTCGCGGGGCAGTTGTACGACGAGAGCCCGCGCAGACCGGTGACGTTCTGCACGGTGAAGCCGTGCGTGCCATAAGCGCCGGTGCTGGCGGTGACGTTGAGCTGTTGTGCCACCAGCTTGCCGTTCTTGTCGACGCCCGTCTTGAAGGTGAGGGTTTGCGGATGGCGGGTGCGCGATGACGCGAACTCTTCCTCGCGATCGAGCACCAATCGCACCGGGCGCTTGGTGGCGAGTGCCAAATGGCCGACGATGTCCTCGATCAGCATCTCCTGCTTGGCACCGAAGCCGCCGCCGACGCGCGGTTTCATCACGCGGATGTCCTTGACCTGCAAGCCCAGCAACGGTGCAACGATGCGACGCACGTGGAATGGAACCTGCGTGGCGGTGCGCAGGATCAGTCGTTCGTCTTCGTCGAGCCAGGCGACCGACACGTGCGGCTCGATCGGGGTCTGCTGCACCTGTTGCACGCGGTAGGTGTTCTCGAAGACGTGCGCAGCGGAGGCGAACGCCTTCTCGATGTTGGCGTCGCTGACGGTCTGCGCCTTGATGTGCAGCGCCAGGTTGCGCGATGCGTCGTGCACGCCGACCGCGTCTGCCTCGTCGTGGATGACGGCGACGCCATCGGCCATCGCCTCGTTCTCGTCGAGCACGAACGATAAGACCTCGTAGGTGACCTTGATCAGACGGCATGCCTCCTCGGCGATCGCCGGAGACTCAGCGGCAACCGCGGCGACACGGTCGCCAACGTGACGAACCTTGTTGTCGAAGCTCACCTGATCCCACGGGTGGGGGTTGGGCCACGATTGACCGCCGGACGCGTACAGCACTCGCGGCGTGTTCTTGTAGTGCTTGACGGCATGAACGCCGGGCAGGGCCACGGCCGCGCTGTCGTCGATGTCGAGAATGCGGGCGTGGGCGTGCGGGCTGCGCAACACCTTGGCGTGCAACATGCCGCGCAATTCGACATCGTCGGCGAACGTCGGGTTGCCGCGCGCCAGTTTGACGCCATCGACCTTCAGTTCCGGCTTGCCGACGACTGCCATGTCGGGCACGTCGGTTGAGGGGATGAGACGCGGGATCGCCGGCGACACATTCGGCGCGGTTGCCCCGGCTTCATACGCGACCGGGCGCACCCCATCGGTGAGCGGCGCCAGGATGGCCGGCCGGAACGGCTCGGTCGCCTCGCCGCGCAGCACGCTCGCTGCCCGCTTGACGGCTTCGACCGCTTTCACGTACGCGGTCTCGCGGTCGAGAACCCCCGAGAGCGCGTCGCGGATCTCGGTTTCGGTCGGTGACGGGTTGTCGGCGAGTAGGGCGTGGGTGGCCAGGATCAGCGCTCCGGCGGAGTACCCCGACTGGAAGCCGCCGACCGCTACGAACGCGGCCTGCACCGGATCGAGGTCGTCGCGTTTGGCCGACAATCCCTCGACCGTGTCGACGCGGTGTCCGTCGGCTTGCGCGGCGAGGATGACCTCCGATGATGCCAACCGGCCGTCGAGCAGGATTGCGCTGGCACCGGTCTCGCCGGAATCGGAGCCGTAGCGCACGCTGAAGCAACCTTCTCGCCGGAGTAGTTCCAAGAGCGTGTCGGCGGGGTCGACGGTGAAGTTCTGTGCGACATCGTTGAGAGTGATGTTGACGTTCATTGGCCGACTCCCAGCTCGGTGATCGCGCGGGCCTGCAAGACCCGTGCCAGGTGGCGGCGATACTCGGTGGATCCGCGGAAGTCGGCGGGCGGGTTGAGCGCTTCGACATCATCGACGATCACGACCGTACCGGCGACACCGCTCATGGTGGTACGCAGGCCTTTCGGCGTGCGGCGCACAACGCATGCCACGATGGGAACGTCGGCGGTGGTGCGCGCCGTGCTCTGCGCATTGGCGTCGCCGCCGATGTCGAGCCGAATCGAAGTGATGATCCGTGGCTGCGTCGTCTGTCCTTGAGTCGCCAGTTCTTCGAGCAGGTCGGCCAGCGCCACCTCGCCCGACCCGTTCGCACCCACCAGCGTGACGACCGCATCGCAGGCCAATAGCCCGGCGAGGAGCACGCTGTGCGGTCCGCCGGCGATCACCGTGCCGCCGACGGTGGCGAGTGTGCGTAGCGAGCTGGGCAGCTCGCGCCGGGCGAGGTCGCGTAGCCAACTGGGAACGCGCGCATCGGTGGCGACTGCGCTGAGGCGAGTGGTGGCACCGACCACCAACGTTGCCGCCGTCGGTGCGTCGATGCCGCTGAGGTCGAGCGCCTGCAGGTCGACCAACACGTCGCCGGTTGGTCGCGTGCCGGCGTTGACGACCGTGCCACCGGCGAGCACGACGACGCCCGGCGCCAGCAGTCGCACGGCCTCGTCGAGCGTGGTCGGGCGGTGGTACACAAGGGTGGTGTTCATGAGCGGGTGACCTCCGTCTGGATTATGTCATCGACGTCGGTGGGCGAGTGCAGCCGCGGCGGATCGTGTCGAGCGACGGCGCCATCGCGGATGCGCTCGACTGCGGTCTCGATCAGCAACACCCGCGATCGCCGCGTGCCGGCGGCGCGCAGACGGTGGGGCAGGCGCGACGAGTATGAGATCGAATCGCCAGGCCCGAGTTCGGTGATGGTGCCGTCGATGTCGATCTCCATGCGACCGGCGATCACGTATGTGGCCTCGAAGCCGTCGTGGCTGAAGTAGTCGAGAAAGGCTGTCGGGAGCCCGTCGAACTCGAGCATGTGGAAGGGTGCGTCGCCGGCGATCAGCAGTTGGCAGATTGATTCCGACGCGGTGGCGTCAGCGTCGCTGTGCACGTCGACCATCCTCACCTCGTTCGCGCGCACGACCACGGGGCCGACTTCGCTGTCGCTGGCTCCGCCGAACAGCGCCTGTGGTGTCGTACCCAGCGCCTCGGCGATTCGGTGCAGCGACATCAGCGAGGGGCGCGCCCTGCCGTTCTCGATCTGTGAGAGGAACGGCTGCGACAGTTTCACCTTGCGGGCAAGGCCGACCAGCGTCAGCCCGTTTCCGACGCGGCGTTCGTGGATGGCGCTGCCCAGATCGGTCCAGTCGTCGACGTCGTTGGTTCTGTTGCTGCTGGTCGGCATCTCGCTGCTCGTCACGTCGTGGTCACGTCGAAGTCACCCCGGTCACCGCAGCAGCGGGACGACCTCGGTCATGAAGCGTTCCATCTGCTCGGTGGCCTTGGCGCACGGGTCGCCGATCAGGTGGGGAAAGACGGTGAGGTACTCGATACCGAGCAGATCGCGGTACATCTGCACGCTTTCGGCGACTTCTTCGGCCGTGCCGACGAGGAACGTCTTCTGCTCCATCGATTCCTCGAGCGTGGGGATCAAGCCGGGCTGCGCCGGTCGCCCGTCGGCGCCCATGTAACCGCGGCTCCATCCGTAGGGGCCGAGGAACTTCCAAAACTCGTCGTGCCCGTTGCGGGCACTGCGCATCGCGGCTTCGTGTGTGTCGTCGATGCGCACGGTCACCACCAACATCCGCTTTTCTCCCGGCGAGAGCGCGCGGCCGTGGTGCTGCTCGTGAAGCTCGCCGTAGCGCGACCACAGGCGTTTGATGAACGAAGGATGCTGATTCCAAAACACTGCGCCGTGGTCGACGACCGGCACGTACTCGATGGTGGGCGGACTCGTCACCGGCTGCCAGATCTCGTAGGGGTAGATCGGTCGCGGCACCAACGTGAGTTCGGTGACGGTGGTACCGCGATCGGGAATGCCAGGAGCGGGGAACTGGAAATACTTGCCGGAATACGAGAAGCGCTCTTCGGCGAGGGCCAAGCGAACGACCTCCATCGACTCCTCGAAATACTCACGATTGCGAATGTCGTCGGCAGCCTGATCGGGGTTGTCCTGCGAACCAACCGAGACGTGCTCGGTGTTGAGGTGCAAGATCTCGCGCGGCACCGTGCCGCGCCCGACGCCGAGTATGCCCCGGCCGCCCGAGAGGTTGTGCATGGTCGCGAAGTCTTCGGCGAGTCGCAGCGGGTGCCATTGCGGCACGATGTTGAACAGCGCCCCGAGTCGCAACGTTTTCGTGCGGGCCGCGATCCAGGTGGAAATGAGGATGCCGTTGGGGATGACCTCGTAGCCCTCGTATTGGAAGTGATGCTCGGTGGTCCAGAAGCTGTCGAAGCCGAGTCTTTCGGCCTCGCCGGCGGCATCGATGTAGTCGAGCGTCGCCTTCCAGCATTTCGCGTTGTCGAAGCGGCGATCCATCGGTGCCGGGGGACCGGCACCAGGGTCGGTCATCTCGACGCCACCGAAAAAGAAAGCTCCGAACTTCATGCCACGACTCCCAGGGGCTCACTTCGACTGATCAGCGAGCGTAACACTTCATCGACCACGTCAATAATTCCTGATTAGAGTGCCAACGATGCCCCTTGACAAGGTTCTCCTCGACGGTGTGCTGGCCGACGGCCGGGTAGTCGACGTGCAGGTCGCCGACGGGATGATCTCGGCAATCGTCGGGGCCGGGTCCGCCGGGCCTGCGGGTGGTGATCGGTTCGCGCTCGGTGGTCGACTGCTGTTGCCCGCCCTCGCCGAACCGCACGCGCACCTCGACAAGGCACTGGTGGCGGCAACTATCAACAACGAGACCGGCGACCTCTACGGGGCGATGGACGCAATGGATCGGGCGCTGAAGGGGTGGCAGTTCACCCACGACGGCATCGTCGATCGGGCCTCGCGGGCCGTTGAGATGTTGATCGGTCACGGCGTGACGCTCGTGCGTACCCATGTGAATGTCGGCGAGGCGTTCGGCGCCGCGCACATTCACGCGATTGTGCAGGTGCGCCGGGCTTACGAGCACCTCATCGACATCGAGATCGTCGCGCTCACCCAGCCCTCGCTCACCGGTTCGGCAGGTCGCGGCAATCGGGCCGCGCTCGCCGCCGCCTTGGCCGCCGGGGCCGATCTGGTGGGGGCCTGTCCCCATCTCGACGACGATCCGGTCGGTTGTGTCGGCGTGGTCTTCGACGCGGCCACGGACGCCGGGGTGGGGCTCGACCTGCACACCGACGAGACGCTCGATGCCGGCATGTTGACGCTGCGCGATGTGGCGCGAGCGGTGCAGCAGCGCGGGTTCCCGCATCTGGTGGCGGCCAGTCATTGTGTGAGCCTGTCGATGTTGCCGATCGCGGATCAGCGTGTGGTCGCCGCCGAAGTTGCGGCTGCCGGAATCGCGGTGATACCGCAGCCGCAGACGAACCTCTATCTGCAGGGCCGCGGTCTCGCTTCGGCGATGCCGCGCGGCCTGGCGCCCATCGACGTATTGCGCGAGGCCGGTGTGTTGGTCGCGGCGGGCGGCGACAACGTGCAGGATCCGTTCAATCCCCTCGGTCGCTGCGACCCGTTGGAGACGGCGGCGCTGTTGGTGATGGCCGGGCACCAACTGCCCGACGTGGCATACGCAATGGTGAGCAACGATGCCCGCCAGGTGATGGGTCGGCAGCGGATCGAGATGACCGTCGGCGACCCAGCCGACTTCGTCGCGCTGCCGGTGGCCTCCGCTCGCGAGGCGATCGCGACGGCGGTGCCGGACCGGCTCGTGTTCCGGGCCGGGCAACTGGTCGCGTCGACAACGTGGCAAACAACGCTTCACCGCTGATCACGTCGCCCCGACTTGTCGTTGCCCCGACTTGTCGTTGCTAGGATTGCGGTTGATACGCATCACGAGTGACCTCGCCGCTGAACACCCTTCAGCACAGTGAGGTCCGGCAACCGGGGAGGAAGCCCCACGGTGCCTTCCCGCTTCGGCGGGGATGTGGTCCGGCTTGCCGGGCAACGAAGCTTCCCGCTCGTGCGGCGTTGGCCTTATTCCACGGACACACAGATCCAAGGACACGTCCGGCGACACACGAGAGGGGGCAACGATGGCACCACTACTTCCGGCGACTGGTGCGTGGATGCCCGGTGACCCTTCCGGAAGTCGTCGCTTCTTCAGGTTTCCCGCCGATCGGCCGTTTGCGTTGGATCACGGCGTCACGTTGCACGAGGTGACGATCGCCTACGAGACGTGGGGTCAGTTGGCTCCCGGCGCTGACAACGCGATTCTGCTGTGCCACGCGTGGACGGGCGACAGTCATGCCACCGGGCGGGCCGAGGACGGCCACCCGACGCCGGGTTGGTGGGAAGGCATGATCGGCCCCGGGTTGGCGATCGACACCAACTCCTTCTTCGTCGTCTGCGCCAACGTGCTGGGCGGTTGCCAGGGTTCCACCGGGCCGGCCTCGCCGCATCCCGACGACGGCCGACCCTACGGCAGCCGCTTCCCGGTTGTGACCGTGCGCGACATGGTCCGCTCGCAGGCGCGACTGGCCGATCACCTAGGGGTCGAGCGGTGGCACTCGGTGATCGGTGGATCGATGGGTGGGATGCAGGTGTTGGAGTGGGCGATCACCTTCCCGCACCGGGTGGGCTCGATTGTGCCGATTGCAACGTGCCTGCAGGCAACGGCGCAGCAGATCGCGTGGGGAGCGATCGGCAGGCGCGCCGTTCGCCTTGATCCGCAGTGGCAAGGCGGCGACTACTACGAGTCGGCCGCTGGTGGCGGCCCGTGGGAAGGTCTGTCAGTTGCGCGCATGGTCGCGCAGGTCACGTTCCGCAGCGACAATGCGTTCACCGATCGGTTCGGCCGCGAAGTCGCCGATCATTCGCCCGAAGGTGAGGGCGTCGGGTTATGGCAACGGTTCGAAGTTGAGCGTTACCTCGATTACCACGGCGACAAACTGGGTCGCCGTTTCGACGCCAACAGCTACCTGGTGATCGGCAAGGCGATGGACCTGCACGACGTCGCCCGTGGCCGCGCGAGCATCGAAAGGGCGACAGCGCGGATTGCTGCGCCAACGCTGGTGGTGGGCATCGCCAGCGACATTCTCTACCCGGTCTACCAACAGCACCAGATTCGGCGATCGATACAAGCCGCCGGCACCCGTGCCGAATTCGTCGAGATCGATTCACCGCACGGTCACGACGGGTTCCTGATCAATCTCGATCAAATGGGCTCGTCGGTGCGGCACTTCCTTGCGTCGCTCGGGTGAGGGCGCAATCGCTCGCTAGCCCTTGTGGTCGGCCCGCTCCAACACCGCGTCGAGCACCGCGATGCACGAACTCTTCTTGGGAATGCGCAGAGCCAGCATCGAAGCTTTGGCGACGCCGTCGACTGTCTGTTGCGCGACGTAGATCTCGAGATTTTTGGGCGGATCGGGTGACTTACCGATCAGCGCCCAGTGGCTGCGGTGGCGACGCAGCATCTGCTTATGGGTGATGTGCAATGTGTCGTCGGCCATCAACGCCACGTGGGTTTCGCGCGGGTGCCCGGCGAGTGAGCCATGAAAGAACTCCTGCGTGCCGCACATGAAGCGCGCCCCATCGCGCGACACCCAGTGTGGTTCCATGCGGTAGCCAACCCACCACATTCCGCCCATCACGCCCAACAGGAGCACGAGCCACAAGTACTGCACGCGCATATCATGCCCGACGCAACGCGCCCGCGGCAGCCGCGTTATGCGGCGTGGGCGTTGGGTGGGGCGTGGGTCATGGTGGTTTGGTCGGGGAGGGTGGTGGTGAGTGTGCGGTTGGGGGCGAGGTGTAGTTGCCAGCCGCCTTCGTGTACGAGGTGGTGGTGTCGGTTGCAGATGGGGATGAGAGCGTCGATGTCGGTGAGTCCGCCGAGGGTGTACCAGTTGATGTGGTGTATCTGGCAGTGATCGAAGGGGATGTCGCATAGTGCGCAGCTGCGGTAGAGCACGCGTAGGGCGCGGCGTTGGGCGCGGTTGGCGAGGCGGGTTTCGCGGCCGAGCATGATGCGTACGCCGTCGGCGGCGACGACGACGGGGGTGAGGGTACCGATGCAGGCCCAGCGGCGGATTGTTTCGGTGGGTAGTCCGTAGTGGCCGAGTCCGATATCGCAGACTGTGCCCTGGTGGGGGTGTCCGGTGAGGAAGGTTTCGGCGTCGATGATGACGGTGACATCCGGTGCCCCCGAGCCGGTGCTGGTGGCGGTGTCGTCGCCGAGTAGCAGGTTGGTGAGGGCGAGGGCGGCGAGGTGTTGTTGTTTGTCGATCGGGTCGCTGGGGCAGTGGGCGGGTGTCGCTTTAGAGAATTGTTGGTCGGTGAGGTTGCGTAGTCGGCCTTCCAGGCGGGCGCCGCTGGCCGGGTCGAAGCGGCCGTTGAGGCACCACATGCCGTCACCATCGGTGAACCATCGCAGACGGGCCATCCGCCGCTGCTGCTCCAGGCGGGCGAGTCCGTCGTCGGCGCGCAGTCGGCGTACGACATGTTCAACGGTCTTACGAAACCCGCTAGCGGTCTGCTCACCGGCGGCGCGGGCGAGTTGTTGTCCGTGACCGGCCAACAGTGCCCGTTCGCTGGTGTTCAGTCCGTTGGCGGCGCGGGCGACGATATCGACCCGATCACCCGTGGTCGCGCCGGCGGAGAGCGCGCCAGCCAACTCTGGGATCGCCGCGCAAACAGTGGCGCGGTCGCGTAACCGTTCGGCGTGACCCAACGTCACCCTGGCGGCGTCGGCGATAACCCCCTGCGCGAACAGGGCATGATCGGCTTCGGCGAGCACATCCAGCCGGGCGACGACCTCCACCTCACGGGCGTCCAACAGGCCACGCACCACCCCGATCGCGACCAACTCCGCCCGACAGGCCGCGGCATCGCTGAGTCCGCCAGCGGCAATCAGCGGTCGCAGCACCCCGACATCCATACGAACAACCGTACGCCAGGGGTGTAACACAGTTGCCCGCAGGCCCTTTCGCAGGGGCCGGCGGCGTGGGAATCCGTTTGGTTCGTGCGAGAATGGCAGGCGTGATGTTGCTCGCCGAAAGCTTCGAAGACCCCGAGCGGGCACGGGTCATCTACCTCGCGGCCGGGGGATTGGTGGTGGTGGCGCTGCTCCTCATCGCCGGCACCGTTTGGTGGTGGCGCTCGGCAGCGGTCGAGCATCCGGCATTGGCTCCGCTGGAAGTGATGAGCAGCAAGTCGTGGTGGAAGGGCGACCACCGTGCTCGCAGCCAGCACCTCGACTCGGTGCGGCCCGATGGCGCTCAGCCCGGCGACAGTTCGTTGGTCGTGCCCGACCCGGTCGACCTACGCAGTGTCGAGCACGACGACCCGCTCGACTTCGACGATCTGCGCGAGCCGGAGCCCGAGGTTACGAAGGCCACCGCTCGCGTGAGTGCACCGATGGATCCGTTGCTGCGAATGAGTAACGACTAGGACCCGGGAAGCAAATGGCGCAGGGTCTCGACGTCGAAGCGATGCTGGAGCGGTTTCGTGAGCGCGCCCGGGCGGTGAAGCAGCGGCCGTTGCCGCCCGTCGCGGGGGAGGAGCGCACCCAATTCGTGCAGCAGGCGCAGCGCGACTTCCAGGATTTCGCGATCGTCGGCGACGCGGTCGGCTCGGTCGAGGATGGGGTGTTGGTGCTGCGTGTCGATCTGCGCCCGAAGGAGCAGTGATGCGGATAGCGTGGGCGGCGCGTGTTCAATATCGGTAGATTGAGCAAGCAAATTGCGGACGTGGCTCAGCTGGTAGAGCATCACCTTGCCAAGGTGAGGGTCGCGAGTTCGAATCTCGTCGTCCGCTCCATTTGAAAGCACTGGCCCGCGCGCCTAGCGCATTGTTGCTTGTCGTTCACATCGCTCGGCAGCCAGGTCCGCCTTCGAGTGAGCACGGATCACTTTTCGATGTCCGCGACTACAACGTCCGGTGCCTCAACGAGAAGCGCTGGGTCGAACGCAAAGTAGCCGGTCCTTGTTCCGTTATTTGTCATGACTTGCCTCAAGTCAAGAAGTCGTCTGCTCACTAGATGCGGCAGACTCCAAACTGGATCAAGAACAGCCGAGACAGTTCCGGCGGACAATCCGATCGCGAGCAAGTCCTCTGGATCTGCAAGGTACGCTTCAGCAGTTTCGAGACGGTCCTTCACCTTTCGCAATGAGAGCACTCCGTCACCGGGAAGGTGAGCAGCGACCAAGCCGTCATGCGTGCGCAGAATAAGGGTTTTCAACTCGTTAACCAGAGGTATTCCTCGCGCAGCGGCGGCCTCCTCGCACGAGATCACCTCCTTTGTTAGGCGATGAACTGCGAGCGAGTCACCGGGAGGTCGCTTGGAACCGGCGACCTTCTTCGCCAACGGCGCGATGGACCTTCTCAGAATAGTTTCCGCAGGGGTCGCGATGTCCCACGCCTCATTGAAGGCTCCTGAGAGTTGCGTTGTTCCGTGGGTTGAGAGGTCTAGTAGTCCAGATCGAATCCGACGCGACCCATCGACGGTAGGCAGAGCGATAAAGGCGCGAGATCCATCGGCATCTTTGAACAACACGAAGTCCTCGAGGTCCGGGACATGCGCGAACAGGTTGTACGTTCCCACACGCACCTCGATACCGCAGGCCGTTTGTGATTCGATCGTTGAGCGAAAGTCGGGCTCCGCTCCCGCAGGAATGACGAACAGCCGCCGTACACGTGCCCCACGCTGAACCGCCGCCATGTTCCTCGCAGCGTACGCATTTTGATCGGCGTCACCGCTCCACAGAATCGACGTGAGCATTGAGACTGCGACGATCTCTGTGACCGAGTCTGCCCGGCCTACCTCGCTCAGGATACGTTGGTAGTACTGCGACGGCGTGAGAGGAATCTGACCGATTCGACTTGAGTGCAGGTGTTGGAGGAAGGGACGGGTCAGGATCTCATCAACTATTGACCGCCACGTCGGCGGAACAGTACGCAGTGCCTCGCTAACTGATTCGTCGAGATCGCTTCCCGATCTAGGACTAGCTAGCACACCGGTTTGGTTCAGTCGCAAAACCTCGGAGAGCCAGCCCCCGATGTGATTAGTTAGCTTTTCAGCGAGTAGGCGGATGCCAGTTTGGGTGTGATCGGACAGCTCAATGGTCAGCCGGCCACCGAGATCTAAGGCCTCCAGACTGTCGCGAACGTCGCCAAGTAGGACCGGCAAGAGGAATACACGACCGAGTACTTCCTCCCTGGCCAAGGCCCACTGAATTTCCTGTTGAACCCAGGGGGATTCGGCGGCGTCGCGGCTGAGGAACAGCACAACGAAATCCACATCTTCATCGATGGCCGTTCGAAGGGACGTATTCAGAACCGAGCCAATTAGCAACTGGTCTTCGTCCACCCAAGTGGTGAGCCATGGTGGAAGGTAACCGCGAAGTTCTCGTAGCAACGGCTTTTCGTGGCTCTTGTGGCAGAAGAACACGCGCATTACAGACGTCCCCACATCTCGGCATGTCGGGCAGTGCGCCGCTGAACTGGCCGCGCCGGTGTTCCCTTTCGGTGCACCCGCCGTTCGCGACGCACAAGAGACATGTGGTCGTCCGACGATCTCACCATGCGCCGCCTACAAGCTGCCTCGGCACGAGCAACCCCCTTGCGACAAGATGGTATCCGCGGTCGCTCGCCTCTCACCTACCGGGACGGCGAAAACGGTGATGGGCGCGGCCGAAACCTAGGGAGTCACCGCTCCGCACCTCGACAGCGATCGCCTAGCGTGATCGGTAGTGAAGAGAATGCGCTGCGTCGGACGGTCACTTGGATTGAGTTCGCGACAACTTTCGGGAGTGTGTCGCCGGTGGGGTCGGCCAGGTTTGAGAGGTATGTCCTGTGGCTGATTCGCACCGTATTCTGCTTCTTACCACCGGCGGAACAATTGCCGGTCGGGTATCAAAGCTGGCATATGGCGGAAGCGTCCTGCCTAACACGGCGGGCTTGGAATCACTGCTCGGGCCTACTGTTGCTCACCTGAACGCTCGACTTGCTGTCGACATTTCGGTAGACACTCTGGCGGTCGCTGACATTGACAGTTCGAACGCGACACCTGCGTTGTGGTGTGATCTAGTTACGTCAATTGGGGAAAACTACGATGAGTTCGACGCATTCGTAATCACCCACGGCACGAACACCCTGGGATACACGTGCGCTGCCCTGTCATTCGCCCTGTTGAACCCAAGTAAGCCCATCGTGCTTACGGGGTCGCAGGTGCCAGCAGGGATTCCTGGTTCGGACGCACAATTAAACCTAGAGAACGCGCTCAGGATTGCCACCTGGAACCGTCAGCGATCGCATCCTCCAATACGCGGAGTCGTTGCGGTCTTCGGAAGTCAGATCCTGCCGGGTACTCGCGTCAAGAAGAACTCCGAATTCGCATATGACGCGTTTCAATCGTTCGCCTCGAACAGCATCGGCCGTATTGGGCGAATCGTCGATATTGACGAGACCAGCCTGGTCCGCCACAACTCATACTTGTCTACCCACCGTTACCCACTTGCGTTCCGTCGTGCGGAGTTGTTGTGCGAACCCGAATTTGACATGCGTATAGCTTCGTTGACCGCGTTCCCAGGCATGTCAGCCGAGGTCCTCGAGTCGGTTCTAGCGAGTGACGTGAGGGCATTGGTCCTCCGTGCGTACGGTGCTGGAGATGTCAGCGATACTCTCTTTGAACCTTTCCGCCTTTTAAAAGCTCGGAAAGTTCCCGTCGTTGTTACGACTCAAGCACCAAATGGACGCAGCACGTTTCAGGCCAACGACGCTGGATTTCGACTAGCGCAAGAGGGCCTAGCGATTCCCGCGTACGACATGAGCATAGAGGCGATGACAACCAAGCTCGGTTGGTTGCTGTCCAAAATGGTCCGTGGGGATTTGTCTTATTCGCAACTGTGCGACCAGATGATGGCTGACCTTCGGGGAGAGATTCACGCCAGATGGGAGGTGGAAATCTGAACGCGTGCCAACTGCTACGGCCACATTCCGGCCGACCATCTAATAGGGATGAGGCTGAGGTCGCACGACGCGCCTCCCGCGAAGTGGAACGTGTAACCGACGACAATATGTAGACCATCTAGTGGGGTTCCTGTTGCGAGCCACACTGGATGCGTTGGTCTCAAGAACACTTTGCTCGCGTCGGATGAGGTAAGCCGAATGAAGGGACTGCCATCGGCATCTCGTGTGGACCGCATCGTGCCGACGGGGTCTGTCACCACTAGGGTGCTAGGGATCATCTCCGCCAGCCCCAGAATCGACCAGACGATGTGTTGCACAAGTCGGTTGTACCTGCGGAACGCCTGCGCTATCTCCTCGACCGGTGTCCCCTCGTACGCTCTCTTGACAATCTGGAGCGATCGAGATTTCGCCTCCTCGATCGTTAGCCCGTTTTGTGCGCGTAGCTCGTCGGTCGTCGTTTGCGCGAGAAGCGCCCACGCGAGAAGAAGTTCGCGCGACCGGTCGAGTCGTCGGTCGGCGTGAAGTGCGGTCTCATACGCGGGTGTGGCACGCGCCGCCTCGTAGACCGCTCTCAGGGCTGCGCGTGCATGCTCATCGCTCAACCCTTCAAAAAATAGGTGTGGGCCAGGCGTATCCATTCTGAGGTCGAACAGGGTGTCCTGTCCGAAAATCGGCTGAAGGTTGTCCGTATCGATGAAGACGCGGCGGCGGTCGGCGTCGATTCCGGCCCAGCACTTTGCAGCAAAGCGAGTGACCGCCTTCTTGGCCGCGAGGTTCCATCGGTACCACTCGTCGTCAACGCGCGGAGGTGTGCCGTGCACTATCGACTCCAACACCGCCCCGCCGAGCGTTCGCTGAATTGCGGGATCAAATGACAGCTCCATGCCTTGAAGCGCGCCGTCGGGACTTGGCAGCAGCGCGTCCCCGTCGGACCGCCGCGCGTTTTGCAGCACTGCAGCAAACCTTGTCGCCCGCAAGGGCTCCGCGGCGGCCCAGATCAGTCGTTCGAGGTCCGTCACCATGCCCAGGCCGCCACCAGCTCTGGTCGGCTCCACGATTGCGAGCTAAAGCTGCAGCCGAGCGCCTGTTCGACTTGTCGGGCGACATCTTCGTAGATGCGAGAGTCTCGCCCGGGATCGAGAAAGTTGGCCAATGGTTGGAGTCCCCACATGCCGGCCACTTGCTCCTTTCCCGTCCAAGTCACGCTGGCGGAATCGCCCCATCGGATGCGGATGAGAGGGTCATCCGGCCAACGCTCGATAGCGGTGATTTGTGGCTCGCCGTCGTCGATGGCGATCTCCGCGATCATGTCGACCTTCATTGCCGCTGCTTGTCGCCGCCACTCGCGCCGCCAATCCGCGCCGGCCTGCATCATCAGCTCGTCAAGGTCCAGCCGCGCCAGTTTGCGAAGTGCCTTGAGCTCCTTAGTGCTTGGACGATCGAAAGCCGGCCCGTTCGGTCGCTGCCGGCCGATCTGCTCCTTGAAGTCAGCTAGCGACTCCATCGCCGCAATGTCGACGGGAGTTCGCCGCGTGAATGCGTTCCCGGCTACGAAGACAACGTTTGCATCGTTGAGCCAACTGCCCACATCATCGATCGTGGCTATGGTTGAATCGGTTGACTCACGCCACGCAGTCCACTCCTGGGTGACGATGCACTGAAGGTTCTTGCCCGTGAGTACGGCAACGGCAGCGGTGAATGCGCCCGCGTCATCCGGTGTGGCCTCGCGGGGCATCTCCGGAACCAGTCTCATGTACCGTGCCTGGCCGACGGGACCGTGGCGAAGGAGGATTCCAACTTTGTCGTCGTGTGCGTCGCTTAACGCGGCAGTGAAGATCGCGAATTCCGGATCGTTCGCCATGGCGTCCGTCATCGGTCCGACCGTTGCAGCGTGCTGCGCTCCTAAGTATGTGGCGAACAACGGGTGTGCCATCGCAACGTCCGGCGTGAGCTGAACTATTCCGGCCGCACTGAGACGTTGAAGGACTGTCTCCGCAGGTGGAACGACGAAGCGCCCCATGATCGACGATGTTGCGGCCCACGCTTGCAATACATCTAGGGCTCTGACGGCCGACAGCGATGTTGCTGGCCAGGCATCGAATGCGAGCTGCCCCGCAGCGCGTGTGAGGAGGTCGCGTTCCACCGGCGAGTACGAACCGGAGGTCGTGATGCGGTGGTCAAGAAGCTGCTGAAGAAGGACGAGCCCGGTCGGCGCGGTCGTCCCGACCTCGATGAGCGCCCACGCCCACAACGGCCATCGAGCGAGATCTTCGACTTGCTTTGGGAAGCTCGACACCCGTGGAACATCTAGAGCGGCGAACATGTCGGCCACCTGCTCGTCAGACAACGGCGCGGGCATGAACCTGCTGAACGAAGGCAGTTCCTCAGGCAGAGTTCTACGAACGCAGCAGACAATCAGACAGCGTGGGAACTGCGTTGCGAAACGGTCCACATCGTCGAGGAAGATCCTCCGGTCGCTGAGGGCTAGCGCGTCCACACCATCGACAACGATGCCGATGTGTCCTTTGTGCGCAAGTTGATGCAGCAGCGCCGTCCCAGGAAAGAACCGAACGGCTTCCAACGCCGCGGTTGAAAGGTCTTCGATCGACGAAGCGCTGTTCATCGGCTGGATCACGATAGGCAGCCGATCGTTGCCCGCCGCACTACGCAGCACGGCTAGCGCGGAATACGACTTGCCTGCTCCACCTAGTCCTTCGAGCACGATTCGCTGGACGTCACTGGGCAAGCACGTTGCTGGCCGTGGCTCGGCGGCGCCCTCCTCATCATGCGTACGAGGGCTCGCACTCACCATCGGAACGAAGCCGATTGGCATGGAGGTCATGACTGCGCGCTCAGAGCGCCGTAGTCGCTCGTCGACACTGGCAAGTAATGTTGGCCGAACGATTTCGCCGGAACAGATGTGCTCTGTAATTGCCGCGACGACGGCGGCTGCGAGCTCATCCAGACCGTGTCGGTGCACGCGTACGTGCCGCGCCTCGATGAGCGACCGAAATTGGGCCGTCGCGTCCGCGAATTCGCCGATGAAGAACGGCATGATCTTGCGAGGGTTGTCTAGGTAAGCCGCGTGGTACTCGGCTTCGGTGGCCTCGGATCTCTGGGCCGCAACGATCACGACGTAGATGTCGCACGACCGCGCCATGTCAAGGTACTGGGCCTCGGCGGGCTGACCAGCCGCAGTTGCGTGTAGTTCAAACAACCAGCCATCAGCGAGATCGGCCGCCTCAAGAAGTTCGGCGATCTGTGTGCGTTCGGCTTCTAACTCTCCGATGGTAGAGGAGATCATGACGCTGGGCCGGTCGCGCAGGATCATGGCCGCAGTGTTGCAGGTGAGGCGGGCGGTGGCAGCGCTACGGCTGATTCCGCAGTTCTGCTTAGGCTCACCAACTGGCTCCGTCAGAGTCATCAAGACGCTGTCCACCAGTTTGTCGACGATTCGGTGTCGTCGCAGCGAGACTGGTCACCGTGCCTGATCAGCCGTGGCGGTACCTATTCCCTGTTCCGAGCCTGAGGGTGCCGACAGCGTGGCAAGTCGGCAGGGTGACGTTTCATCCGGGTACTGACGGCCCGTCACTAATCGCGGCGACTCCCATTCGCGGCGGAACATCGGGCGTGCACGGCGAGAGGATCTCGGAAGTCATGAAAGCGGCGACCGACGGAGCCATTGCCGAAGTCGAGCGCAGAGATGTTGAGAACGCTGCGGATGATGCCCTCGATGAGGTACGCGCGGCACTCGATGTTTTGCGCTTGTTTCAGCAATCACAAACGCGTGATCGAACTACATGGTTCTCGCTTCCTGGCGAGCTCTACCAGGCTTACATCGAGTATGTGCTGTCTGGACGAGACTCGGCTGTCGGCTTTACAAATCGTGGCAAGCACGCAGGGTGGACGTTCAGTGAGCGGAGCCGACGCGACTGGGACGAATCTGCCACATTTCAGTATCTCAGCGCGTCGCTCGCTGACCCGAGTTCGAGTGAAGGCGCGGCGCGCGCGGTACTCGCCACTCGTCTGTATTCGAGAGCTGCGGCCGAACATCGGCCGGACCTCAAGCTCATCGGAATCATTTCAGCGATGGAAGCGATGCTGCTTGACCCGACGATTCGCAGCGCACAAACGCTGACCCTTGTTCGACACGTTACGTGGTTCACGTGTGAGGGCGCAGGCGAGGCCGGCTGTGGTCGCGACAGCCCCATCTGCGCGTATCTCTACATTCGACCAAATGAGAGTCGTCTCCTTAAGCAGCTCCGCTCACTCGGTGAGGAGTCGCACTTGTGGCGATGTTCGCAATGGCATGACGTCAGCCGCTGGTATGACCTTCGGTCTATAGCCGTCCATGGAGACGCTCCTGAGCAAGTGGAGCTCCGACAAGCCGAGCAGGCCGAATATCACTTTTCTCATTACCTAATCGAACCTGTGATTCGCTGGTTCATCGATCACCCCAGCGATCCGATCGGGATGCTGCAGCAGACAATTGACAGCCTCCCTCCGCCGGACGATTGGAGTGAAACGTTGGAGGCGATCCGCGCGGGGAACCTCGTACCGCCGTGGGTCGAATAGGTCAACCCGGGGTGTCGTACATGTCAAGCGTCCAGGGGCGGCAACGCTTCCGCTACTTTTCGAGGGCGTGGTGGACGACACGAATCTGAAGCTGGCTCGGTGGCAGCGACACACCCGCGAAATCGAACATCATCTGCTCTGGCTCCACCATCATCGGGCGATGTGGCGGCAGATGACGGCCGCGCTGATGCTCGTTGATAAGGACGGAGTCTTTGCTGACCACTACACCCAGCTATACATCGCTGCCGCGGCCATGGCCACTAGACGATTGGCCGACCCGACCGGCGATCGTCGCACGGTGTCGCTGGCTCTCTTGCTCAAGGACGTAGTCGCGAACCCCGGCACTATCTCGCGTGCGTACTACATTGCACGATACGCTCACGACGATGATCCTCGGGAGTGGGCGCGCTCCGATTGGCTGGAACACGGGTGCGCGGAATGGGACGAAAGTTGGGCAGATTCCAACGGTGAGCTGGACATCGCCGCTATTGAGGTCGACATCAACCGGCTTGCTGAAGCAGCCCGCAAAGTCACTGAGCTCGCCGACCGGACGATTGCGCACATCGACTCGCGCGGCATCGTTGATTCGCCGACCTTTGAGGACCTCGACCACGGCATCGACACACTGGGCGATGTCTTTACGAAGTACGTCGTGCTCATCACCGGAAGCGGTTTGGCATTTCTCGAACCCGCAGTCCAAAGCGATTGGCAGCAACCGTTCCGACAAGCTTTGTTCGAGTCCGTCGGCCCGCACAGATTCATGCCAACTCGTTCTGACACAGCCGAGTGATAATGCGCCGAGGCGGTCGGCGCCGCCCTCACCCTGCGGCAAGTTCACAAATGTGACCCGTGGTGTGATCCTTGTATCGTAGAATCGTGCGCGCAGGTGCCATGTCGAGTGAATGGTCTGACGCGTCTTGAACGTGTCAACGCTGGTCATGAGCACTTGGTGCCGTGGGTGGCTGCCGACCGAAAGAGTCGATGTCGTTCACGAAGAGCCGAAGAAGACCTCGTCTTTGGAGGCCGAAGCTTGAGTGCCCCAGATCCTTCCGCATCACCTTCATGAGGTCCTCCCATGCAAACATCAAAGGAATTCCAGGAACGACGCTGTCCGCGGGCCCGACGCGAATCTTCCCCCACCTCTTGACGACGTCGTTGGAAGCATGGGCCATCATGCGAGGCGTCATCTGCGTCAGGAAGCTCACTGTCTCGCTCTCGCTAGGGCCACGTTGCACGGACCCGGACGTCAACATGCGCCCAAAAATGCGAAGAACTCCTCGTAGAGCTCGACCCGTTTTGAACGTGTTGCGGCCTCGACAGCGCGCCGCCCTTCTAGGACTCGACTTGTCCAGTAGGTGACCACCGGCACCGAGATGATTGCCGCCGCGCCGATTGTCGCGACAGCTGTGTCCTGTTCGAGATCGCTGAACCAGCGACCGACCGATCGCGGGGCGAAGAGCATGACGCCGATAGGCACTGCGAGTAGCAGTAACCCGGCCAGGAGTTGGAGTGCCTTCCGCATTCCTCGGACACTACTGAGCGACGAAGTCACCGAGAAGAGAGTTGCGGACGGTGTTGCGAAGATCGTGGACGCTGCGGAGCGCCGGGCTGTGGGTGAACTTTCTGTCGCTTACGTGGGAGCGAATGCGTCAACTCGAATCGACCGATACGTACCGATTCGTATCGCAGAACGCGACCCTCACCCACACGTTTCTGACCCTCACTTCGCGGGTGTTTTCCAACACGTTGTCGCGTATCGTCCCTGGTCAGACACACAAATTCGTCGCACACTGCCAGGAACCTTGCCAAGGTGAGGGTCGCGAGTTCGAATCTCGTCGTCCGCTCCATGTCCTCTGTCGGGACATCGACAACGGTCTGAACCTGCGTTTTAGGGTTTGGACCGTTTGTTTTTTTGGGTCCGTAGGGTCGTGATGGTCCGCCGATTGGTCGGCCTGTTGGCTGGTAGCCCTGGTGTTGTCGAGGGCACGACGGGATTACGTTGTCAAACATGATTGGCGACTCCTCCAGTGCGCTCGGTCGCCATCGAGAACCTCCACGCTCGCGAAGACTTCGCATTGTGCTCGTGGTCACCGGCGCACTCGCTGCTGCTGGCGTTGGACTCTTGGTGTCGTCTCGCGGGCAACCGAAGCCGCCCACAACAACTGTCGTTGTCGACCAACAAGCCGAGGGCTCGGAAACTGACGTCTTGCCGTTCATCGTCGAGTCGCCGACGCGGTCGGGGCGACTGCAACTGAGCCTGGGCAACGCCCTTCGTTCCTAGAACGCGGCCGGCCCCGTG
>JACQZX010000041.1 GCA_016213665.1 Actinomycetota bacterium | reverse complement strand
TGTTCGTCGGTCACGCGGTAGCGCACGGCGTACGGGAATCCGGCGGTCGCGACTCGTCGCTCGATGACGTCGCCGATGTCGTCGTGAATCGCAGGTGCTCCGGCATTCGGCCAACGAGCAGCCCGCTCAATCGCCGCGCCGGCCGCCGTGACGAAGCGATCGCCGAGGCCAGGTTGTTGCTGCTCGTACCACTCCCACGCGCCGAGGACGTCGACTTCGGCGAGCGCGTGCAGCGAGTACGGCAGGCTCACGCTGTCGGTTACTGCGAGCGACGTTCGTCGACGCGCTGGAGCACGTGCTCCCACGTCACGAGTTCGGCCTCGCCCGACTTCAGCTGCATCGCTCTGCGTTCGGTTTCGGCCGACCACACCCGCTCAACTTCGGCCTCCGGTAGAGACTCCGAGTCAAGGCTCGCAAGCAGACCTGAGGCGAGCAGTGCTCGGTCCTCAACCGGGAGCGTCAGCGCTTGCTCCAGCAGTGTCTCGGCGGCGTTGGTCACGACCCAATGGTACCCCGCACCCAACGCCGGGCACGTCGACGGTGCCCGACTTCGCGGCAGGAACGGTTGCGTTGAGAGGCGATCTCTCCGGCTGTGACCGATCGCGGCGAGCGCTAGCGTTCGTCCATGACCACCAGCTTCACGTCGCCCGCATCCACGCTGGTTGAGCAGCCGCTGTCACCCACCATCGGTGCCGAGCTGCACGGCGTCGACCTCTGCGAGGAGTTGAGCGACGAGACCATCGCCGAGATTCGCGGAGCGCTGCTGCGATGGAAGGTGATCTTCTTCCGCGATCAGCCGCTCACCGTCGAGCAGCACATTGCGTTCGCTCGCCGGTTCGGCGAGCTGGAGATCCATCCCGCAACGCCGAAGTCCTCGCCGCACCCGGAAGTGCTGCGCATCACGCATGGCCCGGAGTCGCGGGGTCGCGAGAACAACTGGCACTCCGACGTCACCTGGCGCGAGGCGCCCTCGCTGGGTTCGGTGTTGCGTGCCATCGAGGTACCGCCAGTGGGAGGCGACACGCTGTTCGCCGACATGGAGTTGGCCTACGAGTCGCTATCTCCCGCGATGCAGCAGTGGGTGTGCACGCTCACGGCTACCCACGACATCGCCCGCGTGTTCGCCAAGCTGTTGGGTAAGAGCGCGGCGGAGTTGCACGAGCAGTATCCACCCCAACACCATCCGGTGGTGCGCACACACCCCGAGACGGGTCGCCGCTCGCTATACGTGAACACCGGCTTCACCTCGCACATCGATGGACTGTCATCGGACGAGAGCCGCTGGCTGCTCGACCATCTGTACGCGCAGGCCGCCGTGCCCGAGCGTCAGTGCCGCTTCCGCTGGGCTGCTAACTCCATCGCGTTCTGGGACAACCGCAGCTGCCAGCACTACGCCGCCAGCGACTACTTCCCGGCAGTGCGGACCATGGAGCGTGTGACGGTCGCCGGCGACCGGCCGTACTTCGACCCTGCGCAATGAAATGGAGTCGTCGACCGCCTAACCCAACAACTCGAAGAGGAAAGGGTGCCGGACACCTTCGCGCGAACTGGTTGCCTCGCCAGCCTTCAGCGTGTCGGCTTCTTGTTGTGCTCGACGATGGCGTGATGGATGACGGGCAATCCATGGGCGAGCGTCTCCCACAAGACCTCAAGATCTAGCTCGGGGTAGTCGTGGACCACCTTGTCGCGCATACCTTTGACGGCCTTCCAGGGCACACCTGGTATCGCGTTGAGCAACGTGTCGTCGATGCCCTTCGCTGATTCGCCAACCTCGCTGATGATGTTTTTCGCCGCACGAATCATTAATGGGTCCGACAAGAACCGTTGATGGCCGTTCTCAACCAAGCGCGACGCATCGACTGTCGCAGCAAGGATGTCCGCGAGGCGTTGCTCGCCTGTTCTCACAGCGGCACTGCTTCGTCCGCCACCCGCGAGAGTGTTCCGCGGATGGCGCCGGACGTGAGTACATCGACGTCGTGGCCGAGTAATTCCACGAGCTCGTCATGGAGCGCTGCTACGTCGAACAGCGTGCGGCCCGGTGCGAGGTCGACGAGAAGGTCGATATCGGAGTTGGCGCGGGCCTTTCCACTTGCAACCGAACCGAACACACGTGGACGTGTGGCTCCGTGACGAAGGCATGCCGCCGTGATGGCATCGCGCTTTCGACGCAACGCCGCCAAAGTTGCCGCCCTCGAAGAACGACCCGGTGAAAATGAAACGTCGAGGGTGCCGCCGGCCGCTGCTGCCAGCCGAGCCAGCGTTGGGAGCGAAGGAATCTTTCGGCCGCTCTCGTAGTTCGAGATGGCTGATTGCGACATGTTGGCGCGCAACGCGAACTCGTGTTGCGACAATTCGGTGCGCAATCGAAGCGATCGCACCATGTCGGCGGTACTGAGTGTGCCCATATACATAAGTATATACAAGTCCGCGCGGTGTGACCTCAGGTGGTCCGTTCTGCTGGCACGATGATCCGTGTCACGCCGGTCGACTCGCACGCACCATCACCGCACACGGTGCTCGGTTGGTCGGTGACAGATCTCGTCAAGGTGGTGAAAGAACTGTCAGACCGAGGAGTGACCACCTTGCGTTTCACGGGCCTCGACCTGA
>JACQZX010000042.1 GCA_016213665.1 Actinomycetota bacterium | reverse complement strand
ACATGAAGCTCTTCGTCACCGGCGCTGCCGGCTTCATCGGCTCGAATTATGTGCGTTGGGTGCTCGCCAACTCCGACGACGAGGTCACGATCTTCGACGCGCTCACTTACGCGGGCAACATGGCGAGCATCCGCGATCTGCTCGACGATCGTCGTTGCCGATTCATGCACGCCGACATCTGCGACCAGGACGCGGTGTTGGAGAGCATGGCCGGTCACGACGCGGTCGTGCACTTCGCTGCCGAGACCCACGTCGATCGCAGTATCGCCGACCCGTACGCCTTCGTGCGCACCAACTGTTTTGGCACCAACGTGTTGTGCGATGTTGCCCGCCAGGTAGGCGTCGGGAAGTTTCTGCACATCAGCACCGACGAGGTCTACGGCAGCATCGATGTTGGCTCGTTCAGCGAAACCGATCGGCTGACACCCCGCTCGCCCTACAGCGCGGCCAAAGCAGGCAGTGACCTGATCGCGCTCAGCTACGTCACGACCCACCAACTGCCGGTGGTGGTCACGCGTTGCAGCAACAACTACGGGCCGTATCAGTACCCGGAAAAGGTCATCCCGCTGTTTACAACCAACCTGCTCGACGGGCGCAAGGTACCCCTTTACGGCGACGGCGCCAACGTACGCGACTGGATCCATGTCGAAGACCACAACCGTGCCGCCCACCTCGTGTTGCACGAGGGTGTCGTCGGCGAGGTCTACAACATCGGTGCTCATCATGAACTAACCAACCGCGAACTCACCTACAAGTTGCTCGAGCTGTGCGGGCGCGACGAGAGTTTTGTCGAGCCCGTCGCCGATCGACTTGGTCATGACAGGCGCTATTCGGTGAACATCGACAAGGTCAGCGCGCTCGGCTGGCGAATCGAGCGATCGTTCGAACAATCTCTTGCCGAGACCGTCGCGTGGTATCGAGACAACCGTGCGTGGTGGGAGCCGTTGAAGGCCGGCAGGAAGTGAGGTTGCTGCTGTGCGCATATTGATCACCGGCGCCGGCGGCCAACTGGGTGTCGATCTGGTGGCGGTGTGCGCCGAGGCTGGCGACGAGGTTTTCGCCTTCGACAGGGCGGGCCTCGATATTTCGTCGCGCTCTGCAGTTCTCGGTGCCGTGACCTCGTTGCAGCCTGATGTCGTCGTCAACTGCGCGGCATGGACTGCGGTCGATGCCTGCGAGTCAGATCGCCCGCGTGCCTACGACACCAATGGAACTGCCGTGCGCTGGATTGCCGAGGCCTGCAATCGTTCCGACTCGCACCTCGTTCACCTCAGTACCGACTACGTCTTCGATGGCTTGCTCGATCGCCCGTATCACGAGGCCGATGCGACCAATCCGCAGAGCGTTTACGGTCGCAGCAAGCTGGCCGGGGAGCGCGAGGCCCTCGCCCTCGGTGCCGATGCCGCGGTCGTGCGCACCTCATGGGTGGTGGGCCGCAACGGCCACAACGTGGTCAAGACCGTCATACGACTCGCTCACGAGCGCAAACAACTCAATTTCGTTTCCGACCAGATCGGCAACCCGACGTTCACCCACGACCTGGCACCGCTGCTGCGGCGAATAGCGCTCGATCGAATGAGCGGGATTGTGCACGCCACCAACCAAGAAGCGTGCTCGTGGCTCGTGTTCGCGCAGGAGGTTGTGGCCGCAATGGGGTTGGATCCCGCAATTGTGCAACCGATCACCACTGCACAGTTGCAGCCGCCACGCCCCGCACCGCGGCCACCGAACAGCGTGCTCGACAATTCCGTGCTGCGCAGTGCCGGTTATCCGATGTTACGCGACTTCCGCGCACCGCTGGCTGAGACCGTCAAGGCGCTGCTCGCGACGTAGTAATTGCCAGTCTCTATCACTTGACGCTCTATCGTCTAATGATATAGAATGTCGCCATGACCCGAGTGACCTCGGTCCCCGACCCCGAGGAATACCTGCCGCTCCCATTGGCACAATTCCACATCCTCGCGGCGCTGAGCGGTGGAGAACTGCACGGCTACGTGATCATGCAGACCGTCGAGGAATCATCGCATGGGCTGGTACGCATGGGTCCGGCCACCCTCTACGGCACACTCAAGAAACTTGTCGGGCTTGGTCTTGTCAAGGAAGTCGCGCGGCGGCCCACAAGCGGCGACGACGCTCGCCGGCGCTACTATGAACTCAGCGGCCTCGGCCGCAGTGTGTGCGCAGCTGAAGCCGATCGGCTCTCGGTCCTCGCCGCCCGCACCCGCCGAAATCTGCGCCCAGGGTTGACGTGACCATGAGCTATGGGGCAGGTCTGTATCGAGCATTGGTCGGCCTTTATCCGGCGGAGTTCCGACGTGAGTTCCGACCCGATCTCGAGCAGCACTTCGCCGACCTTCTGGCCGATCGTGGTGCACCAGCAGCGTGGGCGCGCACCTCATTCGATCTTGTCGTTACCGTTCCCCGTTACAGATTGGAGTCCGTAATGTCAGCTCGTTCTACCGCTTTCACCCTAGTGGCCGCACCGACGGTGCTGGCCTCGCTCGGCGTCTTCAGCGTGTTCACTGGAGTTGTACCGCTTGCAGGCCTTGGTCTGCTAGTCGTTGCAGCGGCGCTGTTCGTGGCGCGATTCGCCAAGCTCGCGCGGGCGCTGAACGTAACTGCTGCCGAGCGCGACGTGCGCCGACACCGGTTCACCATCGCCGCAATCTGTGCAGTTGTCCTGCTCGGATCGTACGTTGGCTACATGGTTGCCCTCAGCGACGACGAAATCGGCGGCGGCACGCTCGTCGCCTACAACGTGGTCGGCGTTCCAGCGATGATCGGTACCGTCGCCTTCTTCATCGCAGGGGTGCTGTCACCGAAGGCAACACCGGTGCGCGAGACCAACTGAACCGCGATTACTACCCGAAGTGTAGATTGGCAGGGTCCAACCGATCAGGGGATGCAACCGTGGGTAAAATCGTTGGTTCCGCAATCGTGGCGCATGTACCGCCGCTTGTTCTGCCGGAAGTGGTTCGCCTCGAGCTCAATCATGGCCGCGATTTTTCGATAGTCGATGGCCTGCATCGCATGCGCCGAGAGCGGATCGACCCGCTGAAGCCCGACACCATCATCATCCTCGACACACACTGGTTCACGACCTTCGAGTGGGTTGTCGCCGCGCACGAACGGCGCGAGGGCAAGTTCACCAGTGGCGAGCTGCCGCGCGGGAATCCGCAGATGCCTTACGACATGCCCGGCGATCCGGAACTTGCGCACTTGATCGCGGAGGTTGCCGGTGAGCGAACGGATACGTGGGTGCATGCCAATGATGATCCGTACTTGCCGCTCCACTACGCCACCGTCTATCTCACGCCCTTCCTTCAACGCGACGAGAAGTGGATGTCGATCAGCACCTGTCAGACCGCCGAATTCGAAGACATGGTCACCTTCGGGGAGGTGCTCGGCGAGGCGATTCGCCGCTCGGATCGGCGCGTCGTCGTGATCGCCAGCGGCGCTTTGTCGCACAAGTTCTGGCCGCTGAGCCAATTGCGGCTGCACGAGGGTGCCGACCCGGCCGACGTGTTCAGTCCCGAACACCGTGGCGCCGACGAGCGCGTGATCAAATGGCTCGAGGTGGGCGATCACGCGGCCGTGCTGGCGAACTTTCCCGAGTTCCGCAAGTTCACGCCGGAAGGGCGCTTCGCCCATTACGTGATCCTGGCCGCCGCGCTCGGTGGACCCGCGTGGAACGCGCGCGGCGAGGCGTTCAGCGACTACGAAAACGCTGCCGGCACGGGCCAGATTCACATGTGGTTCCCCGCTGCGGGCAACTAACCAGCAGCGATTGCTGCGTCGAGGGGAGCGGACAATGCGTTTGGCCAACTACCAGGGGCGGGCCTCGATCGTGGTCGATGGGTGCGTCGTCGACGTTGAGCGAGCAAGTGGTGGCCGATTGACGAGCGATCCTATGTTGCTCAGCGATCTCGACAATCACGATGCCTTGCGCGCGATTGCAAGCACCGCGAAGGCTGCCGATTGGCCCGGGTTGGTGGAAGCCAGGCTGGGTGCGCCGGTTCCACGGCCGCCGAAAGGTTTCGGTGTTGCGCTCAACTACAAGCAACATGCCCTCGAGAGCGGCCGCGAACTGCCTACGGAACCGCACCTGTTCGGGAAGATGGAGAACTGCGTGTGTGGTCCCTTCGACGAGATCATCGTGCCTGCGGGTCGCACCGAGGTCGACTACGAAGCCGAGTTGGTGATCGTCTTCGGGCGCGTGTGCAAGGAGGCGACACGCAAGAACGCGTGGAGCTTCCTGGCCGGGGTCACTGCTGGGCAGGATGTTTCCGATCGTGGCGAACAGTTTCGGTTGCCGGTGAAGCAGTTCACCATCGCCAAGACCTACGACACTTTCGGCCCGATCGGGCCGTATCTGGTCACGACCGACGAGTTGGCCAACCCCGACGCACTCGAGTTGGAGGGTCGGCTGAGCGGCGAGGTAATGCAGCACAGCAACACCAGCGACCTGATCTTCGATGTTCCGGCGCTCGTGGTATGGCTCAGCCGTTACATCACGTTCCAGCCTGGTGATCTTGTTTGGACTGGCACGCCGGGAGGGGTTGGAGAAGCGCGCAACCCGCAGCGATTTCTTCATGGTGGAGACGTGTTGGAGACCGAGATCGAAGGAATCGGCACGATGCGCAACCCGGTCGTCGAGCGATGACCGACAGGAACTGACGCGATGAAGGTCGTCAACGATGGTGACAAGAGCGTCAGTTATGGCGGACGCTTCACTGGCACCGTCGAACTGGAGATGTTGCACGCGACACCGACCGACGCCGAGCCGGATACGGCGTTGGTGCACTTCAAAGACGGTGCTGTTACGTTCTGGCACCTCCACCCGGGCGGGCAACAGTTGTTCGTGGTGCGGGGCCACGCACGCGTCGGCACCGTGGCCGATGGCGAGGTTCGCATCGCTCCCGGAGCGCTCGTCGTCTGCCCGCCCAACGAACGACATTGGCACGGAGCGGCCGTGGGCAACGACGCCACGCTGCTGGCTGTTACCTGGGGTACGACGCAGTGGGAGTCAACGGCTCCGGAATGAGCGTTGAGGCAAAGCACTCCGACTCCGAACGCTCCGACCCCGAACGCCAAGACTCCGAACGTTACGACGTGGCAATCATCGGTTTGGGTCCGACCGGAGCGACGCTTGCCAATCTCTGCGGGTTGCACGGCTTGCGCACGATCGTGCACGAGCGATCCACGCTGCCCTACTCGCAGCCCCGCGCCTGCCACATCGATGCCGAGGTCGCCCGCGTGTGGCAGCAGTGCGGGTTCGAGGCAGAACTGCACCAGTTGCTCACCGTCTCGGACGGAATGGAATACGTCGATCGTCACGGCCGACGTCTGTTCAATTTCGAGGGCTTCGTCCGCGAGCCGTTGCTCGGCTGGTACGAGGACTACGTCTTTCTGCAACCAGAGATCGAGTCGATGTTGCGGCGCGGCCTTGATAGGTACTCACAAGTCGATGTCCGGCTGGCGTCGAACGTCACCGATCCGACGGCGTTGCTCGACGACGCGGCGTTCGTGGTTGCGTGTGACGGCGGCGGTGGAGGAACGCGCGAGCAACTCGGAAGTGGGCTGGTCGATCTCGGCTACGACGAGCAGTGGCTCGTAGTCGATGTGCTGCTGCGCGCAGAGCCGGTGCCACCGCTGCCGACCATCATCCAACAGGTCTGCGATCCGACACGGCTGGCGACGTTTGTTCCCGGGCACGGCGCTCATCGCCGTTGGGAGTTCCGATTGCAGGGCGACGAACAACTCGATGTGTGGGAACTGCTGGCACCGTGGGGTATCACGCCCGGCAACGGCGAACTGGTGCGGGCGGTGCCCTACCGGTTCCACGCGCTGGTCGCCGATCGGTGGCGTGCGGGGCCCGACGGAAGGGTCTTGCTTGCCGGCGATGCGGCGCACATGATGCCGCCCTTCATGGGGCAGGGACTGTGCAGCGGGGTTCGCGACGCCGCCAACTTGGCATGGAAGCTCTCCGAGGTCGTGCGCGGGTCGTCAGCCGCGGAGTTGCTCGACAGTTATGAATCGGAACGTCGCCCCCACGCCGAGACGGTGGTGGCGATGTCGGTTGTGGCCGGCCGGACGCTTGCCCGATTGGCCGCCGACGAAACCGACGCGCCGGACCCGATGCAACCCGATCCGCGCCGCTGGTCACGACTGCCTGGTCTCGATCTGCGCGGCAGATTCCCGATCGGTCATCAACTGCCGCAACCCGATCGCCTCGACGAGCGACTCCCCGACGACTGGGTGTGGGTTGCATCCGATTCCTCCTTTTCGTCGCCGGACGGGCGCACGGTGGTCGTCGCGCCAACGGCTACCTACGGTGAACGAGCCGTACTCGTGCGTCCCGATCGCTACATCGCAGCGACTGCGAATTGAACTTCTCGGCGGGAATGCCGGCTACCCGGAACCGGTTGTTGAACCCATGGATCTCAAGACTGCACTCGACTTCATCGGCCAGCGCAAGAACGGCGTACTCACCACACAGAAACGCGACGGCCGACCGCAACTGTCGAACATCACCTACGCGCTGGGTCAAGACGGCATCGTGCGCATCTCGGTCACCTCTGGTCGCGCGAAGTACTTCAACCTGCAACGCGATGCGCGTGCCTCGCTTTACGTCGGCAGGGAGGACTTTTCGGGTTACGTCGTCATCGATGCCGACGCAGGGGTGACGCCGCCGGCGGCCGAACCGCACGATGCCACCGTCGAGGAGTTGATCACCCTCTATCGCGCCGCGGCCGGCGAGCATCCTGACTGGAGCGAGTTCCGATCGGTGATGGTGAGCGATCGCCGCGCCGTCGTGCGACTGCGAGCCGTGCACGCTTACGGTACGGGTGTCTAGGCAGCACGGGGTCTAGCGCTCCACCAGCCGAATCGGCAGTTCCTTGAGGCCGTTGATGAAGTTGCTGCGCACTCGCCGTGGCTCACCGGCCAATTCCACTCGCTCCACCTTTTCCACGAGCGTCTGCAGGAACGAGCGCACCTCCAGCCTCGCCATCCACTGACCGAGGCACAGGTGCGGACCGCCACCGCCGAACGTGACGTGCCGATTGGGCGTGCGTCCGATGTCGAATGTGTGCGGATTGGGGAACAACGCCGGGTCACGATTGGCCGCCATGTACCACGTGACCACCTTGTCGCCTGCCGCGACTGCTACCTCGCCGATGGCCGTATTGACAGTGACGGTGCGCCGAAAGTGCAGCTGCGGACTCGTCCAGCGCAGCACCTCCTCGGTGGCGGTCTCGAGCAGCGATGGGTCGCTGCGCAGGCGATGCAATTGCTCGGGGTGTTCGGCAAACGCAAGCAGACCGTGGGCGAGCGAGTGCCGTGTTGTCTCGTTACCTGCGATCAACAACAGCAGAAAAAACGTTCCCTGTTCACGTTCCGTCAACGGCCGACCATCGACGAGCGCGTTGGCCAACACCGTTAGAACATCGCCGCCCGTCGCACCTTGTCGCGCGGCCGAGAGTCGTTGCACGTATTCGAGCACCTTCAGCGACACGGGACTACGGAACGGAAGCAATCGATAAGGGTCGGTGTCGACCTGATCGCTGACGGCGGGGGAGTAGTCGGGGTCGGCGTTGTACACGATCTGGTCCGCCCATTCGAACAGGCGGGGCGCATCTTGGTCGGGCACGCCGAGCAAACCGGTGAGCATCCGTATCGGCAACTCCCTGGCGATTCCATGGACGCCGTCGATGTGACCATCGCGAGTGCCGACGCGCAACGCCTCACTGATGACGAGATCGATCAGCTTCGCTGCGTGGGCCGCGTATGTCTCAACTGCGACCTTGCTGAACACCGGGTTCACCAGTTGGCGCAGTTTGGTATGCAACGGTGGGTCGGTTTCCAGCATCGTTCGGCGGGCAGCGCGCGCCTCCGGGTCGTGTTCCAGTCCCTCGATCTCGGTGCCGCCGACCTCGCTGGAGAACGTGCGCCAGTCCTTGTGCACCGCGACGACATGTTCGTGGCTCGTGAGCGACCAGAACCCTGTGCCATGGTGGCCGTTGGCCTCGGTCTCGTTGATCCAAGCCACCGGCGCGACCATTCGAAATTCGTCGTAGGCAGTGTGGGGCACGCTCGCTGCGTAAACGTCGTGGCCGACGATGTCGAGGTGAGGTACCGAGTCGTGGCGCACTTGCGCTTCCGCCCGGGCGGTCAGGCGGAGGAACCGAGGTAGGCCTCGGCCACAAGCGGGTTGGCGCGAACTTGGGCCGGGGTGCCTTCGGCGAGCACGCGACCTTCATTGAGTACCACGATGTGGTCGCTGATGCGCGTGATGAACGCCAGATCGTGATCGATCACCAACACTCCCGCGCCGATGTGGGTCGCAACCGCGCGCACGGAATCGACCATTGCCATCGTCTCCTGGTCGCTCATGCCCGAGGTGGGTTCGTCGAGCAGCAGGAATTCCGGCGCCAGAGCGGCGGCGCGTACCAGCTCTAGGCGGCGTTGGTTGCCGTAGTCGAGCGTGCCCGCCTGGCGATCTGCGAACTCGGTAAGGCCGGCGTCGGCCAGCAGCAACTCCACGTCGGGCTGCTCACGCTGTCGGCGATGGCGAGCTGCGACCAGCGCGGTCAGCGCAACGTTCTCGCGCACGCTCAGATTCTTGAACAGTCGCAGGTTCTGAAATGTGCGCGAGAGGCCCGCGCGGGCGACGTCGACGGGCTTGCAGTAGGTCAGGTCGCGCTCGCCGAGATGGACGGTGCCGCCCTGCTCGTGCACGATGCCGGTGATCACGTTGAACAACGTCGTCTTACCGGCGCCGTTGGGGCCGATGAGACCGACCACCTCGCCCGGACGCACCGAGAGCCCGGCCCCGTCGAGTGCCACGAAGCCACCGAAGTGCACCTCGACGTCGCGGGCATCCAGGGTGTTCGCCGCCGGTGACGGTGCCGGCCGGGTCGCTGCCCGTGTCGGCGGCGGCCGATGCGTCTTTCGTCGCATCCAACCAGCGAGATCGCGGTCGCCGAGCAGGCCTCCGGAACGCAGCAGCATGGCCAGCAGCATCGCCCCGCCGAGGAAGAGATCGGGGAAGCGTTCGATGTCGAGCCGCTGCGGGTCGCCAAGCTGGCGAAACAGTTCGTTGCCGGCGGTTATCAACACAGTGCCCAACACCGCGCCGCTGACGGTGCGCATACCACCGACGACGAGCATCACCAAGATCAGGATGCCCGAGTCGAGCGTGAACTGTTTTGGATTGACACTCCCCAGCGACTGGGCGCGCAGCGAACCCCCGAGAGCGATCAGTCCGATACTGACGACCCACGCGGCGTAGCGAGCGGTGAACAGTCGAATACCAAGGGCCGGCGCTGCTAGCTCGTCCTCGCGCGTCGCGATGGCGAAGCGACCGATGCGCGTCTCTTGAAAGAGGTGGGCGACCACCAGCGCGATAAACGCACCGACCCACAGCCACCCGTTACCCTCGAGTCGCGAAATCCCTGAGAGCCCACCTGCACCGCGAGTGAGTTCCTTCCAGTTCTTGACCAACTGCTCGACCACGAATAGCGCGGCGAGCGTGATCATCGTCGGCGCCAGTCCACTCGCGCGACAGACCGCGATGCCGAAGATCGCACCCACGACCAATGTGACTGCCACCGCGAAGATAGTCATGCCCAGCGGTCCGTATTCGACATCGGCAAGCCCAAACGGTATGTCGGGCAGCGACTTGGTTTTGGCTGCGAGAGGTATGCCTACCACCGCGGTCGCGTAGGCGGCGATGTGGGCGAATGCCATGTGGCCGAAACTGAGGACACCGGTGTTGCCGATGAAGACCTGCATGCCGAGCACGAGGATGAAGTTGCTCAGCATCTCGGCGATCAGCGAATCGCGGCTGGCGCCACCTCCGCTGGTGTAGGCCATTGCCAGCGCGGCGACGACCGCGATCAGCATCGCGCTTGCCACCATGCTGCGCGAGATTCGCGCCAAACCGGGCATCAGACGCGCTCCGCGTGTGAAACCTTGAATAGGCCCGCAGGGCGGATGACGAAGAAGGCGGCGATGAGCACGAACACAACGGCGGTGGAGAACTTGTCCCAACCCGTGGCGATGTCGGGCAGATAACCGCGGGTGAGGGTCTCCAGCAGTCCCAGCACCAAACCGCCCACGACCGCGCCGGTGAAGCTGCCGAGGCCACCGATGACGGCGGCGATGACGGCCTTCAACAACCAGTCTGAGCCCATGCTCGGCTCGGCTGCCGGGCTACGCATCACGATCAGGCAGGCCGCGACGCCGGCTAGGAATCCGGCGAATGCAAAGGCGCCGGAGATGACTCGGTTGGCGCGTACGCCCATCAGCCGCGCGGCATCGAAGTCTTCGGCCGCACCGCGCACGCTGATGCCGAAGAGCGTTCGTTTGAACACGAGGGCGGTCAACAGCAGCGTCGTCGCCGTGACGGCGATGGTGACGACATCCATCACCTCGAAGTTGATACCGCCGAGCTTGAACTGATTGAAGACCCACGATGGTTTGGGGAATGGTCGCTGCTTCGGTGAAACAAGGATCTGCCAGAGTGCGTGTGAGAGCCGCTCGATGGCGAAGGAGGTGAGCAGCAACGTGAACGGACTCGCATTGCGAACCCATCGGAACGCGACTAGTTCGGTGGCGACGGAGGCCAACATCGCGCTGACGATGATTACAACCGGCATCCACCACCAGCTGCCGCCGCGCAGAAAGAAGAAGTAGGCGGCGTAAGCGCCGACGGTGATCAGTTCGCCGTGCGCGAAGTTCACCAGGTGCATGACGCCGAAAATCAGTGAGATACCGAGGGCCAGAAGGGCATAGGTGCTGCCCACGCCAAGACCGTCGACGATGCTCTGCAGCAACTTGGTCATGGTGCAGTGCCCTTTGTCGCGCTGCCGATGCCGTCGGTGCCGATAAACGTGTCGAACAGCTCCGTGTCGGCGGCCAGTTGTGCACCGGTGCCGGAGGTTACGACTCGCCCCGACCGGAACAGATAGGCGCGGTCGGCGAGGCGCAGAACGCGGGTTGCGTTCTGTTCGACCACCAGCATCGTTCGACCCTGATCGCGCAGCCGTGTCAGCAGATCGAAGACGATGTCGACCATCGTCGGTGCCAAGCCCAGAGTCGGTTCGTCGAGTAGCAGCAGTCTCGGGTTGCTCATCAACGCGCGCGCAACCGCCAGTTGCTGTGCCTCGCCCCCCGACAGATAACCGGCCGAGGTCGTCCACTTCGCCCGCAATACCGGAAACAACTCGGCGGCCTCCTCCAGACGCTGCCGACGATCGTGACCGGTGGCGGTGCAACCCGCCAACCGCAGGTTCTCCTCGACCGTGAGATCTTTGAACAAACGACGGTGTTCGGGCACGAGTGCGAGGCCCTTGCGCACTAGGCGGGCGGGTTCGGCGTCGGTGATGTCGTACCCGTCGAACAGAATGCTGCCCGTGGCCGGCCTCAGTAGACCGGCCACGGTGTTCAGCAGTGTCGTCTTGCCGGCCCCGTTGGGACCGACGATTGCCACCAGTTCGCCCTCGCGCACGACCAACGACGCGTCATGTAAGGCCGTGATCGCGCCGTAGCGGGTGGTGACGTGGCTGACCTCGAGCATGAGTCTCGCGGTCTTTCTGGTTCAGCCGGGGATGTTGGTCGGCCGAATGGCCTCGACGAAGACGGGTTCGCCGTT
>JACQZX010000036.1 GCA_016213665.1 Actinomycetota bacterium | reverse complement strand
GCCGCCTCCGGTGAGACGTCGTCGGGGCCGGTGGTCAACTTGGTCGTCGGCTACGAACTGTTCCAACACCACGTCCAGCGTGCGCTCGGCCGACAACCAGCCGCACTCGACCCCAACGACCCGGCACACCGCTGCGAAACCGTCGACGGGATCGTCATCGACCCCCACGACATGCTGGTTGCCGCCGCCCTCGGCCACATCCGACGAATCGTGCTCGACTCCGCCGGCGTTGCCGTCGATGTCGGCCGCAAACAACGACTGTTCACCGGTCCCATGCGCGACGCCGTCATCATTGGTAACCGGCGCTGCATCTGGCCCGGCTGCCAACGACCGGCCACGCAATGCCAAGCCGACCACCTACTCCCATACGCCAACGCCGGCCCCACCGCCACCTACAACGGTGGCCCCGCCTGCGACCCCCATAACCGCTGGAAAACACGCGGCTACCGCACCTGGCGCGACCCCACGGGCCAATGGCACCACTATCGACCCGACAACACCGAAATCGGCTGGCGCGCCGCCGCCTGAACCTGCGTCGATCAACGCGCCGCTGGTCGCGGCCGCGCGATCAGTGACTCGATCGCGGCTCGCGTCGGAATCGAGGGCACAGCGCCGGCCTTGGTCGTGCACAGGGCTCCGGCCGCGGCGGCGAAGCTGAGCGCGGTTGGTAACTCGTCGCGTGCGGCGAGTCGCGCGCAAAGCGCACCGCAGAACGAGTCGCCCGCTGCGGTCGTGTCGATCGGCGTGACCGCGAAGGCTTGCACATGTGTGACCCCGGCGGGGGAGTAGAGGTCAGCCCCACGGCTACCCAAGGTCACCACGACCGCGCGAGCGCCGAGCTCGAGCAGTCTGTCGGCGCCGCCGAGCACAGCCACCTCGTGCTCGTTGGGAATCACGAAATCGCACAGTCGCAGGATCGACTCGTCGAGCGGTTGCGCAGGTGCCGGGTTGAGCACCGTTATCGAGCCAGCCGCACGGGCGGTTGCCAAGCACTGCTCGACGGCCGGCAGTGAGACTTCCAATTGGGCGAGCACAACTCGCGAGCGCGGCACATCGGTGCCGCTGACGGTCGCGTTCGCTCCGGCAACGACGATGATCGAGTTCTCACCCGTCGCCGACACGCCGATCAGCGCGCGACCAGTGGGCTGCGCAGTAATGGCGAGGTGCTGATCAGCGATTCGGTTCTCGGTGAGGACGCCGCGGAGAGTGGCACCGGCAGCGTCATCACCGACGGCGCCCACGAACGCGACTTTCGCACCTGCGCGCGCGGCAGCGACCGCCTGGTTGAGACCCTTGCCGCCGGGGTATTCGGCGTAACTGTGGCCGGCGACGGTCTCACCCGGCCCCGGCAGCCGTTGCACCGTCGCCACAAGGTCGAGGTTGGCGCTGCCGACCACACATACGTCGAAATCAAAGGTCTGATCGTTCCCCACGTCAGGCATCGTGCCATGCTCGAGCGGGTAGGCGTGCGGCAATCATCGACCAGCAGTACCGAGCAGCGGGGTGGTGTCCAGTCTCTCGAGTGCTGGCAGGTAGGCGCGCACCGCGTCGTGGCGGAACTTGGTGCACAGGTCGGGCCGAAAGAAACGGGCGCCCTCGCGCACCACGTAATTGAGGATGAAGAAACGGTAGACCTCGGGGAGAAACATCAACTCCTCGTCCGACATCGGGAACACGCCGCTGTAGGCGCGGAGGAACTCGATGAAGCTGGGCTCGACCAAGGTGTGCGGACCGTAGGTGAATTGCGTTCTGTCGCCGGTGCTGCTCGACACTCGCGACAGAAAGTAGAGATCGAGTGTGCGCGGTTCGATGCGAAACCAGTCGTAATCCCATCGGCTGAACAGGTGAAACGAGCCATCGGGTTCGGTCGCCACGGAGTAGTTACCAATATTCCAATCGATGAGGATCGGTATACGCGGCCACTCGTCGTAACCGACCTCGATCAGTCGCATGAGGAACCGGTGAGTGTGTCTCCACAACAGGTGAATAGCCTCGGGCGGCAGGTCGAAGTTGCGAGACGCGATCGGGCTTTCCAACAGCTCGAGCAGGTGAATGGCATCGCTCTTCACCGTCTTCGAACCGGCCGGCACCTTGGCGGCGATGTCGGCGCACACCAGGTGAAACTCGGCTATTTCCCGGCCGAGGTTGCGAATCTGTTCGAGCGACAGCACGCGCGGTAGCGACTCGCGGCGAGGTACGTCGTCGTAGAACACGGCCCACATGTGTTGGTCGTACCACGTGAAGATGCGACCGTCGGGCTGACGCCACACTTCGGCCAGCATGCCCTTGAAGCGAGTGCCCTCAAGCAGGCGAGCGCACCGATTCAGCTGATCGTGGTCCTCATAGAAATGAAAATACGATCCGTACGACGACACCTTGCCCACCACCGACGTGCGATCATCGAGGTGCAGACGGTAGACGTGGTTGGTCGAGATGTGCGTGCTCACCTCGTCGATCGCTACCACCGACCGACGATCACCGTAAGCCTCCCACGCAGCCGACATCGCGCCGAGATGGGGGCTTGTCGCCGGAGCACCGCTCACCCAATGCATCGTAGGGCCAAGGTCAACGTCGCCAGGCGAAGCGCGTAGACGTGCCGGTGGTTACGCTGCCGACGATGGCCGCCGAACCGCCTGAGCTGGCCGAACTCGACCTGCATCATCATGAGGTGCTGCACGCGTTGCGGGCGAAGGGTCCGGTGGCTTGGCTACCGGCGGTCGGTGGATGGGTGATTCTGTCGCGGGCGCTCGCCATCGAGGTGATGCGCAATCCCGAGACTTTCACTGTTGATGACCCGCGGTTTACGACAGCCAAGGTGATCGGAAAGAGCATGCTTTCGCTCGATGGGCTGGAACATCGTCGACATCGTGATCCCTTCGCCGCCGCGTTCCGCCCGGGCGAGGTCGCGCGCCGCGACAACGTGAACTTGTCGACGCTTGCGCGAACGATGGTGCAGGAGTTGCAGCCTCGCGGTCATGCGGAGTTGCGACGGGAACTTGCCGGGCCGCTGGCTGTCGCAGTCTCGGCCGGAGCGCTCGGGCTCGACGACCGGCCGGCAACGGAGTTGCTCGGTTGGTACGACGTGATCGTCGCCGGAGTCGAGCGTGCGTCGCGCGGCGAAGAGGTCGGCGCTGCTGCCGAGAACGCGTTCGAATCGCTCGCCGGCGCGTTACGTGCTGTCGCAACCCGGTCCGACTCGGTGCTCGCCTCGCTGACGGGCGACCTGTCCGACGCGGAGTTGGTCTCCAACGCGGCTGTCTTTCTGTTCGGTGGAATTGAGACCAGTGAGGGAATGACAGCCAACGTGTTGCACCACCTGCTGGCGAATCCGGAACAACTCAATGCGGTCCGCGACGACAGTTCGCTAGTCGAAGCGGCGGTCGAAGAGTCGCTGCGCCTCGAGCCTGCCGCCGCCCGGGTCGATCGCTATGCCACCCGCGATGTCGAGTTGGGTGGCTGCCGGATTGCAGCCGGCGATTTCGTGGCGGTCTCGTTGGCGGCGGCAAATCGCGACCCCGAGGAATTCGACCAGCCGGATCGGTTCGACGTCGGCAGACGTAACGCGCGGACGCACCTTGCCTTCGCCCAGGGGCCCCATGTGTGCCTTGGTTCAACTCTGGCCCGCACGCAGGCTGCAGCCGCGGTCGCGGCGGTGTTGCAACTGCCGGCGGATATTCATCTAACTGCGCCCGTGCGCACGGCCGGGGTCGTGTTTCGCAAGCCACTGAGCCTGCAAGTGGCCTGGACGATTGAGCGCGCTACACCGGGCGGCGCTTGGTAGCGAGCAGCGCCAATGAACCCACTGCGAGGAGTATCGCCGCCCATGACAACTCTGCGTAGGAGTCGCTGCCCGCACTGGGGATCTGCGCAACGACGCCGCGTGTTATCACCACAGTGTTCGAGTTGCCCGAGATGGCCAGGACTCCGGAGTCGCCGTCGACACGCGCCGTATTGGAGATCGAGCCACGGTCAAGGTCTGCTTGCGTGACCGTGTGCACAGCGGCGCAACTCAGCGACTGTCCGGGAGCCAGGGTTGTGGGCGCGACTGGCGTACACACCCCGATGGCGGCGTTGGGATCGCTGATCGTCACACCGGTGAGTGTGACGTTGCCTGTGTTGCTTGCGGTGATCGTGTACGGAACCTGCTGCCCGACAAAGGAGAACGAAGTCGAGGTGGTCGCCTTCGTGATCGAGACGCTTGGAAGTTGATCATCGGGGACGGTGACGACGTTGCTGTCATCGGACACGATCACATTCTGTGGTGTCGTGCCCGAGGCCGATGCGTAGTTGTCGAAGAAGCCACGATCGAGGTCGACCTGCGTGGTGCTGTGTGTCGCTGTGCAAGTGACCGACGAAGCCGGCGCGAGCGTTATCGGAGCGGTAATCGAACACGATCCGAGGATCGCGAACTGATCGACGACTACGACGTTTGACAGTGTCACGTTGCCGGTGTTGGTCGCGGTAACCGTGAACGTGAGCACTTCCCCGACGGCTGTGTACGGCTGTTCATTGGTCGCTTTGATCACGGTGATCTGCGGCGACAGCGCCGCCGAGACCGTGGTCGAGTCGCTGTCCTCGACGGGGCCGCCGACCGGTGGAGTGCCAGTTGCTGTGGCGCTGTTGGTGATCGATCCGGCGTCGATGTCGTCTTGGCTGACGATGTAGGTGGCTGTGCAGGTGGTGGAGCCCGCTGGTGCCAACGTTGTCGTTGGACAGGTGATGGCGGACAGGCCCGGCAACGGGTCGGTGATCGCAACCGCGGTCAGGGTGACGTCGCCGGTGTTGGTCACCAGGAACGAGTAGTCGATCGTCTGGCCGGCAGCAGTCATCGTCGTCGGCGACGCCGTCTTGACGACCGCGATCGCCGAAACAGGCACTTGGAGAGGCACGGTGACCGAATCGGTCGCCGAGGTAAAGCCGCCGACGGTCGCGGAGGCGATGTTCGTCACCGACGTATTGCTGACGTCGGCAGCTTGCACTGTGTAGGTCGCGAAGCAGGTGATGCTCTCGTCCGGGTCGAGGTAGTTGTCGAGGTCGCCGATGGTGTCAACCGCTGGGCAGGACTCGTCGGTTGACTTGTCGTCGCTCACCGTCGCCGGACCGAGGAGGGGAGTGGATCCGCTGTTGGTGACGAGGTAGGTGTAGTGCAGAACATCGCCGACCGACCCGAAGGACACCTCGCCGGCACTCTTGACGATGCTCAATCCCGGCGTCGCGTACGTTGCTGTCGACGGCGCCGACGTCTCACTGCCGCTCACATGAACTCCCGAAGCGGAGGCGGTATTCGGATGCGACCCGTTGACGGCTGCTATCGGTCCGCGCACGCAGTACAGCGTGTCGCCGGGCGCCACCGGCGTACTCCACACACAGGCGGCAGGGTCGACCGCCGTTGCGGCAAGTGTCGGATCACTGACGCTGACGGCGCTGAAAGCGGTGTCGCCCGCGTTGTAGACAGTGAACCGGTAGTACACGTCGCCGCCAGCAGGAACGCTGGCGAACTTGAACCAGTTGGTGTTGTCGGTTGAGACCTGCTTGTTCAAGTCGATGATCGCGATCGGATCTTGGACGATCAAGGTGGCGGTGGCGACGTTGCCGTCGCCGCCCTCGGCGCTCGTAACTGCGCCCGTTGTGTTGAGCTTGGTTCCGCTCGTGGCACCGGTGACGGTGATGTCGAGCACGCACGAGCTGTTGGCGGCGAGTGATCCTCCGCCGAAGGAGATCCCATCGGGCGATGTTGTCGTCAGCGTGCCGCCGCACACCGATGTCGGACCCGTGCTGGCAACGGTGAGACCGGCGGGCAGGGCATCACTGAACGCGATGCCGGTGAGAGCGGCGAGCGGGTTCGGATTCGTGACCGCGAAGCTGAGCGTGGACGTGTCGCCGGTGAGGATCGACGATGGCGAGAATGACTTGGCGAGCACCGGGGGAGAGATGACCATCAGTGAGTCGGTCGCGTAGTCGGTCGAAGTACCGCTTTCATTCGACGACACGAACCCGGTGACGTTGTCGTGTTGTCCATCGGTGGTACCGGTGACCACCACGTCGAAACTGCATACTGCACCGGAGGAGAGCGATCCCCCCGTCAGTGTGATGGTCTGCGTGGCGGTGACCGTGGTGAGTGTTCCGCCGCCGCATTGTGTCGATGATGTATCCGGGATCGACAAGCCGGTGGGCAGGGCGTCTGTGAAGGCAACTCCGGTCAGAGCCTGATTGCCAGCTGCCGTATTGCTGATCGTAAATGTCAGTGTGGATGTCGCGCCGGTGATGATCGGATCCGGAGAGAACGACTTCGTGATGCTCGGCGCCGGGAGCGGCGTGCCGCAGCCGGTGAAGCTGATGTTGTCATAGTCGAGGTTG
>JACQZX010000037.1 GCA_016213665.1 Actinomycetota bacterium | reverse complement strand
GGCGGCGAAGGGGCCAGCGGCGGCGGCCACCGCCAGTTGGTCGACGAGGTCGTTCATCGGATCGCCGCTGTGGCCCTTCACCCATCGGAATGTCGGATTGCGCGCCTGCACCAACTCGATCAACGGCTTCCAGATGTCGACGTTCTTCACCGGTTGTCGCTGCGAGTTCCTCCAGCCGTTGGCCTGCCACTTGACCCACCAGCGATCGCGGAAGCAGTTGACGACGTAGGTGCTGTCGCTGACGATGGTGATCTCTCCGGGTACGGCTCGCAACGCCTCCAGAACCGCCTGCAATTCCATGCGCTGATTGGTGGTGTGCTCGGAGCCGCCAGATCCGCGCGGGGTGCCGTCGGGTGCCGCCGCCCATGCCCAGCCGCCGCGTCCGGGGTTTCCCGAGCAGGCCCCATCGGTGAACACGGTCGACTTTTCAGAACTGGCGACGGTTTTGGTCACGGACTTCATGGAGAGCGAGCGTAGGCGGCGACGATCGACAGTTCCGATGGTTACTCGTCGGTAGCGGTGGCAGACTGCCACGATGATCTTCGACGGCTACGTCAATCAACTGCCAGACAGCGACCCCGGCGAGACCGAGGAATGGATGGAAAGCCTCGATGCCGTCATCGAGGTGCATGGCAAGACACGAGCGCGTTTCCTGCTGGGCAAGCTGCTCGAGCGCGCAAGTTCCGCGCAGGTGAGCTTCCCGGCAACGGTGAGCACCCCGTACATCAACACAATTCCGCGCGAAGCCGAACCATGGTTCCCCGGCGACGAGCACATCGAACGACGTATCCGCGCTTTCGTGCGCTGGAACGCGGCCATGATGGTGGTGCGGGCCAACAAGCACGCCGAAGGAATCGGTGGCCACCTCAGCACGTTCGCCAGTTCGGCGAGTCTTTACGAGATCGGCTTCAACCACTTCTTCCGCGGCAAGGACGATGGCACCGCCGGCGATCACATCTACTTCCAAGGTCACGCAACGCCAGGTATATACGCCCGTGCTTTTCTGGAGCGTCGCCTGCACGAGACCGACCTCGAACAGTTCCGTCGTGAGATCGGCCGCGACGGCGCCGGACTGAGCAGCTATCCGCACCCCCGGCTGATGCCCGACTTCTGGGAGTTCCCCACCGTCAGCATGGGTCTCGGCCCAATTGCCGCGCTGTACCACGCTCGCTTCAATCGCTACTTGCAGAACCGTGAGCTGGACGACACCAGTGGCAGCAGGGTGTGGGCGTTCTTGGGCGACGGCGAGTGCGACGAGCCCGAAACGCTCGGTGCGCTCGGGCTCGCCAGCCGCGAGAAGCTCGACAACCTCGTGTTCGTCGTCAATTGCAACCTGCAGCGCCTCGACGGACCGGTGCGCGGCAACGGCAAGATCATCCAAGAACTGGAAGCAGTTTTCCGTGGCCACGGCTGGAACGTGATCAAGGTCATTCTCGGCAGCAAGTGGGACGACCTACTCGCCAACGACAAGAGCGGCGTGCTGCTCAATCAGTTGAACACGACTGTCGACGGACAGTTCCAGCGATACAGCGTCGAGAACGGCGCCTTCATCCGCGACGACTTCTTCGGCCCCGATCCGCGGTTGCGTCAATTGGTCGCGCATCTCAGCGACCAAGATCTGGTCAACCTTCCTCGTGGCGGTCACGACTATCGCAAGCTCTACGCGGCGTACAAGGCGGCCACCGAGAACCTCGGCTCGGGTGCACCCACCGTGCTGTTGTGCAAGACGATCAAGGGATGGACGCTCGGCCCCGAAATCGAGGGCCGCAACGCCACGCACCAGATCAAGAAGATGAACGAGACGCAGTTGATGGCCTTGCGCGATCGCCTGCACCTGCACGACGAGATCCCCGACTCGGCGTTCGCCGAGGATCACCTGCCCTACTTCCGACCGTCGCAGGACAGCGTCGAGTTCCAATACATGATGGAGCGCCGCCGCGCACTTGGCGGAAGCATTCCGAAGCGCATCGTTCGTCCGCGCAAGACGGTTGCGTTGCCGCTCGACGCAACCTTCGCCGAACTGCGCGACGGCTCGGCGAATCAGGCGGTCAGCACCACCATGGGTTTCACCCGTCTGCTGCGCAACTTGGCGCGCGACGAGAACATCGGGCAGTACGTGGTTCCGATCATTCCCGACGAGGGCCGCACATTCGGGATGGACTCGTTGTTCCCGGAGCTGAAGATCTATGCGTCCCAAGGTCAGAAGTACCAGCCCGTCGATCACGACATGTTGCTGAGCTATGCCGAGAGCGCGCAGGGGCAGATCCTCGAGGAAGGAATCACCGAGGCCGGTTCGCTGGCCAGCTTCATCGCCGCCGGTGCGGCCTACGCCACCCGCGGCGTGCCAACGATTCCGTTCTACACGTTCTATTCGATGTTCGGGTTCCAGCGAGTCGGCGACCTGATCTGGCAGGCGGCCGATGCTCGCGTGCGTGGATTCCTGTTGGGCGCCACCGCCGGCCGCACGACGCTGTCGGGCGAGGGGCTACAGCACCAAGACGGGCACTCGCTGGTATTGGCCGGCACCGTGCCGCCGTGCCAGGCCTACGACCCCGCCTTCGCCTACGAGGTCGCCACCATCATCCAAGCCGGCATCACGCGCATGTTCGGCAGCGACACCGAACGCCCCGCCGGCTTCGAGCAGGACGTTTTCTATTACCTCACGCTGTACAACGAGAACTACCCGATGCCGGCGATGCCCGCCGACCTCGACCCCGCACACATCGTTCGTGGCCTCTACCGCTGGCAGGAGGCCCCGCCCGACAAACTCAGGCATGCGACGGTGCTGTTCAGCGGCGCAGCACAAGGGGCGGCTCGCGCCGCGGCCGACGAGCTCGCCGCCATCGGTATCGGCGTCGAGTTGTGGTCGGCGACGTCGTACAAGGCGCTGCGCGACGAGGCACTGGCCGCCGAGCGGTGGAATCGCCTGCACCCCAGTCACCCGACGCGCGTGCCGTTGGTGACCCAACTGCTCGGCGAGTCGAAGGGGCCGATCATCGCAGTCACCGACTTCATGAAGATTGTGCCCGAACAAGTCGCACGCTTCCTGCCCGGCCGCACGTTCGTGCCGCTGGGCACCGACGGCATGGGTCGCAGCGATACGCGCGAGGCGCTGCGACACTTCTTCGAAGTTGACGCCGGCCACGTGGAACTTGCCGTGCTCAGCGGTCTCATGGCCGAGGGATTGTCGGGCCCCGATGAAATACACGCTGTGATGGCGAAATGCGGCATCGATCCCGATGCGCACAACCCCGCCGACGTCTGAGCGAGCACCGTGTCGCGAAGAGAAATGCCTCGCGTAACTGCAGCAAGCGTTCGGGCGGCGGTGGCCGCCCTCGGGGTTCTTGTCGTCGGCCTCGTGCTGCGTCGGCTGATCATCGGTTCGGTGCTCGGCGAGTTCAACGCCGATGAGGCATCATCGGGATTGCATTCGCTCGGCGTGATACGCGATGGGCGCTTCCCGGTTGTCATCAACGGCCAGGCGTACACCGCCGTCATCGACGCCTACCTGTTCAGCCCCCTCGTCGCCTTCGCCGACGGCAGCGCCAAGATTCTCAAGTGGCTGTACGTATGCATGTGGGCGACGGCGAGCGCAGTCACGTACTTTGGTGCCCGCCGGTTGTCCGATCGACGTTCAGCCGCGGTGGCCGCCGCTCTGGTGTGGCTGGCGCCGGGCGCGCTGCTCGTGCTCAGCACGAAGGCCTACATGGGTTACGCGATCGGTCTCGCAGTGGTCTCCGCAACGATTTGGGCGACCGCCGTCGTCGCCGATCAGACAGAAGCTACGGCCCGCCATTCGGCCACCGTCGGGTTGCTGGCGGGCTTGGCGTTCTACATCCATCCGATGTTCGCAACGGTTCTCGCCCCGGTGATCGCCGTCGCCGCGGTGGTGCACCGCCGCGATTGGCGGCGCTGGTGGCTACCGGCATCGTTGGCAGCAATCGCCGCCAACCTTCCATTCCTCGCCTGGAACGCCACCAACGGTTGGCCATCGCTTGAATCACAAGGTCCGCCGGGCAGCTACTCCGATCGACTCAGTGGTTTTGTCACCGGGTTGTTGCCGCGTGCGCTGGGCTTGCGCGCGTTCGATGGTCGCTGGGTGTTCGCGAAACCACTCGCCCTAGTGCTCTACGCCGCCATCGTGCTCGCGGTCGTCACCGGCTGCGTACTGCTGATACGGGCACATCGCCGGCCGAGTAGATGGATCGTGACCGCCGGGCTGATCGGTTGCCTGCCGTTGATGGCACTGCTTTCGCAGTTGATCTACGTCACCGACGGCCGATACGCAATCATCCCGCTGCCGCTGATGGCGATCGCGATCGGGGCGACGGCAACCCATGGAATCAAGTCGTGGCACCCACAGCGGGCGATGGTGGCTCTCGCCGGCGTGGTGACACTGTGGGTCGCGATCACCACCTTGCCCTTCCTGGATCGCCAGCACGCCTTCGATACGGAAAACCCGGATGCCTGGCAGGACCGCGTGATCTCTCGGCTCGACGAGCTCGGCATCGACCGCATCGCCGGCAACTACTGGCTGGTGTTACCGATCGAGTACCGCAGCGACCGGTCCATAAGGGCAGCGATCGCCGGCAACCCATATGTGATCCGCTTCCCCGAGTCGCAACGCATCGTCAACGCGACTTCGCCCGAACAAGTGGCGTTCGTCTTTCCACCGGGGGAACAAGATCCCGGCTGGTTCTATTTGTCCGTCGATTCGTACCGACGCGAAGATCTTGCCGGCGTTGTTCTCTATGTCCCGTTCGCCGCGGGCGAATGACGCGAACGATCTCGGAAGGGCAAGCATCATGTGGCACGGCAAGTCAATCGCAGTCATACTGCCGACCTACAACGAGGCCGACAGCATTGCCGAATGCATCAATGGCTTCCACGCGCTCGGCATCATCGACGACATCGTGGTCGTCAACAACAACGCCCACCCCGACACTTCCTTGGCGGTGGCGGGCACGGCGGCACGCGAAGTGTTCGAATCGACGCAGGGTTACGGTGCCGCGATCCGTCGGGGGTTTGTCGAAACCGCCACCGCTGACCTGGTGTGTGTTTGCGAGCCCGATGCAACCTTCGATCCCTACGACATCTGGAAGTTGCTCCCGTTCACCGAAGATGTCGACCTCGTGCTCGGCTCACGAACGGTGCAGGCGTTCATCTTCAGCGGTGCCAATATGGGCATCTTTCTCAAGTGGGGAAACTGGGCGGTGGCCAAGTTCACCGAGGCACTCTTCAACACCGTCTATCTCTCCGATGTCGGCTGCACGTACCGTGTGATCACCCGTTCCGGGATCGAGGCAATGAGTCCCGACTTCCGTCGAAACGGCTCGTCGTTCGGGTTCGAGATGATGCTGCACGCGGCGCGTTTGCGGATTCCATTCGTGCAAGTGCCGGTGAAGTACCTACGACGGGTCGGCGAGAGTTCAGTGACCGGGAGTCGCGTGAAGGCGTTTCGCCTGGGCACGCGCATGATCTTGATGTGCATGCGCGAGCGTCTCAGGCGGACTTGATCGTCACCGCCGGATGCACTCCCAAGTTGCGAACTGATATGGCGGCAGCCACCCCATCGCGTCGGCCTCGCCATCGTCGGCGGCAATCGTGTAGTCGCCGATGGGAACATGCTTGATGAGATCGGCGACGTCGAAGTCGTGCGGGTCGGGGGGCGGCGGTTCAGTCTCGCCGGTCAGTAACCGTGCGAAGCCGGCAGTCACCAGCACCTGCGTCTCGAACCCGGCTGTGCGAAGCATGCCGGTGAGATCCCATCCGAAATTCCAGAAGACCGGTGTGTTGTCGGCATGGAACTCGGGCTCGGTTGGCGCCGAGGTCTTGCCGCGCACCATCGGCACCTGCAAATACATGCGTCCGTTGGGTGCGAGCACGCGATGAATCTCGGCGAGGGCAGTAGCGGTGTCGGGCACGTGTTCGAGCACGTGCGGCGTCAGTAGCAGGTCGATCGACGCATCGGGCAACTCAATGCGTTGGAGATCGATTCTGATGTCGCCGCGGTGAGCGCTCTGGTCGTAGTCGCTCGCCCGGTACTTGAAGTGATGGCGCATCATCGCGCGATAGTCGGCACCAAGCCGCGGACTCGTTTCCAGAACGCGGGTCGAGCGAAGGGTGACAGCGTCATCTCGCCCAGCGCACCAGAGCAGAAACCGATCGCGGCCGGAGGAACTGCAAACGGGGCAGATCGCCGACTCCACATGAGCGACACCGAGAAACGTTTCGCCCGACCATCCACAGATGTTGCAGCGCTTTGGGCCACCGCTGGCGAGGCGACCGACGCGTCCTGTTTCGTGCATCAGCCACCAGTAATCGGCTGGTAGGGGCACGCCTGCGCGACGCGCCACCGAGCGCACCCGCCGCCTGATTCCCGACGGCAAGCATCGGCCGACCGTTCGAAGCGACTTGACCACCATGCGGCGCGGCATCGGTCCAGCCTATCTGTGGGGCTATCGTCGAAGACATGGCATCGATCTCCGGCGTCCTTCGTCGGCTTCGCGCGTTCGGATCCCTGCCCGCACAAGTTGCGGAGCTACGCACAATGGTCGATGAGATGCACCGCGTCCTGATGTTGTTGAACCACGATGTGCGCTCCGGCGCTGATGAGGCATTGCCGCTGTTCGTCGGCTACACCGAACGCCTGCGACTCGATGCCGACACGGCGATCGGCGCCGCGCAGGTTATCGAGCGACAACTCAGCGAACTGGAACAATCCATCTCCGCGCTGCGACGCGATGGCTGAGCCGTCGCCAGAACACCGGCGCCCAGCACTCAGCCATCTGCTGGTAGATGCCCGACCGGTCAATCACCCGACCGCCGGCCAGCGTGGGATCGGCCGTTATACCCTCGGACTGCTGGCCGGGTTGCAGCAGGTCGGGGCACCGGTCGTCGCGCTCTACGGCACCGACACCGAAGCCGCAATCCTGCACGGCACCGTCGCCGACCTGGCGCTGCAGCCGTGGAGCCCGGCGGTCGTGCGTGCGCACACTCAGCCTGGCGCGTGGTACCTCGCAACGCAGTTGATGTTGCATCCGATTCCGCTTGATCCCGTGCCACGCATCATCACCGACTCGGGAATGCCGGTCGCAGCGGTGATGTACGACGTGATTCCCGAGCGTTATCCCGAGCGCTACCAGGTGCGCCCACAGGCGCGGGTGCAGGTTCAGTTGCGGGGGATGCTGACGCGAACGCTCGACGCATTGCTGGCCATCTCCGACTTCGCAGCCGACACTGCCGCTGATGAGCTGCGCTTTCCGCGAGATCGAATAGCGACAATCGGGGCCGGCTTCAACCCACAGTTCGTTCTCGGCGTGGGCGACCCGTGGCCGCGCCTGCGTGGCGTGTTGCAAGATGATGGTCGGCGCGTCGTCGTGACGGTGGCTGGCAGCAACGATCCGCGCAAGAACATCGACCGGCTGCTGCGCGCGTGGGATTCGCTTGCGCCGGCCACACGCCGCGCCCACCGCCTGGTCGTCGTTGGAGAAGTCGTTGGCGGTTTCCCTGCGCAAGCAGCACCCGACCGCGACGTCCATTTCACCGGCAGTATCACCGACGACCAACTTGTAGCGCTCAACCAGGTGGCGACGTTGGCTGTCATGCCGTCGATCGAGGAGGGGTTTGGTTTGCCAGTGCTGGAAGCCGCGGCGTGCGGCAGTGCCGTGATCACCTCCAGTGTGTCGGCGCTACCCGAAATACTCGCCGAACCGGCCGCACAGTTCGACCCCTACGACGTTGCTGCCATCGCCGCCGCGGTTGAACTCGCGCTCACCGACGCGAAGCATCGCGGGGTTCTCTTGGCCGCCGGTCGGCGGGCGGTGCAGCGGTGCACGTGGGCCAATGTCGCCAGCGCGGTTGTCGACTCGTTACAACAGTTCGGTGCGCGTCGGCCCCGCACGCTGCGCCCGGTCCCCCACCGGACTGCGGTAGTCGGCAGGTTCGATGACTCACCGGTCGGACGAGCCAACACTTCGCGCGTCCGCGACATGACCCCCGAAGTCACACTGCTGGTCGACAGCTCCGACAGCCCGGAACCAACACGTGCCGGACCCCGGCGCTTTCCCGCTCACGCACTCGGCCACTTCCTGCCCACTTCACAATTCGACGAAGTGACTACGTTGTGAGCAAGACGCAAAACACTCCACTGGTTCGAGTCGTCGTGTTGAACTTCGACGGTGGGCAGATGACGATCGACTGTCTCGATTCGTTGCTCGCCACCAACTGGCCAGCCGACAAGTTGGAGATCGTGCTGGTCGACAATGGCTCACTCGACGACGTGGCCGAGCGCGTTCGGGTGGAATACCCGCAAGTGCGTCTGCTCGAACCGCTTGCCAATCTCGGTTTCGCAGGTGGCTGCAACCTGGGCATGCAACTGGCCGGCGACCACGAGTACGTGGCACTGGTCAACAACGACGCAACAGTCGATCGTGACTGGTTGCTGCCGCTGGTGCGGGTGGCCGAGTCGGCCGACGATATCGGTGCCGTGAACGCCAAGATCCTGTTCGCCGACCGCTATCTCGGAATAGAAGTCGCAGTGCCCGATGCGTTGCCGATCAACGGGAGAGATCCGCGTCGACAGGGTGTTCACTTCTCGGCGGTCCGCATCGATGGCCTTCGCGCCGACGCGCGTGTGTCGTTCGACGAGGGCTTCTACGGGCCCGAGGCCCCCGACAAGGAGAGTGGCGATGAAATCGCGCGCTGGAGTAGCGAACGCGGATCGATCAGGATCGCGATCGAAGCCGACGAACCTTTGCCGAAAGTGGTTTCGCTGCGCGTGAGTAGTCCCGACCGACCGCACGTGGCCATCCTCACCACCGAGGTCGACGAGCAGACGCAGCACCTCGACACCGAACGAACCTGGATCGATCTGCAGCTTGACGACCGGCCGTTCGATGTCGTCAACAACGTCGGCTCGAGTCTCTATAGCGGCGGATTCGGGGGCGATCGCGGCTTTCTCGAACGTGATCTCGGGCAATACGAGCAGCCGACCGAAGTTTTCGCATGGTGCGGTGGAGCCGTGTTGTTGAAGCGCGCCTACCTTGACGAGGTCGGCGTGTTCGACGAGCGACTCTTCCTGTACTACGAGGACACCGACCTGTCGTGGCGCGGTCGGCTTCGAGGCTGGCGTTACCTGTACGAGCCTTCGTCGCTGGTGCGACACCACCACGCGTCATCGTCGGGCGTCGGGTCGGAGGTGTTTCGGTACCACACTGAACGCAATCGGCTGCTGGTTCTGGCCAAGAACGCGCCGGCCCGGGGTGCGCTTCGCGCCGGTCTCGGCGAGTCGCGTCGCTGCGCACGCTGGATGGTGTCGGCATACATCCTTCGACCGCTGCGCCTGCAGATGCCCGAACGAGTCCACTCGGCGCATCGTCGGCGCGTGCTCGGCGGTTACCTGCAATTGCTGCCGGCGATGCTGCGCGATCGACGAGCGACGAAACCGAAGGTAACTCGCCGATCGCTGATGTCGTGGGAGGTGAGCAAGTGACCGCTACGTTGGCGCCACACCGCAAGCGCGTGGCCGTGTTCAACCTCTACTGGAGCACATACGGCGGCGGCGAACAGGTAGCCGGCGCCATCGCCGACGCGCTCGCCGATGAGCACGATGTTGTGTTGCTCGGTCCCGAGCCAATCGATATCGAGACGACGAGGGCACGGCTCGGCCTAGACCTGGCTCGTTGCGGCTACCAACGCGTCGACGACGACATCAGCGCCTCCATGGCCAGCGCTGAATACGACGTGTTCATCAACACCACCTACCGCAGCGCTGCCGAAAACCGCGCCGCCGCGGGCCTGTATTACGTGCACTTTCCGGCACCGCCCCCCAACAGACGGCAGCGGGTCTCGCGCATCGTTGCGCGCAGCTTGGCCTTCGTGCTACCTCACTCCAAGAGTCGCCGGTTACAACGGGTTCACGTAGGTCTGGAGAAGCGAGCCGCACGCACCTCATGGGCGCGCACCTACACGACCTTCCTCGCCAACTCGCAGTTCACCGCCGGCTGGGTCAGGCGGCTGTGGAAGGTTCCGTCTGCGATCCTCTACCCGCCTGTGCAGCCGGAGGTGCTCCCCGGTCTCAAGACCAACACGATCGCAGCTGTCGGTCGTTTCTTCGATCCCAAGTTCGGCCATTGCAAGAAGCAACTCGACCTGGCGCACGCGTTCCATGAACTTGAACAACGGGGCACAGCCGACTGGTCATTGGCGATGGTCGGTGGCGCCGATGCCTCGAGTCGCGAATACGCACTGGCTGTTCGCCGCGCAGCGCAAGGCCATGCGATGCGCGTGCACTTCAACGCGCCGAGATCGCTGGTGCACGACACGCTCGCAGCTGCGGCCATCTTCTGGCACGGCGCCGGACTCGGCGAAGACCCCGACACGCATCCAGATCGTTTCGAGCACTTCGGAATAGCGGTGGTGGAGGCAATGGCTGCCGGTGCGGTGCCGGTGGTGTTCGGCGCTGCCGGCCCGGCGGAGATCGTGCGCCACGGCACTGACGGCTTCCATTGGCACACGCCCGCGGAACTGGTGCAACTCACGCTCGACCTGATCGCCGATCCAGCGCTGTTGGCGACGATGTCGGCCAGCGCGCAGCAGCGCGCCGCCAACTTCTCGGCCAAATCGTTCCGCGAAGGACTCCGCGAGGCAGTGGCCGCCGCCACCACCTAAGGGCGTGCATGACACGGTTTAAGGCGTGACGTAGCCGAAGATGTCGACGATCACACTGGCCAATCCGAGCGCGTTGTAGACCGAGATCATCCCACCAGGACCAACCTTGATCATCACCATGTTGGGTACGTTGCGACCGGCGGCGGGCCAGTTGACGTTGGAGGAATCCGGCCGTGTAAGCCCGGCTGGCCAGACAGTTAGAAAACCCCATTCGGTGGTCTCGGCGGCGGTGACGTTGACGATCACCGCCGTCGCATTACTCGGGATGCCGAAAATACCGGTGACTTGCACGTCGCGAGACTCGCCAGGTTGGAATCTGCCTGCCGTGCCAAGTCCCAGACGACTGTCGACGATGCGGATCGGATCGATGGCTGTCGTGAGGCCGCCAGTCGGCCCGTAGAAACCGAAGATGTCGACGATCAGGTCGAGGTCGGTCTCGAATGCTGCCAAGCTGACGCTGTTGCCGGTGCCGACCTTGACTACCACCAGGTTGGCTCGCGACTGCCCGGTGTTCAAGTTGAGGTTCGACGCATTCGGAATTGCACCACCGCTCGGATAGACCGTGACGAAGCCGGTACCCGTTGGGGCCGCGGCAGTCACGTTAAGCACTACCGATTCGGCGGTGGAAGGCACGCCCGGAATGTCTCGAACCTTCACCTCTCGAATATCACCGGGCATGACATGACCGATGGTGTCGCCGATCCCGTTACGCGTGTCGAGCAACCGATCGGGCGTGATCCCAGTGAAGCGGAGACCGCCGCCGGTCACTTCCGGTGCCCCGGTGTCGAACCAGCCGGCAACATCGGCAAGCACATGCATGCCCGAAACGCTCGCATTCCAGAAGCGAATCGTGCCGCCCGCGCCCACTCGTGCCATCACGAGGTTGGGCACTGTCTCGCCGATGTTGAGGTTCAGGTTCGATGTGTTCGGAAAGGCGTTATAGGTCGCCTGGTCGTAGTTGATGTCGCCGCCGGTGGGTACCGGCGGGCGGGGGTAGACCGTCAACCAGTCACCGCCTGGCGGTTGCACGGCCGTGACGTTGAGCAGCACCGCAGCCACCCCGTAAGCGGGAATGCCCCCGACGCCCGTGACCTTCAGTTCGTGGTTCTTGGTCTCATTACGACGCGTTACCGGGTCGAGCGACGAATGACGTCCATCCCCGCGGCTGATGGCACCGTTGTCGATTCCGATCTTGAATGATGGCCGAGTATCGAGAATACGTGTCGGAGGCAACGGATGGAATCCGCCCGTCGGGGTGGAGAGACCACCGAAGTCGTAAACGCAGACGAGGATGCCGAAGCACGGCGCGTCGAGATCGAAGGTCGGAACGTTGCCGGCGGAGATGTCGACGAAGCCGTGCACCTTGCGAGTGGTCAAGGTGTCTTCCACGTAAACCTGGTAGCGGCCCGGCCAACCGACGGAGCCGGTCCACTGGTTGGCTTTGCTGAGCCCGGTGGCAAAGCCACCGACATAAGCACCGGTATTAGTCAGCGGCGGCTGGGTGCAGACATCGGGGTAGCCGCAGGGGACCTGGAAGACGTCTACCTTCAGTCGACCGTCGGGAATAGTCCCCGGCACGGAAGTCATGATGGCGCCCGTTATGCGGAACCCACCGAAGGCGTCGCCGACCGTAGGGACCGGAACGACGCCGAAATCTTTCCAATTGGCCCCATCTTTCGGGAACTCGCGTTGCGAGTTGGCCCCGCCGAAGCTGCCAGACCACGGATCGTATGTGCCCAGGCTCGGAAACAACTCAAGCCGGAGCACGCTGAGAGCAGCCGATCCGCAACCGCCGCCATTGGTCGGGACGTTGGTCGCCGGTTGACTGAATGGTGGCCAGTTGGTCAACCCACCGCCCGTGTCCCAGCCCCATCCAGCGTCATAACCGCCGGCGGGCGAGGTGCCCGTGCAGCCGCCATACAGCGCATCGACATAGACGGTGCCGGTCGAGCCACCGGTCGCAATCGTGAATGAGAAACTTGCCGCGCTTGCCGGCGCGGCGGTTAGCAGGGTCACGGTGGTTATCGCGGTGGCGAATATCGCCAGCGCAGAAATGCCACCGCCAATGCGTCGACTCATTGCTCTACTCCCGGTTCCAGAGAAAGACTCAAACAGTTATCGGTCGCAAACGCCGAAAAGTTGATCATACCCGACCGCGCCGACCGCCTATGTCGCGTCGGCCGGGGTCAGCCCACGTCTGGCCGCCAATCAGTACAATCCCTGCCCGCATGTCTCTGCGCTCAGCGATGGCCCATCGCAACCTCCTTTATCTGCTCTCGCTGAAGGAACTGCGCACCCGCTACAAGAAGTCAGTGCTCGGCTGGGCGTGGAGCCTTTTCAACCCGCTCAGCCAAATGCTGATCTTCACGGTCATCTTCACCTATGTGTTCGTGGCCAAACCACTGGCAGGCGATCCGAGCGGATTGAAGAACTTCCCGCTGTACTTCCTGAGCGGCCTGCTGCCGTGGAACTTCTTCTCGATCACCACCAGCGTGGCGATGAGCAACGTGCAAGGCGGTGCCGGGCTGATCAAGAAGGTCGCGTTCCCCCACGAGCATCTGGTGTTCTCGGTGGTCGCCGCACAGTTCGTCACCCTGCTCATCGAGACGGCCATCCTCGTGATTGCGCTCTTCGTGGCCGGCCAGAACGCACTGCCCTGGCTGCCAGTGGTATTGCCCCTGTATGCGTTGTGGGCGTTGTTCACGGCGGGCATTGCCCTGGCGCTCAGTGCGTTCAACGTCTTCTTCCACGACGTTCAATACCTGTGGACGATTCTCTCGCAGATGCTCTTCTACGTGACGCCGGTGATCTACTTCACCGACGCCCTGCCCGATGTCTTCGTCGGTCGTGTGCTCAACAATGTCGCCAACTACGGACCAACGGGCAGTTACATCGTCGCCTTCCACAATCTGTTCTACGACGGTCGTTGGCCGACGGGATGGCTGTTGCTGCAACTAGCGGCAATGGCAGTCGGCATTTTCGCGCTCGGAATGTGGATCTTCGGCAGACTCTCGCCGCGATTCGCGGAGGAGATGTGATGCCCGATCCAACCGTGATCCTCGCCGTCGATCATCTCGTCAAGTCGTTTCGCATTCATCACCAGAAGTCGAACTCGCTGAAACAGTTGATCGCGGGCAGAGGACGGAACCGCTACGACGACTTCCTCGCCGTCGACGATGTCACCTTCGACGTACACGAGGGCGAGGTGTTCGGCATCATCGGCCAGAACGGGTCAGGCAAGAGCACGCTCTTGAAGTGCATGGCTGGCATTCTGCAACCCAACGCCGGGAGCGTGCGGGTCACCCGACGCATGGGTGCGCTGCTCGAACTGGGTGCCGGTTTCCACCCGGAACTTAGTGGCCGCGAGAACGTCTACCTCAATGCCGCCATTCTCGGAATGGGCCGCAAGGAGATCGCGCTGCGCTTCGACGAGATCGTCGACTTCTCCGGCCTGCACGCGTTCATCGATCAACCGGCCAAGACCTACTCGTCGGGCATGTACGTGCGCCTCGCTTTCGCGGTGGCCATCAACGTGGATCCGCAACTGCTGATCGTCGACGAAATCCTGGCCGTTGGCGACGTCAGCTTCCAACGCCGATGCCTGGAGAAGTTCGTCGAGTTTCGCAACGAGGGCCGCACAATTGTGCTCGTCACCCACGACCTGGGCAGCGTCAAGAGCCTTTGCGATCGCGCGATCTGGCTCGAGCGTGGCAAGGCCATCGATGAGGGCGATCCAAGCGACTTGGTCGAGGCCTACACCGAACGCATGCTCGGCGCGGAAGCGCCCGCCGCCGACGGCAGCGTGCGCCGCGGTTCCGGTGAGATCCGCATCACCAAAGTGGAAATGTTCGTCAACGGAAGTGCTTTTGCAGTGAAGCGCTGCCGCACCAACGATGACGTGCTGCTCCGCCTCTATTACCAAGCCGAGAAGACAATGCCGCAACCCGTTGTCGGTATCGAGATTCAAAGCCTGGGCGGTGCAACCGTGACCGCCCCAAACACCCGCGACGTCGGCATGGTGCCACCAACAATGTGGGGCTCGGGGGCGATCGACGTTTCGCTGAGCAATGTCGCCTTGCTGCCCGGCACATACGACATTCACACCACCGTCACCGATTTCAACCGGGCGTTGATTTACGACCACCTTCGGGAAGCCTTGCGTTTCGATGTGATGACCGGAAAGCCATACGAAACAGACGGCGTTGTAACGATGCGACCGGAGTGGAAATTGTCGTGATGTCAGTTGCGGCTCGCAACGTGAGGTAGAGCGCGGCGCGCGGTGGCGAACACCGACAGCCCCGCTGGAAGATCCAATTTCCTGAGCAGTGCACGTTCACAGCGGGCGGCAACACCTAGGGTCCCGGCGAGACCTGTCTGGTTGCGGTCGAGATCGCTGGCCGACGAACCCCGCTCGAAGATTGCCTTCGCTGCCGCCGGCGGCACGAGGAAGGAATAGGCGCCCGATGAACGCTCGACTGCGAGTCCGGCGGAGCCGAGAAGGGCTGACAGATCGCCGCGCGAGAATCGCCTTGTCGAGTGGGTCACTCGGTCGTGGGCACGACGAAGGCGACGCACGCCGGGCTCCCAGAGACACAGAACGCCACCGGGGCGGAGCACACGTGCGAGCTCGGCCACCGCGACCTGCGGGTCGCTGATCGACTGATGGCACAAGACGGTAACGCAGAGCACAACATCGAACGAGGCCGTTGCGAACGGCAGCTTGGTGGCATCGGCGACGACAAAGCCGAGGGCGGGATGGCGCTCGCGGTTCAGCTCCAGCGCGAGCGGCAGGAAGTCGCTGGCGACCAGGTCGCCGTGTTCGGCGAGCCAGGCCCCGGTTGCTCCGGTGCCGGCACCGACGTCGAGGAAGCGGCCCCCCCGGCGGGCATCATTCCCGAGAATCTGCTGGAGCAGCTTGCGAGTCGAGTCGTACCACCAATGGGAGTGCTCCACATCCGCCATCAGGCGGTACTCCCCTAGCTCCATTGGTACTCGCTCTCCTAGTATTCGTCGGCCATGACAACAACCGACACGCAGGCTACGGGTCGGTCAGATCTGGTAGTGACTCTGCAGCGAAACGCGCACCGAATCCGGCGCATCTTCCCACTCCGGGACGTGATCCTGCCGTGGCTCATCGCTCGGCTGCTGGTCGTCCCAATCATTGTTTGTTCACGCCCGCTTGGCAAAGTCACTCCCGGACAGTTGTTAGCGATGGACGGAGGCTGGTATCGAGCCATCGCGCTCGACTGGTACGACCGGCGAGGCAGCAAGGGCGGCATTGGCGAGTACCCCTTCTTCCCGCTGTTTCCTTCGGCCGGCGGGGCACTGATGCGCTTGGGTGTGCCATCCACCGTTGCGCTCGCCGGGCTCGCCTGGGTCGGTGCACTTGCCGCAATGGCCGGCGCGCGTCTACTAACGGCACGTCACTTCGGCGAGCGCGCAGCGCGTTTGGCTCCGTGGGTGATCGCCCTTGCACCGGGCGGCCTCAGCTTGATTCTCGGATACTCCGACTCGCTTTATCTGGCAGCCCTGATCTGGGCAGTGGTCGCCGTCGATCAGCGCCGATGGTGGGTCGCCGGAGTACTCGCCGCCCTCGCGACCGCAAGTCGCCCCAACGGTGCGATCGCCATGATCGCCGTCGTCGCGATTGCAATCGGGCTCCATGCCACTCGCCGCCAACTTGCGGCGCTTGTGCTCCCATCAATCATGTTTCTCGCGGTTTGGATGACCTACATCGGTTGGACGACCGGCGAGCCGTTGCTTTTCTGGACTGCCAAGTCGGCGTGGTTGGAGACGACACTTCTTGAGTTCGCGGCGCATCCGTTTCGACAACCGCTTGCGCTGTTTCACGTCGCATGTTTCCTCGTGCTGCTTGTGCCGTACCTGAGTCGCGCCCGGCGCCAACCTGTTGCTTGGTCAGTGGTCGTCTTCCTCGGCGTCATGCCCGCACTCGCGCTCGGCATCGTCGGCCTTGCTCGCTACGCGATCTTGGCGTTCCCACTGCCGCTCGTCGCGGCCGCTGTCCTTTCCGAGCGACCGAAGTGGGTGCAGGTCGTCGCACTAAGCGGCTCGGCCTTGGCCCTGATGATCTTTGCGAGGTTGCTCGTGACGCAATCGTGGGTGCCATGAAACCGCGTAACCCGGAGGTGAAGTCGGTCTCAGCCTTCTTCCCCTGTTACAACGACGAACACTCGATCCCACTCATGGTCAAGGCTGCCCGCGCCGCGCTCATCGATAGCGTGCCAGACTTCGAGATCATCGTCGTCGACGATGGATCAAGCGATGCTTCGGTGGCCGCGATCGAGCTAATGCTCGATGAAGTTCCCGAGCTCACTATCGTCCGCCACGTCTGCAATCGAGGTTACGGCGGTGCGCTCATCTCGGGCTTCAGCGCCGCGACGAAGCAATGGACCTTCTATACCGACGGCGACGCGCAGTATGACGCATCCGAGATCGTGCGCTGTGTCGACGCCGTGCAGTCGGACACCGACGTTGTGCAGGGGTGGAAGATGCAACGGGGCGACCGCTGGTATCGCAAGGCGATCGGTTGGGGGTACCACCACACCGTTCGTCTGCTCTTCAACCTGCACGTACGCGATACCGACTGCGACTTCCGCATGATCCGCTCGACGCTGATGGATCGCATCCAACTGACATCGACAAGCGGCGTGATCTGCGTTGAAATGATGCGCAAGTTTGAACGCGCCGGGGCCAACTTCATCGAGGTTGGCGTAAGCCATCGAGAAAGACCGTTCGGCCGTTCTCAGTTCTTTCGGCTACCCGCGATCGCGAAATCGTCC
>JACQZX010000033.1 GCA_016213665.1 Actinomycetota bacterium | reverse complement strand
TTGCTGCGTCAGGCTTTCGCCCATTGCGCAAGATTCCCCACTGCTGCCTCCCGTAGGAGTCTGGGCCGTGTCTCAGTCCCAGTGTGGCTGATCATCCTCTCAGACCAGCTACCCGTCGATGCCTTGGTGGGCCGTTACCCCACCAACAAGCTGATAGGCCGCGAGGCTCTCCCGATCCAGTAACCCTTTCGTCAGCGCACCATGCGATGCTCCGACGTCATCCGGTATTAGCAGTCGTTTCCAACTGTTATCCCAGAGACCGGGACAAGTTCCTCACGTGTTACGCACCCGTTCGCCACTAGGTCTTCAAGTGTATTGCTACACCGTGGACCTCGTTCGACTTGCATGTGTTAAGCACGCCGCCAGCGTTCGTCCTGAGCCAGGATCAAACTCTCCAACAAAACTATGTCTGCTGCTTTCCCCCTGGTTGGAACCAAGAGGATTCGGGCAGACCGATTCGTTAGAGCCGAGTGCATCACAAGGGAAAACTTGTGGGCTAGCACTCAGATCTGACTGATTGCCACAGGGTAGGACCCCGTGGACTTTATGAATTGACAGACAGCATCCAGCCCCGGCCCGAAGGTCGAGTCCGTTGCTGCCCGCATTGGCGTTCAGTCTTCTCTTCCGTTTTCAAGGAGCCGAGACCCGATTGCTCGAGCCCGCTCGCCGGCACGCAGCGGCCTTGTCGTCGAACGACGCTGACCGCAGGTGGTGCCGGTGCCCTACCGGACGTTGGCGGTGAGGCCGTTAGTCCGGTCAGGAGCGAAGTGCAACACTAGCCCGCGAGACTGCCGGCATCAACCCCGCTGCGAAACTTTTCCGACGACAAAGTCGCGCTTGCCCTTGCGCAGCAGCAGGTAGCCGCCGGCCAGCAGATCGCTGTCGAAGAGCAAACCGTCGGCATCGAGAACGCGATTTCCGGCGCGCACGGCGGCCTGACCAAGCAACCGATTGACGTCGCTGCTCGACTTCGCAATGCCGGCTTCGATCAACAGTTCGTGTACGCGCCGTCCATCGAGGTCGTCCGGGATGGCGACGCTCGGCGCTTCCTGCGCGACAACATGCAAAACCTCCGCAGAGGCAGTTGTGGGGTCGCTTCCGAACAACACATCGGCAGCGGCAGCAGCATTGGTGGCCGCGGCAACACCGTGCACGAGCGTGGTCATCTCGTCGGCGAGTGCTCGTTGAGCCAGTCGTCTCTCAGGTGCGCTCGCATGGTCTGCGAGCAGCGCTTCGATTTCGGCGAGCGAACGTAGCGACAGCAGCTTGCTGTAAGTCGCGACGATTGCGTCGTCGGTCTGCATCCAGAACTGGCGGAACTGGTACGGCGAGGTGCGTTGCGGATCGAGCCAAACCGCACCGCCGACCGACTTGCCGAACTTGCTGCCATCGCTCTTCAACATCAGCGGATGCGTCATCGCGAATGCCTGCTCACCAAGACGGCGGCGAATCAGTTCGACACCGGCGACGATGTTGCCCCATTGGTCGCTGGCGCCGGCCTGCAGCTCCACACCGTGCGCCTGGTAGAGATGCCGGAAATCGTCGGCCTGCAAAAGCATGTAGCTGAACTCTGTGTAGGAGATGCCGTGTTCGCTTTCGATACGACTGCGCACCGAGTCCTTGGCGATCATCTGATTGACGGTGAAGTGTTTGCCGACGTCGCGCAAGAACGCGAGCATCGTTACCGGCGCGGTCCAGTCGGCGTTGTTGACAAGTGTCGCCTGGCAGGGGCCGGGTTCGAAGTCGAGCAGCGCGCTCAACTGCACCTTGATGCGATCGACGTTGTGGCGAAGTGTCTCGTCATCGAGAAGGTTGCGTTCCTCGCTGCGTCCCCCCGGATCGCCGATCATGCCGGTGGCGCCACCCGCCAGTGCGAACGGACGGTGCCCGGCCAGTTGGAACCGACGCATGAAGAGCTGCCCGACGAGGTGGCCGGCGTGCAGCGAATCGGCAGTGGGATCGAAGCCGATGTACAGCCCGATCTGGCCTTCGCTGAGCCGGCCGCGCAGCGCGGCGGGGTCGGTGGTGTCGTGGACGAGCCCACGAGCGGCGAGGTCGTCGAGCAGATCCATAGTGGTCCATGTTGCCATCTCGACAGGCAAAACGCTCGCACAACTGCACCGAGTAGCTACCGTCGGCTTGATGGAAGACCAGGCGGCCCTCGCACGGCGATTCCGTGACTTCGGTCGCGCAACGAGCAAGGCATCGCCGCTTTATGGACACCTATCGCTCGCGATAGCCGAGGACCCCAACGTCATCGAGCTGTTGCGAGTTGCCCCAGCGCCGCAACAGATCCCGGTACTGTTGTTCGCAGCCGTTCACGACCTGCTGCTGCGCGGTCTCGGCAGCGAGCTCGCTGCCTACTATCCCAATCTCACTGTCGCGGTCGCCGAGGGTGACCCCTACCCGATCTTTCGTCAGGTTGCACTCGACCATCGCGAGGTGCTGCTGCAAACCATTGCAACGCGCAACACGCAGACCAACGAGGTCGGGCGCTGTGCGTACTTCCTGCCGGTTTTCGCGATCGTCGCCGATGAGGTTGGGCCGCTGGCCCACCTCGATGTCGGCACCAGTGCGGGGCTCAACCTCGCCTGGCCGAAGTTCAGCTATCGATACGACTCGCAGCCGATCATCAACAGCGGCTCCATCGTCGTAGTCGATTGCTCGACGCGGGGTGCTCCGCCACTACCGAAGCAGCTACCGCAGTTGGCGCGTGCCATCGGGCTGGATGTCGCCCCCATCGATGTCGCCGACGAGGAGGCCGTTCGATGGCTGGAGGCGTGCGTGTGGCCCGATCAACCCCGCCGCTTCTCACAACTGATCGCAGCCATCGAGATCGCACGCTCGTCGCCGCCCGACGTGCGCGCGGGTGACGCTGTCATAGCCGTCGGCAAGTTGATCGACGAGCTCGCAGAGTACGGACACCCGTTGGTGACTACCAGTTGGGTGCTCAACTACCTCGGTGAGTCGGGTCAGCGTGCCTTCGTCGCCGCCGTGGATGAGGTCGGTGCTCGCTGCGATCTGTCGTGGGTGGTCGCTGAGAGCCCGGCGCAGACGCCCGGGCTGCCGATTCCGGGCGCACCAGACGAGGAGATCACGGTGCTTTCGCTGGTCACCTGGCGCCGCGGCCGACGGGTAGTGAGGCGACTTGCGACCGCGCACCCCCACGGGGCTTGGATGAACTGGGAGTGACGTGTACACCCAACAGTCATCGGATCAGCCACCGGCGCGGCCAGTCGGCGGCCTTGGTGATCCCTATGCGTGCCGTCACCAACGGCGTGCTCGGTGGAGCAATGCCATCGTCGTATAACTGGGCAGCAGCACCGTTGAACGTGCGGTCGATTCCCAATTCGCGCGTCAATCGGCCCGGTCCCGTTGTTCGAGAGGTCGGCACACCATCGATCGCCACCGCGCGCACGAGGACTGCCTGACCATCGCCCTCAAAACCGGTTACGAGGTTGAGGCAGTGGTGCATGCCGTAGATCAGGTACACATACCATCGTCCGGCAGGGCCGAACATCACGGCGTTGCGCGCCGTCGGCCCACGAAACGAATGACTGGCCGGATCGTCGGCTGTGTACGCCTCTACCTCTGCGATGCGCGCCGTAATGCCCCTGACGGTCAGCAGTTTGTTGAGCAAGTCCGGCGCAACCACCGTCGCATCGCGCTCAGCGAAGGAGACCGGCAACCGCAGCACGCAGTAGCACCAATCTGGCGCGGAACCGTTCCATCTGGACAGCGACGGCCGCCGGACCGCCGCCGCCTGGCGTTGTTCGCCTTTGCACCGCCACTCCCGGGGCGACCAACGCGGCGGCATCGGAGCCCAGCAACGGGTCGGCCGCAACCAGCGCGCGCAGACTGCCGTCGCCTGCCAGGCAACTACGGATCAATTGGCCGACGTGCGCGTGCGCCTCACGGAAGGGGACGCCGCGCTGCACCATCCATTCAGCCAGGTCGGTCGCCGAATTCACCTCCGAGTCGGCGGCGGCCTGCATGCGCTCGCTGTTCCAGGTAGCGGTCGCGATCATGCCGCGCACCGCGCCAAGAGCGAGCGTGATCTGGTCGACCGCGTCGAACAGCGGCTCCTTATCTTCCTGGTAATCGCGGTTGTAGCTGAGCGGCAAACCCTTCATCGTCGCGAGGAATCCGGTGAGGTTGCCGATCAGCCGACCGGCTTTGCCACGCGCCAATTCGGCAATATCGGGGTTCTTCTTCTGCGGCAGCATCGAAGACCCGGTCGCATAACCATCGTCGAGTGCGGCGAAGCCAAACTCCTCTGAAGTCCACATTACGAACTCCTCACCGATGCGGGAGAGGTTGATGCCGGTCAGGGTGAGCGCGAACAACGCTTCGGCCACGTGGTCGCGCGAGCCAACTGCATCGAGCGAGTTCTCGAAGCGGGTGGCGAAGCCGAGCTCGCCGGCAACGAAGTCGGGGTCGAGGGGAAGCGAAGAACCGGCGAGTGCACCCGCACCCAACGGCGACACATCGATGCGCACCATTGCATCGAGGATGCGTTCAATGTCGCGCGACAATGCCCATCCGTGGGCCAGCAGGTGATGCGCCAACAAGACCGGCTGAGCCCGCTGCAGGTGTGTGTAACCGGGGAGGTACGTATCGCCCGCGGATTCCGCGCGCGTCAGCAACACCTCCTGCAGTTCGAGGATGCACCCTGCAACCGCCGGAAGTTCGCGCTTCAACCACAGACGCAGATCGGTTGCCGACTGGTCGTTGCGGCTGCGGCCGGTGTGCAGCTTGGCGCCGGGCGGACCGGCGAGTTCGGTAACGCGCCGCTCGATGGCAGTGTGGATGTCTTCGTCGCCGGCCCGGAAGTTGAAGCTCTCGGAGCCGATCTCGTCGGCGACCTTGGTGAGCGCGGCAACGATCGCCGCTTGCTCGGCGGCGGAGATAATGCCCGCGTGCGCGAGACCGGCGACATGTGCCACCGACCCGGCGATGTCGTCCGCCCATAGCCTCTTATCGAAGGAGAGACTCTGCGTATAGGCCATCAGTTCGTCGGACGGGCCGCCCTTGAAGCGGCCGTGCCACAACGATGCGCTAGATGGCTCGTCACTCACGCCAATCCCGCCAGGTCGCGCAGCACCGCCGCCAGGGAGTCGCCGCCAACTGACTCGTCAGCCACACACATCAACGTATCGTCGCCGGCGACTGTGCCGAGCAGGCTGTCGATACCGCTGCGATCAAGAGCCGACGCAACGACGTGTGCACACCCGGGCGGGGTGCGCAGTATCAGGATGTTGCCTGATCGCTTCACCTCGGCGACCCACTCGCCCATCACCCGCCGCAACTGATCCTGCGGCGCCACCCTGGCCGGTTCGTATTCCGGGATCGCATACACGGTCTCGCCGCCGGGCACCCTCACCTTCACCGCTCCCAGATCCTCAAGGTCGCGCGACACGGTCGCCTGTGTGGCGGCGATGCCGTGAGCGGCGAGCAGCTCCACCAGTTGCGGTTGGTTGCAGACCGAAACCTTGCCGATCAGGCGAGCGATCGTCTGCTGGCGCTGCACTTTCGAAGCCATATCAACACACCCCCATAAGAAAGGCCAACGCCCCGCACGCAGCGTGCAGACGATTGTGCGCCTGTGCGAACACGTGGCTCTGCGGACCATCGATGACCTCGGCAGTCACTTCGACGCCGCGCGACGCCGGCAGGCAGTGGTAGAACCCCGCGCCCGGCTCAGCTGCGGCCATCACCTGTTCGGTGATCGTGAAGCGCTCAAAGGCCTTGGCCCGCGCGCCGCGCTCAGCCTCCTGACCCATAGATGTCCAACTATCGGTGTGCACCGCGATCGCGCCCGCCACAGCCTCAGCCGCTGCGTGAGCCTGGATGGCGGCGCCGCTACCGAGCAGGTTCAACCGTTGCAGTTCCTCGTCGGTGGCGTGGTAGCCGACCGGGCAGCCCAGCGAAATCTGCGCGCCAAGCATTACGCACGCCTCGGCCAGCGACCGCGAAACGTTGTTGTAGTCGCCGACGAACGCGATCGTGCGACCATCCAGCGTGCCGTGCACCTGCTGCATGGTGAGGACGTCGGCGATCGCCTGCAGCGGATGTGCTCGCTCGCTGAGCAGGTTCACCACCGGCACCGCACTGACCATCGTCATCCGCACAGCAATCGAGTGTGCCAGCGTGCGTACGCCGAGCACATCGTGATACCCGCCCATCACACGGGTGATGTCCTCTACCGACTCACGGTCGTCGAAGCCAACCTCCTCGCCGCGGGTGTACACCGGGTGACCGCCGAGTCGCACGACGGCCATCTCCATCGAGTGGCGCGTGCGGTTCGATGGCTTTTCGAAGATCAGCGCCACCCCCTTGCCGGCCAGTACGGGCGGCAGATCGGTGCGCTGTGCCAGTTGAAGCACCAGGCGCAATTCGTCGGTCGTGAGGTCGGTGACATCGAGCAGATGACGGGTCATGCGGCATCACTCAGAACGGCCTCGATGATCGCAACGGCTTCCTCGATCTCCGCGGAGCTGACGGTCAACGGTGGCGCCAACCGCAGGGCGGTGCCGGTGACAGCGTTGGTAACGAGACCGGCAGTGAGCAATGCTGCGCACGCGACCTTCGCATCCAATCCCGGCGCGAGTTCGACAGCCAGCAGCAGTCCGCGGCCGCGCACTTCGACAATTCCCGGCAACTTGGCCAGCTTCGATGACAGCTCACCACCGCGAGCGGCAGCCAGTGCCGGCGCGTCGATGCGACGCATCTCCTCGACAACCGTGCTCACCACCGCCGTCGCGAGTGCAGTACCGCTGTAGGTGCTGCCGTGGTCGCCGGGCTGAAACGCAGCCGCGACCTCGCGCCGTGCCCACACAGCGCCCACCGGAAATCCGTTGCCCATTGCTTTCGCCATCGTGACCACGTCGGGTGCAATCCCGGACTGCTGAAAGCCGAACCAATCTCCCGTGCGGCCGAACCCGGTCTGAATCTCGTCGAGAATCATCAGCACGCCGCGCTCGTCGCACAGCGCTCGCACACGACGCAGGTATTCGTCGGTAGCCGTAATCACTCCACCCTCACCCTGCACCGGCTCGAGCAGCACCGCGCCCACCGAGGGGTCGAGTGCAGACTCGAGCGCCGCCGCGTCGTTGAAGGCGACGTGCCGGAAGCCCTCCGGCATCGGCTGGAATGGTTCGTGCTTCGTGGGCTGGCCGGTGGCCGCCAGCGTCGCCAGCGTCCGGCCGTGAAAGCTGCCGTAAGCACTGACCACCACGTGGCGCCCACGGCCACCGAACTTGCGGGCCAACTTCAAAGCCGCTTCGTTGGCTTCGGCGCCGCTGTTGCAGAAGAACACCTGTCCGTCGTGGCCGGTCGTTTCCGCGAGCAGTTCGTTGATCTTGATCGCTGCCGGCGGAGCTTGCGTGTTCGCGAACAGGTTGGAGACGTGCATCAGAGTGTCGGCCTGGCGTGCGATCGCCGCCGAAACCACCGGGTGCGAGTGGCCGAGGCCGACAACGGCGAGACCACCGAGGAAGTCGAGGTAGCGCTTGCCGTTCACATCCCACAACTCCGTGCCACAGCCGCGTTCGAACATCACCGGCGCGGGTGCAAACACCGGCATCATCGGGGAGTCGTTCAGCAGCGGCGTCATTGAATCATCGTTCCGATTCCCTCGTCTGTGAACAACTCCAGGAGCAGCACGTGTGGGACACGGCCATCGAGAATGTGTGCCCGTCGCACGCCGCCGCGCAGCGCCTTCGCGCAGCTCTGCGCCTTCGGGATCATCCCGTCGGCAATCGTGCCATCCGCGATCATCGCATCGAGTTCGTCGACCGTTGTCTGTCGGATCAGGCTTGCCGGATTGGCGATCACCCGCCGAAGACCGTCGATATCGGTGAGGTAGAGCAGTTTCTCGGCGGCGAGTGCTTCCGCGATCGCGCCGGCAGCGGTATCGGCATTGATGTTGAAGACCTGCCCTCCGCTGTCAGCTCCTATCGGCGACACCACCGGAATCAGCGCCTGCGCCAGCAGGTCGTGGAGAATCGCTGGTTCGACGGCCGCGACGTCGCCCACGAATCCAAGCTCCGGATCGCGTGCAGTTGCCCTGATAAGACCGGAAGACTCGCCATCGACACCGATTGCCAACGGACCATGCACGTTGAGAGCAGCGACGATCTGCGGGCTGATCTGCTCGAGGAGCACCGACCGAACGATGTCGACGGTCTCGGCATCGGTGATGCGGAGACCGTTGCGAAATTCGGGCTGCTTGCCCCGGTGGTCCATCATCTGGCTGATCTGCGGGCCGCCGCCGTGCACCACGACCGGACGAAGGCCGGCCTGATGAATGAGAACCACATCGTGGGCAAACATGGCCAACGCTTCCTCGTCGGTGGCACCCGCGAGAACGTTGCCGCCGTATTTGATCACGACCACCTTGCCGGTGAAACGCTGAATGTACGGCAGAGCCTGCAGCAGAATATTGGCGCCACCGGAGCGCGCGGATTCTTGGCCAGCGGGCGGAGGCGTTGTCATGGGTAGAGCCCGATCGATGAGAGACCTGCGGTCTCGGGCAGGCCGAGGGCGACATTTGCCGACTGCAGTGCACCGCCGGATGCACCCTTGGTGAGATTGTCGAGCGCGCACATCGCGATCACCGTGCCGGTGCGCTCGTCGAAGCGCGCACTGATGTGTGCGGCATTGCTGCCGAGCGCGGCCTTGGTTGACGGTGAGGCCTCCCCGACGACGACGAACGGTTCACGCGCATAGAAGTCGCCCAACGCGCGCAGCAGCACCTGGGTGCTCAGCTCATGCTCACCGGGGGCGGCATAGCACGTTGCCAACAGGCCACGGCTGAGCGGCGCCAGGTGCGGCGTGAACAGAACCTGTGCGCCGACCTCCTGCTCGATCTCGGGAGTATGGCGGTGATCGAGCAACCCGTAGGCGGTTACGTCCTGGTCGACGGCGGTGAACATCGAGGTGTGCTTCGGCGCTCGGCCGGCTCCGCTGACGCCGGTAATGCTGTTGACCACAATCCCGGAGTCGGCGATCAAGCCCGCACGAACGAGTGGTGCCAGCGCCAGCGTCGCGGCCGTGACGTGGCACCCTGGGGTCGCGACCAACTTCGCGCCGCGCAACTGCTCGCGATGCAGCTCCGGTAGCCCATAGACCGCCGACGAGAGCAGTTCCGGCTGGTCGTGGGTGAATCCGTACCAGCGCGGGTAGAGCGCTGCGTCCTTCAGCCGGAAGGCGGCCGAGAGGTCGACGACACAGCCGACGCGGCCTACCAGTTGCGGTACCAGCGCCAGGCTTGCCTCATGTGGGAGCGCGACCAACACGAGATCGAGACCCGCCGTGCGCTCGACTTCGAACTCGTCGAAGACGAGGTCGGGGTACTGCCCGGCCAGGTTGGGATACACCGTCGCCGCCCGTGATCCCGCTTGGGTGTCACCGGTTGCGTAGACGACTTCGATCGACGGATGCTGGGCACACAGCCGCAGCAGTTCAACGCCGGTGTAGCCGGAGGCACCAACGATCGCCGTTTGAATCATTGAGCATAATCATACGTACGTGAGCATGATTATGCAACACTCGGTTCAGCCACTGACCGCCGGTTCGAACCGCACGTCGACCTTGTCTATGCCCAGCGTCCGAAAGATCGTGTACAGCATCGAGGTGGTGTTGTCCTTGGCGCGCTGCAACAGATCGGTGGCGGCGGCGGCCTCGGCCATCTTCTTCTCCGCCTCCTCGTAGAGGGCGGTTTCGCTCGTCGGGTTGTCGCTGAAGAAGCCACCGATGCGGTTGAACAGCCCGCGGTCGCGGTTCATCACATGGCTCAGGTCGTGGTCGATCAGCGGATCACTGAGTGTGGGTGCCGGCAGCGTGATAACCACGCTCGTGCGATCCTCGCTCTGCACGATGGCCGAGGCCGGGAGTGTCTTGAAATCGACGATCGCATCAACGGTGCCAATCGCCACGAACTGCACGCGCTCGCCGGCAATCACCGATGGAAGCCACTGAACGTCGTCCTCCTGATCGATTGTGACCTCGAACTGGGCCTGGGCGGCGTGATAGTCGGACAGGTCGCGTAGATCGAGCAGCACCGGCGGAGGCGAATGATCGACCTGCTTGGTATCGAACGGCGTGCCGAACAGCTTGATGCCGACGGTGACGGCGGCGACCAGGAGGCCGACGATCACCAGGGCACCGAGGGCGAGAGATGGGAAGCGGCTGCGATTCTGCTTGGACATTTACCTGATCTATTCCCCTGACGATTCGCACTGGAACCATTGAGAGATCTCTGCGCCACAATGGTGGCGTGAGGGCATCCAGTGTACCGGCGCGCGGCTCGACCAAGGGTCGGCTTTTGGTCGCCAGTCCGCCATTGGCCGACCCAAACTTCGACCGCACCGTCATTTTCATGCTCGAACACACCGAGCAAGGCGCGGTCGGAGTGGTCATCAACCGACCGCTCCACGAGCAGTTTCCGCATGAACTACTGCCCTGGGAGCGTTTCCTCGCCGAACCGACCACGATCTTCCACGGTGGGCCCGTCGACGAAAGTGCCTTGATCGCGTTGGCACGTCTCGACGACCAGAATGCCCTGGGCGCCAGACCCGAGTTCGAGGACCGGTGGAGTCCGGTGGCCGGCGGGATGGGATCGATCGATCTGATGCTCGACCCCGACGAGGTCGCCGGCGCCGTCGTGGCGCTGCGTGTGTTCCAGGGTTACAGCGGTTGGGGCGTCGGGCAACTCGACGACGAATTGTCCGTGGGCGCCTGGTTGGTGCTGAACGCCGATGCGGGCGATGTATTCGCGCCGCGCCCCGAGGAGCTGTGGCGCAACGTGCTACGCCGCCAGGGCGGCCGCACGGCGTGGCTGGCCAACGCACCAGACGACCTGAGCGCCAACTGACTTTGCCAATTGACGTCGCCAGGTACTCAAGTTGGGGGGGTCGGGGACGATATCTGTATCTGTGCGGGCAACTCCGACGAATCGCGCGCTCGACGCCTTGACACCGCTGCCTGGTGGGCTGCCCCGTCGACGCGGCACCTGGCTGCTCGCCCTGTTCGTCGTGCTGGCGGCGGCTCACACTTGGCACCCGGTGGGGAACTTCGGCGATGCCACCTACCTGGGCGTGACGCTCGGCGCCGGCGCGGTCGGTCTCGCTGCGGCCCTGCGCCTACCGCGGGATCGACGGTATCCCTGGTTTTGGATCGCGACCGGTGTCATGTCCTCGGGCATCGGCGACTTCTGCTACACGGCGGTGACACGGATCCGCGACGAGCAACCCGACGTGTCGATCGCCGATGTCTTCTACTTGGCTTCGTACATCGCGCTGGCGATTGGACTGATGAACCTGCTCGCCAGGCGCCGACTCGAGCGGCGGTTCGATCGCGACGATCTGATCGATCTCGGTTCGATATTCATCCTCACCGTGATCTTGGTGAGCTATGTCGCCGATGTCGGGCAGATCTTCGCCGACCATTCCGTTTCCGCGGTAACGAGGGTGGTGTGGGCTGCCTATCCGGTTCTCGACGCGACCTTGCTCTCGCTCCTCGTCCCGGCGATCCTGGGCCGACGGCTACGGGGCGTCAGTGGGGCAATGATCGCGGCAGGGATCGGCAGTTGGCTGGCTTCGGACTTTGCGTACATGTGGATCGCGGACGTCAACCCGCAATCGGCCTGGATGGACCTGGGCTGGATGCTGGGGGCGACGTCAATCAGTTACGCGGTGATGAACAACCGGGGCAGCCGCAGCTCCGACAGGCAGGGACGTGTCGGCGTCGGAAGCGTGCTGATCGCTCTCACCCCGCTCGCGGTTCCCGGCGCTATCGAGACCTGGTTCTACATCAGGGGCTATGACCCCAACCCGGTGCCGATGTTTTTCGCCGGCCTCGCGTTGTTCGCCCTGGCCATCGCCCGCGCTGTCCGCCTTGTGCGCGCCCGCGACTTCCAAGAAGCCCAGCTCCGGCACAGCGAGCGCTACTTCGAAGCGCTCACCCACAGTTCTGCCGATGCCGTCATCGTTGTCGATACCAACGGCCGCATAGTGAATGACGCGCCACGGCTGGCCGACATGATCGGCTTTCCGGGGATGGTGACGACCGGCGCGTACGTCCCTGACCTGGTCGCACAGCCGGAACGCAAACGGGCACAGGCAATTCTCAATTGGCTCGCTTCCGCCGACGAATCGGTGCACAAGGGTGAGGTCCAGATAACTCACGCCGACGGGTCGAATCGTTGGTTCGGACTGCGGGCCGTCAATCTGACCGACGATCCGGTGGTCGACGGGATCGTGGTGAACATCCACGACATCACCGACGCCAAGCTTGCCGAGGACGAGCTCGCCCGACTGGCATTCCACGACTCGCTCACCGGCCTCACCAATCGGGTTCTGTTTCATGATCGACTCGAACAGGCACTGAAGAGGACCGCTCGTTCCAACGATGACGTCGCAATCGTCTATATGGATATCGACTCCTTCAAGACGGTTAACGACAGTCGCGGACACGAGTCAGGCGACCAGGTTCTGCAGCAGATCGCGGCCAGGTTGTTGTCGACCGTGCGGCCCGCCGACACGGTCGCCCGCCTAGGCGGCGACGAGTTCGCGATCCTGATCGAGAGCAGCCGGCAGCCGCTGGAGGAAGCATCGAAGCTGGCGGACAGAGTGTTGACCTTGCTCGAAGAACCGCTCGGCCCGCAGCAGGTCGTCCTCTCGGCCAGCATCGGCATCACTATCAGCGACGGCTTGTCGACCGTCTCGTCGATGCTGCGCGATGCGGACATCGCGATGTATCAGGCCAAGACCACTGGCAAGAACAGGTGGGCGCTGTACGACCCGCGGATGCGCGCCGCCGCGGTCGAGTTCGAGGAGTTGCAGAACGACCTCTCACGAGCCTTGGCCGAGAACCAATTCCGGCTCGTGTATCAACCGATTCTCGAGTTGCGGAGTGAGCGGGTGGTCGGGTTCGAGGCCCTGCTGCGGTGGCACCACCCAACTCGCGGGCTCATCGCGCCCGGCACCTTCAGTCCCATCGCGGAGGGTAACGGAAGCATCATCGCAATCGGGCAATGGGTTCTCAACGAGGCCTGCCGCACTGCTGCACAGTGGCGTCTGCGCGATACGACGCTCTCACTTTCGATGGCGGTCAACATCTCGGCGCGTGAGCTCGAGAGCCCGGACATCGTCGACCGGGTTCGAAACGCGCTGTACGACTCCGGGCTTCCGCCGGAAGCCCTCGTGCTGGAACTCACAGAATCGGTGCTCGTCGAAGACCCCATTGCGAGTGCGCGGCGACTGCACGAGTTGCGCGACCTTGGGCTCAAACTCGCGATCGACGACTTCGGAACCGGCTACTCCTCACTCAGCTATCTCGGCAACTTCCCAGTCGACATCCTCAAGATCGATCAGACGTTCATCAACACCATCACGAGCGCCGAAGAACTGCCGGCCATCGTGCTCGGACTGCTCAGTCTCGCGGAGACGCTCAAACTGGAGACCGTTGCGGAGGGCATAGCATTGAACGTCCAACTGCAGGCTCTACGAAGCCGCTGCAAGTTCGGTCAGGGCTACCTCTTCGCCGAACCATTGTCGCCTGAGAGTGCCGGCCAGCTACTCGAACTCGCCAGCTGGCAGCGAGCCTGCACTGAGATGGCAGGCGTGGCCGGTCAAACCCGATAGCGAAGGGCCACGGGGTACGACGACTGGCGGGCCGACCCTTGTCTCTGTGTCAGCTGCGGAGTGTTACGCCCATCTTGATGGTCGCGGCTTCCACCTTGGCACGGACGTTGGCCACGTCTTCATCGGTGAGAGTCCGGTCCGCGGCTTGTAGCCGCAGGCGATAGGCCAGGCTGCGAACACCCTCGCCCACGCCCCGGTAGACGTCGAACAGTTGCAGGTCGACCAGCAATGCGCCGGCGGCTTGGCGGATGGCCTTGTCGATCTTCTCGGCCGTCACGGCGTGCGGTACCACCAGCGCGAGATCGAGGTCGCTCGACGGAAAGCGGCTGGTCGGCTTCCATTGCGAGACTCTCGGCTCGGTGGCGAGCAGAACCGTGAGGTTCAACTCCAGTACCGCTACCCGTTCGCCGACCTCGAAGGCATCAGTGACATCGGGGTGAATCTCGCCCACTGCTCCGATTGCGTCGCGGCCCAACGACAACGTCGCCGAGCGTGCTGGATGCATGCCCGCCGGCACGTTGCCCTGGTCGAGCCGCGCACCCCAACCCATCGCGCTCGCCAGCTCACGCCACACGGCCACCGCCTGCGGCGCGGCGCGGTCAGCGAGAACCACCGCCAACGACTCGAACTCGGCCGGCAGCACGTCATCGCTCGGCGGATACACGTGGCCGATTTCGAACAGCGCGACGCCCGTGCGTCGATGGGATTCGTTGAAAGCCAACGCCTTCAACAAGCCAGGACGCAGCGACGTGCGCAGCACGTCGTCACCTACAGCCAACGGATTCGACAGGCGTACCGCATCGGTCGCCAATGCCGCCTTCGCCAGGTCGTCGACCGCGAGGAACGGGTGCGGCATCGCCTCGCTGATGCCGAGCCCGAGCAACACCTCGCGCAACTGGCGCCGTCGCTGCTGCATGCCGCTGAGACCACCGGGGACCGTGCTCTTCGGGACGGTCTTGCCCAGTCGTTCGTAGCCGTAATGACGGCCGACTTCCTCGACGATGTCGATCTCGAGCGTGCAATCGGGTCGCCATGAGGGCACCGTCACCAGCAGGTCGGAACCGTGCGCCCGCGTCGCAAACCCGATCGGCTCAATTAGAGCCGTGATCGACGCCGCGTCGAACGTTGCTCCCAGCAGCGCGCTGACCCGGCCGGGTCGCACGACAGGACTGGCAGCCACGGGAAGCTGCGATGAGCGGCTGTCGACGCGGCCGTCGTGCACGATCAGCTCGGGGCACGTGATGCGCAACAGTTCGACGAAGCGGGCCACAGCCGAGTCGATTCCGAACGGATCGACGCCACGCTCGAAACGCGCGGAGGCCTCGCTGCGCAGACCGTGGCGAGCCGCCGTGGCCATGATCGCTGCCGGCTCGAACCAGGCACACTCCAGCGCGAGGGTGGTAGTTGCATCGCTGATCTCGGTGTTCTGGCCCCCCATGATGCCGCCGAGGCCGATCGGGGAATCGGCCGCGTCACAGATCAGCAAGTCGTCCTGGGTCAAGGTACGCGCAACGTCGTCGAGTGTGATCAGCACCTCGCCCGCATGCGCGCGCCGCACGACGAACCCACCGCCTCCAAGGGTGTCGAAGTCGTACGGATGATTGGGCTGATTGGTTTCGAGCATTACGTAGTTGCTGACATCGACGACGTTGTTGATCGGTCGCATGCCGGCAGCGCGTAGTCGACGGCGCATCCAATCAGGTGACGGTCCGACAACTATGCCGCTCATCACGGTGCTCGTGAAACGGGCACAGCGATCACCGTCGACAATCCTGACGGTCGCCGACCGCGCCGGTTCCACCGGATCGATCGGTGCCGGTGCCAAGTTCAGCGCAAGCCCAAGCTTGGCGGCGACGTCGCGGGCGATGCCGAGGTGGCCGTAACAGTCAGGACGATTGCGCATCACGTCGAGGTCGTAGACAATCTCCTCGCCGAGACCCATCGCCTCGCCGTAGGGCACACCTAACTCCGCGTCGGCGGGAAGGATCAGAATCCCCGAGTGATCGTCCCCGAGACCCAATTCTCGCGCGCTGCACAACATGCCGTCGCTGCTTATGCCGAGGATCGGCTTCGGTTCGATGGCGCGGCCATCGGGCATGACTGTGCCCGGAGTGGCAAGCGGGAGGATGTCGCCGGCTCTCATGTTGAACGCGCCGCACCACACGTGTCGCTCGACACCATCACCGGCATCGACATAGACGCGGTGCACCTTGGCCGCGCCGGCGTGGCGTTCGGTGCGCAACACCTTGGCGGTGATTACCCCGGCGACCGAGCCACCGACGTGATCGATGGACTCGACAGCGAGGCCGAGATTGGTAATCACCTCGGCGACGGCTTCGACATCGTCACCGACCGGCACCAGATCGTTCAACCACGAGTGCACGATTCTCATCAGAACTGCTCCAGGAATCGGATGTCGTTGGTGAACATCTCGCGAACGTCGCCGATGCCGTGCCGTTCCTTGGCCATGCGATCGATACCGAAGCCGAACGCGAAGCCACTCCATTCCTCGGGATCGAGCCCAACCGCAGTCAGCACGTTGGGATGCACCATTCCGCAGCCGCCCAGTTCGAGCCAATTCCCCGCCGGCGTGCGGATGTCGAACTCGGCGGACGGTTCCGTGAACGGGAAGTAACTCGGCCGCAGGCGACTGGAGAACTCGGAACCGAAGAACGACTTGGTGAACGACTCGACAGTCCCGGCGAGGTCGGCCAACGTGATGCCGCGGTCGATCACCAAACCTTCGATCTGGTGAAACACTGCAAGATGAGTGGCATCGGTTGTTTCGTTGCGGAAAACGCGCCCTGGCATCACCATGTAGATCGGTGGTGGCGTATTGAGCATCACGCGGATCTGAACCGGCGAGGTGTGCGTGCGCAACACCGTGCTGCCGGGCGCTCCGTGTTCAACGTAGAACGTGTCGTGCATACTGCGTGCCGGGTGATTGGGCGGCATGTTGAGTGCTTCGAAGTTGTGCCAGTCGGTTTCGACCTCGGGGCCTTCGGCTACCTGGAATCCGAGGCCGACGAAGACATCTTCCAATCGTTGCCACGCCTGTGTCACCACATGTGCGTGCCCACGTGTTGGTCGTTGCAGAATCTCGGTGAGGTCGATCCGTTCGACCTCCAGTTGCAACTCGCGCTCGGCGTGACGCAACTCACCCAGCCGTGCCGCCAACGCGTCGCCGACCGCGACTGTGGCCTCGTTCAGCGCGCTACCCGCTGCCTTCTTCTCGTCGATGGTGGCCAACTTGCCGAGAGCGGTCTTCAGGTCGGTCAGCGCGCCGCGCTTCCCCAACACCGCGAGTTCGATCGCGCGAACCTCGTCGCTGGTCGTAGCTGCGGCCAGGCGCGCCAGAGCGCTGTCGCGCACGCCCTGAATGTCGACAATCATCTGGCTAGCCTTGCCGTCGCTGCCGTGCGACTTCAAACGCAATAACCGTCGCCGCCATCGCGACGTTCAGGCTTTCGGCGGCACCGGCATGTGGAATCGTGATCCAGCCGTCGACCTCGGCGTCATTGTCGACACCATGTGCCTCGTTGCCGACCACTATCGCCACCGGAGCCGTGAAGTCGACCTCCGTGTACGCCGTACCGCGGTGTGACGAAGTGGCCAACAACACCGGACCGACGGACCGCAATTCAGCGAGTTCCATCGACAGCACCGGCATGCGGAACAACGACCCGGCCGACGAGCGGACGACCTTCGAGTTGTAATGATCCACTGAACCAATGGTCAGAACCACCGCATCGGCACCCGCGGCCTCCGCCGAGCGGATAATCGTGCCTGCGTTTCCCGGATCGGCCACGCGGTCGCCGACCAGCACGAATGAAGGACTTGCCGGCAGCGCACTGAGCCGCTGACGAACAACAGCTAGCACCGGTTGCGGTGCGTCGGTGCTGGCTACCCGCTCGATGACATTCGGTGCCAGCTCGTATACCTGGCTGTCGAGCGGGACCGCCGCCGTGCCAGGCGCGACGTACTGTGCCTCGATCTCCCACCCGGCGGCGGCGGCTTGCGCGATCAGGCTCGTGCCTTCCACCACGAACACGCCTTCCTCGACACGCGCACTGCGGCGCCCCAGGAGGCGCCGCAGTCTTTGAACCCGTGGATTCGAGAAGGTGAGCCCTTCCGAGCGGGCAGTGCTCAGAGCGCCGCCTTGGCGGCAACGACCACCGCAGTGAAAGCGGCGGCGTCGGTGACGGCGAGATCGGCGAGGATCTTGCGATCGACTTCGATGCCGGCCGCGTTGAGACCGGCGATGAAGCGGCTGTAGCTGATGTCGTTCAGTCGGCAGGCAGCATTGATGCGCTGTATCCAAAGACGGCGGAACTCACCCTTCTTGGCGCGCCGGTCGCGGAATGCGTACTGACCGCTGCGCATCGTCTGTTCTTGGGCCGCTCGTACCGAGCGGCTCTTGTTTCCGTAGTACCCCTTCGCCCGCTCGAGCACCTGCTTACGATGCTTCTTCGAGGCGACGGCACGCTTTACACGAGCCATATTGCTGTCTCCTGTCCTTCAGATTTTGAGATGTATAACGACGTTGTCAGTGCATTGGTGACGCGCGATCAGCGCTTGCAGAGCAGGCGCTTGATCTTCTTGGCGTCGCCGAGGTGCACACCCACCTCACCGTCGAGACGGCGAGTACGAGTGGAGGGCTTCTTCTCGAAGAGGTGTTGGCGGTTCTGCTGCAAACGGCGCAGCTTGCCGGTTCCGGTGGTCTTGAACCGCTTGGCGGCAGTCTTGCTGGTCTTCATCTTGGGCATGATTGGCTTCCGTGTTTCGCTGTTGATCGGTGTTGGAATTGAGAACTGTTCAGGCGGGTTCGGGAGCGGCGACCGCTTCGGCTGGCTGAGGTTTTGTCTCCGTCGACTTCTTCGGCGCTGCCTTCTTGTCGGGAGCTAGCACCATTGTCATGTTGCGTCCTTCCAGCCGGGCCATGGTTTCGACCTTGGCGGTCGGACCGAGTTGTTCGAGCACCGCATCGAGGATTCGGGAACCGAGCTCTGGGTGCGCCATTTCTCGCCCTCGGAACTGCAGGGTGACCTTTACCTTGTGGCCATCTTCGAGGAAGTCGTGCATGTGTCGCACCTTGGTGTCGAAGTCGCCCTTGCCGATCTTGGGTCGGAACTTCACTTCCTTGATGGATACGTGAACGGTCTTCTTACGCGATTCCTTGGCCTTCTGGCTTTCCTCGTAGCGGAACTTGCCGTAATCCATGATCCGGCACACTGGCGGTGTCGCCATCGGCGCAACCTCGACGAGATCGAGATCTGCTTGACGGGCCAGGGTAAGCGCATCGGGCAGCGACTTGATCCCCAACTGTTGGCCATCGTGGCCGATCAATCGGACCTCGCGGGCTCGGATGCGCTCGTTGTACCGGTGTTCCGGTGTCGTCGGCGGTGCTATGGCTGCTCACTCCTGTGAATGGGTGTGTCCCCTCCTGTGTTGGTGATGCGAAGTCACCGAACACCCCGGGGCACACCGCACCATGCGGCATGCTACGCAATGCTTGTGACCCGGACGCACTCTTCGCTTGATGTCACCAAATGGCAATGAAGGTGGCCGGGTGGGGATTCAGCCGCGAGCGGCAACCCCACTTCGCCTCAGTTGTAGCCAGTTACGCTACCAAGGGTGAGCGACACTCCCACCGATGAGAGCGCCGGCAGCGACCCCCTCGATGAGGCGCAACAAGCGATCAGCGATGCCCGCCGACGGCTGGCCGGAATCCCCGCCGAGGTGGTGGTGTCCAACCACGTGATGGGCCTGTACGAGTTGGCCGCGATTCATCTCGGGTCCGAGCCACCGTCGCTCAGCGAGGCCGCACTCGCCATCGACGCTGTCGGTTGCCTCGTCGAGGGGCTGGGAGCTCGGCTGGGACCCGATTCCGACACCCTCACCGCCGCGCTCGCCAACATGCGTCTTGCGTTCGTGCAGATCAAGAACGCCGCCGGCTGAAGCGCCCGATCGGGGCACCGCGCACCTTGCCATCGGTAACGGTGACGCCCTCCGCTTTGAGCAGCGCCGTCTGCTCGCGCTCGTGACCGGGCACCAGGCGGCCGACAGAGTTGACCACGCGCCACCAAGGCAGTTCCTCGTCGGTCACCGCCAGGATGCGGCCGACCAGCCGACTCAACCGCGGATAACCGGCATCGGCCGCAATGTCCCCGTAGGTGACGACCTCGCCTTCGCGCAGCGCGCGGATGACGTCGACGACGCGACGGTCGCGGTCGTTCATACGGGCGTCAGTTGCGCCGCCTCGTAGCGACCCATCTTGCAAAGGAGCGTGAAGCTGACCTTCGTTCCGGGGGCGATAGTGCGAGTGCCATCCGCGATCTCGATGCAGTGAAACGAGTAGCGAGTTCCATCACCGCTCGCTACTTCGCCGAGACCGACGGCGTCGTCGAATGCAACAACCCGACCGACGAGCGGCTCACTCATGCGCAACTGCCCGTTCACTCAAGCCCGTCTAGCCTGGCCGCGTCGGCAATGTCCTGGCTTCGGCCTGCGGCTCGTTTGTTGACGATCAGTTCGTGGCGACCGATAAAGCTGATGACAATGCCGTCGACGACCTCATCAGCGCGGTGAGGGTATGCATCGCCGAAGCTGACTCCGTCGATCGACGTTAGAATGTCAATTCGTAGCGGTGGGTATCCGAGCTGGACAGTCACGCCCTCGCGAGTGAAGTCGCTGGCATCGAGGCCAACATCGCCAAATCCAAAGTCGACTAAGGCCCGCATCAGATGGTCAGCATTGACTGGGTCCGCCAGGACCCACACGTCAAGATCCTTGGTCGCTCGCGGCAACCCGTGAGCACCGACGGCGTAGCCGCCGACAATCAGGTATTGAACGTCACGAGCGTTTAAGAACTCGATGAACTCTTTGAATGTCTGGTCGAGCCTCATCAGCCACCTCGAAGAACACCTGCCGTAGTTCCGTTATCGCACCAATGCGTTCCTCAATCGGACGGCTGCGCCAGTACTCGACATCGGAGTTCGGAGAATGCAGGTCGACGATAGTTGCGACACGGGCTATTCGACGACGCTCCACGCAGAGAGTCTATCTCTCGAGCATCACCACACGAGGCCAAGACAAGCCAGGCTCAGGCTCGGACCGCCCTTCAGTGTGCGACTGGCAGGTCGGCTAGCAGGCGCAAGGCGTGGGGCAGCACGTCGATGATCGCTGCGAGTTGTTCGACGCAACCCTTTGGCGAGCCTGGCGTGTTGCAGATAATCGCCTGGCCGCGGATACCGACAATGCCGCGCGACAGGCGACCTAGCGGGTTGACCAACCGCATCGCCTCCGCCAGCCCGGGCGCCTCGCGCTCGATCACCTGCCGAGTTCCCTCGGGCGTCTGGTCGCGTGGGGCGAATCCGGTGCCACCGGTTGTCACGATCAGCCCGCTGAATCCTTCGGCAAGACGGATCAACTCGGCGGCGACTTCGTCGGCGCCGTCGGCCACCACGCACTGCTCGACCACCGCGAAACCATTGGCGGCGAGCAGTTCCACCAGCGCTCCCCCACTGGCATCGACCCGCGTGCCGGCGATGACGCCATCGCTGACCGTCAGCACCTTTGCTTCTATAGCTGAGTGCTCGCTCATCGAGTCCTACGGTAGCGAAGCACGATCATCCCGTCGGTGCCCGCGTCGTGGGGCAGCACCCGCCAGCCGTCGCCGAATGCTCGCCACTGCCCCGCTGGGCGGGCGGCGATCGGCTCGAACCCGGTCGGCACGCGGTGCATGGTCGACTCGGCGGCGAGCAAGGTGCACACGCTGTACGTCAACGATCCGCCGACCTTCACCAGCGGCGAGCAGCCCTCGATCATCCGCTGCTGCAGCACCGTCAGATCGGCCACGTCCGTTGGCGTGATGCGCCACCGGGCGTCGGCGCGCCGGCGCAGCGTCCCCAATCCACTACATGGTGCGTCGATCAGGACGTGGTCGAACGAGGCGGCGCGCAACGGCGGGCGGGTGGCGTCGGCGACGATCGGCACGACATTGCTGGCGGCGAGACGAGACACGTTGGCCGCGATGAGACCGACCCTCGGTATTCGTGAGTCGCAGGCAACGACGACGGCGCCTGATGCTGCGATGGCAGTCGCCTTGCCGCCGGGAGCGGCGCAGGCGTCGAATACGAAGTCACCGGCGTCCGCGGGTACCGCCGCGGCAACCCATTGCGACCCGATGTCCTGCGTGTAACCGTCGTCGCGTTCCGTCACCGTTGGCGCCGCGTTCATCGCGGTCATCGTTGCGATCGCATCCTCGCGACCGAGTTCGGCGACCAGTCGATCGAAGATCCAATCGGGATAGCTCAGTCGCACCGCGTCGTCTGGCCACTCCATCGGAACGTCGGCGACCCTGCGGAGCACAGCGTTGACGAACCCGCGCGCCGCCTTGGGCGCCAGTTCGACCGTCTCGCCGACGGCTGCGTGCGCGGGAACTTGTGCAAAGTGCAACTGGTAGGCACCAAGACGCAGCACCGTGCGAACCTCCGGCGATGGCGCCTTGGAGACGAAGCGATCGATCAACGCATCGCAGGCACGCCGCATCCGTGTCGTGCCGTACACCAACTCGGTGACGAAGTGCCGGTCGCGGTCGCTGAGCTTGCTGCGCGGCAGCTCAGCAGTCAGCACGAGATTGGCGTACGCACCTTGGTGGTCGATGCGCTGCAAGCAGCGAAACGCCACCAGACGGGCCGTCATTCGAGCCTTTCGTCGGGCAGCCGGTGGAGTCCCCGGGCGAAGTCTTCGAATGCCATCGCCGCCCGCCCCTCGGGCTGTACCCGCAGCAGGACGAGACCGGCGACCGGTGCGCACCACGAAACTGGTTCTGTTTCATCAAGCACTGCCGCCAGGACCTTCAGTCGTTTGCCGCGAAACGTCGTCCACGCGCCACCAACTCGGATGAGGCGATCGATGTACGCAGCGGTTTGCGACCAGTCGATGCGCAGATCGCTTGGGCGTATCTTCGCGGCGTAGGTCGGCTCGCCCGATTGCGGCAGCGGGTTACCGAGCGGGGCACCGAGACAGCGAACCAGTTGTTCGACGCCGGCAGCGATCAGGGTTTCGCGTAACTCGACGGCAGTGGTGTGCGGTCCGATCGGCACGCGCACCCTGTCGTACACCGGGCCGGTGTCGAGGCCCGCCTCCAACCGCATCAGGCACACGCCGGTCTCGGCGTCACCGGCGAGCAATGCCCGTTCCACCGGCGCCGCGCCGCGCCAGCGGGGCAAGAGTGAGAAGTGCGAGTTGACCATCACCAACCCACCGGGTTGGGGAGCGAGTAGGTGCGGACGAATCAGTTGCCCGAACGCGACCACGACTGCCAGTTCAAGGTCGCGTCCGAGCAGATCGTCGACTGACTCGCTGACCGGTATCCCGAGCTCGAGCGCGGCCGCCTTCACCGGGCTGGCACTGACGTCGCTCCGGCGACCCCGGCGCTTGTCGCCCCCGGTGATCACGATGACAACGTCGTGCCCGGCGGCCACCAAGGCCTGCAGCGACGGCACCGCCAAGGCCGGCGTACCGAGGAAGGCCAGCCTCACCGTTCCCGATTCACAGCGGCAGGTGGCGAGGCTCGACGGGACCCGTGCTCTCCTGCATCTGGCGATACTCGCTGAGCGCAGCCTTACGTCGGTCAGATGGCATGCGATCGAACATCAACACACCGTTGAGATGATCGATCTCGTGTTGGAACATGCGGCCCATCAGCTCGTTGACCTCGAATTCGACTTCGTTGCCGTCGAGATCGAGACCGCGCACGAGCACGCGATCGGGCCGCAGGATGTCGACGTACAGGTCGGGGATGCTGAGGCAACCTTCGCTGTAGACCCACTCGCCGTCGCTCTCGACGATCTGCGGGTTGATGATCGTGCGCTGCTCGTCGTCTATATCCCAGACCACGATCTGTTTCTGCACACCGATCTGTGGTGCCGCCAGCGCCAAGCCCGAATCGCTCTCGCGCAAGGTGAGGAACATGTCGTCGACGAGTCGCGCCACCTTGCCGTTGATGTCGGTTACCGGAGCCGCCTGCGACTTCAGCACCGGGTCGCCGTAGGTTCGGATCTCGTACGCCACGAGATGCAAGGCTAGCGAGCGATGGCTGCGCCTGGTTCGCACTACTTCGACGAGGAACCGACAACGGAGTCGGCACCGCGTGACGTGTTGTTGACCCTGCCCGACACAAACCTGCGGCTGCGCACCGATCGGGGGGTGTTCGGATACAACCGCATCGACGCTGGCAGCAAGCTGCTGCTGTTGAAGGCACCCACTCCTTGTCCGGCGGGGAACCTGTTGGATCTTGGCTGCGGTGCCGGGGCGATCGCGTTGACGATGGCGCGACGTTCACCGGCAGCCACCGTTTGGGCGATCGATGTCAACGACCGCGCGCGCGAGCTCTGCCGAGCCAATGCGATTGCCAACGACATACCCAATGTGCGCGTGTGTGCACCCGACGATGTTGCGAGTGAAGTTGAGTTCGCGACGATCTGGAGCAACCCCGCGATTCGCATCGGCAAGCCGGCCCTGCACGAAATGCTTGCCCGCTGGTTCAACCGGTTGGCGGCCGGTGGTGAGGCGGTGTTGGTCGTGCACAAACACCTCGGCAGCGACTCCCTGCAAACATGGCTCGGCGAGCAGGGATACCCGACGGTTCGCCTTGCCAGCTCCGGCGGCTACCGAATCCTGCGTTCGACCCGCTGAAACTGCTTCTGGGGCTAGATCGTCCCAAACCGGCTTCCGGGGCCAGATCGCCTCGGAAACCGGGATGAGTCGCGCCCAGTTCGACCAAACCAGGCGCGGTGGCAGGTCAGACGCGGGGCGGGTCGACCGCGACGCGTAGGCGCGAGCCCTTCGTGCGCGTGCCCTTGGTGGCGGCGGCTTCGGCAAGCGCACGGCCGAGTGTCAGCCAGTCGTCGGCGCGCACGAGCACGCCCTTCGGCGTTGCCGCATACTCCAGGCCGGTGGCCAACGCCAACGCCTCGGCGTCGGCGCCGTCTACCGCTGCCAGAGCCCGGAAGGGAGGCAACCCGAGCAGACGGCGGCGGGCGAGCTCGCCGTCGACCAACCGACCGGTGTCGCCGAGTACCGCGGCCTGCAGCACCTCATGGTGTGGAGCATGCGTTTGGACAATGACACGGCCGCCACGCTCGCGGGCGCCAACCAATCGGCCGGCACGGACGAGCAGCGCCATCGCCTGCTCGCCAGCGCGGTAGCGCGGTGCAAGCAATTCGGCATCGAAGTCCAAGAAAGCAACAACGTCGACGTTGCGCACGCGATGCAGCACGGCTTCCGTGCCGACGAAGACATTGGCCACTGCCGCCACCTCAGGGGCCGGCAGCTCGTCGCTCTCCCCCGTTACGGCCAGCACCGGACGATTCGCCGCCGCGTGCAACTCCTCGCGCAGGCGAGCGACCCCCGGCTTCACCAGCGCCATCGCCGACGCGCCACACACCTGACATACCTTCGGACGCACGGTGTTGCAGCGCGGGCACTCGAACATTGCATCGTCGCGCTGCCGCACCGCCGCTTCGCAGTGCTCGCAGCGCTGGAGGTTGCGGCATGAGCGACAGGCGATGAGGCGGGCGCGGCCGACTGTGTTCAGCACGCACACGACTCGCTTGGCCGGATCACGCAGCGCGCGGATCAGCGACGAACCGACGAGCGAGCGTTTCCAGGGTTCGACCTCACCACGGTCATCGATCTCGATCAGCGGCCACTGCGACGCCTGTATCGTCCGCTGAACGGAGCCGCCCGCCCAACGCATCGCCGTCGCCGTCGGGCACGGAGACACGAGCGTGCACGTCGCGCCGGCGCGCACAGCGCGCTCGATCAGCACATCGCGAGCGTGCCAAGTCGGTGTGCGTTCCTCCTGGTACGCCTCGTCATGCTCGTCGAGCACCACCACCACCGCCGGCGCCGGGCAGGGGGCCCATGCCGCCGCTCGTGACCCGACGACCACGTCGACCCCAGCGGCCGCCGCCGCCCACTCGTCGGGCACTACTGCGACGGTCAGGCCCTCGCGTCGAAGGCGCGAGGCAAGCGCCCGCGCTGCCGGTGCTGAGGGATGCAAAACCAACGCCGGGCCGGTGCCAGCCGCCTCCAGCACCAGCGGCAACGGATCGGCGAGCGGCCCTATCCGGACGACTCCCGACCCGGCTCCGCCCGCACCAGCCGTTCCACCAAGTCTCACCGCGCGGCGCGACGGAGGCAGCCCCGCAACCATCGTCGGCGGCGACGCCGCGACAAGAAACGGACGTAGTCGATCGCTGCCCCATCGCGTCGCCGCCCAGTGCGCCAACTCGATCAACTCCGCGGACGGTCCGATCGATGACCACTTTGCCAGCGGCATCAGTCTCTCTATGCCGAAGCCAGGATCTGCGTCGCCGATCGCGACGACCCAGCCTGCAACCCGCCGACCATGCAGTGGTACCCGCACCAGCGAACCGATCGCCACCTGTGCGCGCAACGACTCAGGAATCAAGTAGTCAAAGTGTTTGTCGAGCCCGGTTACATTCGGAACGACACGCGCAACTGTCAACGCGGTCGTGCCGACTGTTGTCACACGCCGACGGCACGCATGAAGTCGTCGAGCCGACTGACCTGTTCCCAGGTGAACTCGGGCCGATTGCGGCCGAAGTGACCGTAGGCAGCCGTCTTCTGATAGATCGGGCGCTTCAGGTCGAGGTCGCGCACAATCGCGCCAGGACGCAGGTCGAAGACATCGCGCACGGCCTTCACGATCTGCTCGTTGGCCACCTTCTCGGTTCCGAACGTCTCGACGAGAATGCTCATCGGATGCGCCATGCCGATTGCGTAGGCAACCTGCACCTCGCATCGCGAAGCGGCACCAGCGGCAACGACATGCTTGGCGACCCAGCGAGCGGCATAGGCAGCGGAACGGTCGACCTTGCTCGGATCCTTGCCACTGAAGGCGCCACCGCCGTGACGGCCCATACCACCATAGGTGTCGACGATGATCTTGCGACCGGTGAGGCCGGTGTCGCCGTGAGGACCGCCGATGACGAACTTGCCGGTGGGGTTGATGTACACGTCGTAGCCGTCGTCGGCGAACTGCGCGGGAACGACCGGCCGGATGACCTGTTCGATCAGGTCTGGGCGGATGACCGTGTCGCGATCGACGCCGTCTTGGTGCTGCGTGCTGATCAGCACAGCTCCGAGTCGGACGGGCTTGCCGTTCTCGTAGTGCACGGTCACTTGCGTCTTGCCATCGGGGCGCAGGTAAGGAACGGCACCCGCCCTGCGCACCTCGCTGAGCCGCTCGGCCAGTCGATGCGCCAGCCAGATCGGCATTGGCATCAGGTCGGGGGTCTCGTCGCAGGCGAAGCCGAACATCATTCCTTGGTCGCCGGCACCCTGGAGTTCCAACTGATCCTCGGCGCTACCTACTGACCGAACCTCTTCGCTCTTGTCGACGCCCTGCGCGATGTCGGCGCTTTGCTCGTCGATACTGACGATCACCCCGCAGGTATTGCCATCGAAACCGTAGAGCGCGTTGTCGTAACCGATGTCGTTGATCACTTGGCGAGCCAGCTTCGGGATGTCGACATAGGCGGAGGTGGTTATCTCGCCCGCGACTACGCATAGGCCTGTCGTCAACAATGTCTCGCAGGCCACGCGGCCGTGAGGGTCCTCGGTGAGAATGGCGTCGAGCACCGCATCGCTGACCTGATCGGCCATCTTGTCGGGGTGACCTTCGGTCACGCTCTCGGAAGTGAACGTATGGCTGCTCACGATGTGAGGCTCCTCTGTTTCGGTGTTGTTGCTTTTGTGACTTACTCTGAAACTACTGACGCGGCTTGGTCATGAGTATCTTGACGACTGTATCCATAACCACCTTGGCGACCGCCTTCTTGTCGGTCAGCCCAACGCCGATGGTCGACCCGTCGGCGCACAGCAGCGTCACTGCGTTGGTCTCATGTTGAAATCCGACCCCTGGCGCGCTGACGTCGTTGGCGACGATTAGGTCGAGGTTCTTGGCCTGCAGTTTCGACGTCGCGTTGGCGACCAGATCGCTGGTCTCGGCGGCAAACCCGACCAACACCTGCGTCGGCGGTTTGTTCGCACCGAGTCCCGCGAGTATGTCGGGCGTACGTTCGAGCACGATCTCGGGCATTCCCGTCGCCTTCTTCAACTTTCCAGGCGCCACGGTGGTCGGCCGGAAGTCGGCCACGGCTGCGGCCATGATCACTACATCGGCCTTGGGTGCCAGTTCTGCGAGCGCGTCCAGCATCTCCGCGGCCGTCTCGACCGCGCGAACTTCACTCCCGGCAGGCGAAGGTAGCTCGACAGTGGAGACAAGTGTTACTCGCGCTCCCCTGAGCGCAGCCTCGGCGGCAAGTGCGTAACCCTGCTTGCCGCTGCTGCGATTGGCGATCACGCGGACAGCGTCGATCGGCTCGCGTGTACCCCCCGCCGACACGACCACATGAGTACCCGACAGCTCGCCGGCGGTTGACGCCGCGCCAGCAGCCAACGCCGCGGTGATGGCGGCGACGATCGATTCCGTCGCGGCCAATCGTCCGGTGCCGATGTCGCCACCTGCCAGTCGCCCGGACTCGGGTTCGACGATATGGACCCCACGCGATGCGAGCGCGGCGACGTTGGCCCGCACGGCCGGATGCTCCCACATCTCGGTGTGCATCGCCGGGCAAACCACCACCGGCGCACGCGTCGCGAGCAAGATGTTGGTGAGCAGGTCGGTACTCAAACCGTTGGCGTACGCCGAAAGCAATCGGGCAGTCGCGGGGGCGACGACAATGAGGTCGGCCGATCGCCCGAGCCGCGTGTGCGGGATGGGATCGACTTCGTCCCAGAGCGATGTCTGCACCGGCTCGCTGGCGAGGGCCGAGAGCGTCGCCCTTCCGACGAAACGTTCGGCTCCCTCGGTCATTACCGGGATGACGTGCGCCCCGGCATCGACGAGGCGACGACACAACTCGACAGCCTTGTAAGCCGCGATGCCACCGGTGACCCCGAGCACGATCCGCTTACCGACCAGCATCCGCGCCTCCCCGTCCTGCAGCCGCTTCGACTTGGACGGTCGTCTCAGACCGCTGCGTCGTGGGCCGACTCATCCTCGACTTCGAGGGGCTCGGCGGGCTCGGTCTGAATGATCTTGTCGGCGGCGATTTCCTCGAAGGCGATGCTCAGCGGCTTGCGCGACACGGAACTCACCTGCGGCGGCACCATATGGCCGAGACCGTCGCCCAACTGATTGAAATAGCTGTTGATCTGGCGAGCGCGACGAGCCGCGAGTGTGACCAGGCTGAACTTTGAATCGACGCGGTCGAGAAGCTCCTCGATCTGCGGATTGATCATCGTGTCGAACGCACGAGTGGACATCAGTTCCTCCTGAAGGCAGGTGAAGCGGCCGGTAGGCATTGCTGGGCAATAGCGGGTAAAAGCCGCGGTACAGCGTACCGGCGGAACTCAGGCGAGCATGCGATGATGCTCGATGATCTGCATCATCTCGCCGACGGTGCGTTCGAGGTCGTCGTTGACCACGACATGATTGGCGAGCGACATCCCGACCGGTTCCTCGTCGAGCGCCTTCTGCAGCCGCTCCGCGACCCGCGACGGCGGATCGCCACGGCCTCGGAGACGGCGCTCCTGCTCATCGCGCGACGGGGGCAGCACGAATATCAGCACAGCCTCCGGGTGGAGCTTCTTGACCTGCTGCGCACCGTCTACCTCGATTTCAAGCACGACGTCTCGTCCTGCGACCGGCTCGGGTGTTGGGGTGCCGTAGTAGTTGCCGAGAAAGTCGGTCCACTCCAGGAAACCTCCCGCCGCGATGCGGGCTTCGAAGCTGGCCCGATCTGTGAACACATATGCGCTGTCACTCTCGCCGGCACGCTGGGCACGCGTCGTCCACGATCGGCTGAGCCACAATTGCGGGTCGCGGGCCGCGAGAGCGTTGACGATGGTGCCTTTGCCGACGCCCCCCGGACCGGAGACGATGAACAGGCTCACTTACCGAGCTGGTCCAGTAGGGCCGTCTTCTGTTGCTGACCCAGGCCCTGCACCCGTCGGTTGTCGGCGATGCCGATGTCTTCCATGATCTTGCGGGCCTTCACCTTGCCGACCCCGGGCAGCGATTCCAGCAGCGTCACAACCTTCAACTTGCCGACGGTGCTGCTGGTCGAGGCGAGCGCGTCGGCGAGAGTCACGGAACCGACCTTCAGCTGACTCTTCAATTCGGCGCGTGCCACTCGGGCTTCGCCCGCCTTCTGGAGCGCGTTGGCACGCTGTTCGGGGGAAAGTTGCGGAGGTGTTGCGATGAGGAAACGTTAGCGCCCACCGTCAACACCGGGGCGGCAATCCCCCGGCAGACCTGCCGGCAGACCTGAGCGGTGCGCCAAACCGGTGAGTTCGGCAACGGTCAGGCCCCGGTTCGCACACCAGGCGAGCAGGCTCCGCTGGATATCGCCGGCGGCCCGCGGGTTGACAAAGCTGGCGGTGCCGACCTGTACGGCGCTGGCGCCGGCAAGCATCAACTCGGCAGCGTCCCAAGCGTTGTTCACTCCCCCAACCCCCACGATCGGCAAGTGCGGCAACGCCGCGTGAACATCGAACACCGTGCGCACCGCGACGGCGTGCAGTGGTTGCCCGCTGTAGCCACCGCCGGCGGCGGAGGGCACCGGCAACCCACTGTGCCGGTCGAGAACCATGCCGCGGAGGGTGTTGACCAACGTCACCGCCTCGGCTCCGGCCGCCGCAACCGCACTCGCGACCTCGATCACCTTGTCGGTGTTCGGGCTCAGCTTTGCCCAACAAGGGCGACCGCAGACTGCGGCAGCAGTGATCACGGCCGCTGACAAACTCGGGTCGTGCGCGAACACCTCCTGCCCGTGCAGATTCGGGCAGGAGAGGTTGACTTCGACGGCCACGACCTGTGCGGGCGCGACGGCAAGCAGTTGCGCGGCCCGCCGATACTCGTCGACGGAGCGTCCCCAGATGCTGGCAACAACCGTGGCGCCGGCATCGATCAGCGCCGGCAGGTCGTGCGCCAGCCAGTGCTCGACACCTGGACCCTGCAGCCCGACGGAGTTCAACATTCCGGCACCGGCGGCGTGTAGTCGGGGCCCCGGGTTGCCTTGCCATTCGAAGGCTGCCAGTGACTTCACGACCACCGCTCCCAATTCCCCCAGGTCGAGATATGGCGCCAACTCGACACCGTGCCCGGCAGTTCCCGAAGCCGTCATCACCGGCGCGTTCAACGTCAGCGAACCGACGCGCACGGCAGCGGATGTACTCGAGTCCATCAAGAGTGTCCGTGATACTGCTGCAGGCTCCGCACCGACAACTCGGCACCGACCATCTCAGCCATCCCGCCGACGGCGGCCAAGGCGGCTGCAACGGTGGTGACCGAGCTGACCTGGTGCGAGTTGGCGGCCTTGCGGATCTGCTCGCCGTCGCTGCGGCCTCCGCTGCCGTGTGGAGTGTTGATGACGAACACGATCTGGCCGCTCTCGATCAACTTGACGGCGTTGATGCCGTGACCGTCGGACACCTTGCCGACGACCTGATCAACGGTGATTCCGAAGCGACCGAGGTACTCGCACGTGCCGGTGGTGGTGGCAATTGCCAACCCGAGTTGGCGCAGGCGGCGAGCAACAATCAGCCCGGCCGGCTTGTCGCCATCGGCCAACGACAGAAACACCGTGCCGCCGGTTGGCAACAGAGTGCCCGCGGCAAGTTGCGCCTTGAAGAACGCCCGGCCGAATGTGGTGTCGATGCCCATCACCTCGCCGGTGCTGCGCATCTCCGGCCCAAGTGCCGTGTCGACATCGGGAAAGCGGCTGAAGGGCAGCACGGCCTCCTTGACGGAAACATGTCCATGCCGGCTCGGCGCGCGCAGTAGACCCTCATCGCGCAAGTCCGCCAGCGTCGCGCCGAGCATCACCCTGCTGGCCACCATCGCCAGCGGTACCCCGGTTGCCTTGGCAACGAACGGCACGGTTCGACTGGCGCGTGGGTTGGCCTCGATCACAAAGACAGTGGTACCCAGCACCGCGAATTGAACATTGATCGGTCCCTGCACCGCCAGCGCCCCGGCGATCAACCGTGTGTAGTTCTCCAGCACCTCGATCACCCACGCGGGCAGCGTCTGCGGAGGAATCGCGCACGCCGAATCACCGCTGTGGACGCCGGCCTGCTCGACATGTTCCATCACGCCGCCGATCAGCACCTCACCGGTTTCGTCGCGTATGGCATCGACATCGACCTCGATCGCATCTTCCAAAAAGCGATCGATCAGGACTGGTCGCTCGGCGGAGAGCCCGCCCTCCTTGCCCAAGCTGCCGAATCCGGCCAACTCGTTCATCGCCTGCGCGAGCCGCTCGGCATCGTGGACAATCTGCATCGCGCGACCACCAAGTACGTAGCTGGGGCGCACAAGCACTGGATAGCCGATCTGCGCGACGACCGCGGTGGCCTCACTGAGGTTGCGCGCTGTGCCACCCGGTGGTTGCGGTATCCGCAGTTCGTTGCACAAAGCGTTCCACTTCTCGCGGTCCTCGGCGAGATCGATCGACGCCGGTGATGTGCCGGCGATGAGAGCGACCGGCAGTTGTCCGGCGAGTTTCAATGGCGTCTGCCCACCGAGGGAGACGATGACTTTCGGCGCGACTCCGCCGGCCGCTGCGGTTTCGGCAGCAATTACGTTGAGTACGTCCTCTGTGGTCAGCGGTTCGAAATAGAGTCGGTCACTTGTGTCGTAGTCGGTCGAAACCGTTTCCGGGTTGCAGTTCACCATCACGGTCTCGTAGCCGGCGGCGCGCAAGGCAAAGGAAGCATGCACGCAGCAGTAGTCGAATTCAATCCCTTGACCGATGCGATTGGGACCACTGCCGAGGATGATCACTCGCTGTCGATCACTCGTGCGAACCTCGTCCTCGTCTTCCCATGCGCTGTAGTGATAGGGCGTCAATGCCGCAAACTCGGCGGCACACGTGTCGACGGTCTTGTAGGTGGGCGTCACGCCTGCGGTCTCACGAGCCGTCCGTACCGCGTTGGGGTCGACCTGCCAGAGCCACGACAGCTGCGCGTCGCTGAAGCCGAACTGCTTGGCTCGCTTCCACCGCCGACGGGTCATCGCCTCGAACCCGGCGTCTGCCAGCGCGGCTCGCTCGCCGACTATCTGGCTCAACTGCTCGAGGAACCAGGGGTCGAAGCGGCATGCATCGCCGATGCGGTCGAGACCGACCTGCCGGCGCAACAGTTCGCCGATCTGGAAGATGCGCTCCGGAGTGCCAATCGCGATGGCGGCGAGCAGTTCGTCATCGCCGACATCGACCAGTTGCGCCTCCGCAGGATCGCAACCCAATCCGTCGCGGCCGAGTTCCAGGGAGCGCAAGCCCTTCTGCAGGCTCTCCGGAAACGTGCGGCCGATACTCATCACCTCACCGACTGACTGCATCTGCGTGCCCAGCACGCCCGACGTTCCGGGAAACTTCTCGAAGGCCCAGCGCGGGATCTTGGTGACCACGTAGTCGAGTGCGGGCTCGAAGCTGGCTGGCGTGTGCGTGTCTCCCGCGGCGGTGATGTCGTTCACGATCTCATCCAGCGTGTAGCCGACGGCGAGCTTGGCTGCGATCTTGGCAATTGGAAAGCCGGTGGCCTTGGAGGCAAGGGCGCTGGACCGCGACACGCGCGGGTTCATCTCGATGATGACCTGCTCACCTGTCGCGGGGTTGACCGCGAACTGCACGTTGCTGCCACCGGTCTCGACGCCGACGCGGCGGACGCATGCAAACGCCGCGTCACGCATCTGCTGGTACTCGACATCGCTGAGCGTTTGGGCCGGGGCAACCGTGATGCTGTCACCGGTGTGCACGCCCATCGGATCGAGGTTCTCGATACTGCAGATGACCACGCAGTTGTCGGCGCGGTCGCGCATCACTTCCAGCTCGTACTCCTTCCACCCGGCGATGCTGCGCTCGATCAATATCTCGCCGATCGGACTGGCGGCGATGCCGTTGGCGGCAATCACCTCGAACTCTTCCTCGGTTCCAGCGATACCGGTACCGCGACCGCCGAGGATGTACGCCGGCCGGACGATGCACGGCAGTCCGATAGCCGCGAGCACGCGACGGGCATCGGCGAGGGAGTGCGCGACATCGCTGGCGGGCACCGCCAGGCCGATCTCGACCATCGCCTGCTTGAACTTTCCGCGATCCTCGGCAGTTGCGATTGCCGCCGCATTGGCACCGATCATCTCCGGCGTTCCCGGAACTCCGATGAGGCCGCGCTCGAACAACGCCATCGCCGTGTTGAGACCTGTCTGGCCGCCGAGTGTCGGCAGCACGGCATCGGGTCGCTCCCGTTCGATGATCGTCGCGACCACGTCGGGGGTGATCGGCTCGATATAGGTCGCGTGCGCAAAGTCGGGGTCGGTCATGATGGTGGCCGGATTCGAGTTCACCAGCACGACGCGGAAGCCATCGGCTTTCAACACACGGCAGGCCTGCGTGCCGGAATAGTCGAACTCACAGGCCTGCCCGATCACGATCGGTCCCGAACCGATGATCAAGATGCTGTCGATGTCGGTCCGCCTGGGCATCAGCGCTGCGCATCCATCAGCTCGGCAAAGGCTGCGAACAAGTAGCTGCTGTCGTGCGGGCCGGGGCTGGCCTCGGGGTGATACTGCACCCCGAATGCCGGCGAGCCGAGAACGCGTATGCCCTCGTTGGTGTGGTCGTTGAGGTTGGTGTGCGTCACCTCGACCTTGCCGCCGAGGCTCTGCGGTTCGACACAGAAGTTGTGGTTCTGGCTGGTGATCTCCACCCGCCCGGTGCTGTGACGGCGAACGGGATGATTCCCTCCGTGATGGCCGAACGGCAGCTTGAACGTCTCACCGCCGAGCGCGCGACACAACAACTGATGCCCGAGGCAAATGCCGAACACGGGAACCTCACCGAGCAGGCGACGGATCGTCTCGACCGCATAACCGACCATCGCCGGGTCGCCCGGTCCGTTACTCAGGAACACCCCATCGGGCTCTATGGCGAGCACATCCTCGGCGGTGGAGTCGGCAGGCACGACCTCGACGGTGCCGAGTTTGGCAAGGTGTCCGAGGATGCTCGCCTTGATGCCAAGATCGACGGCGACGATGCGCCGGGCGCCACTCGCCGACGGCGCCGTACTCGCCACCGTGTACCGCTGTCGAGTCGTGACTGCGGCGACAAGGTCGACACCATCGGTACCCGGCTCGGCCCTCGCAGCCGCCAGCAGATCGCTCTCGGCCGCAGTTCCGAAGGCGCCGGGCATCGCCCCTGCGTCGCGCAGCAGTCTTGTCAGCCGACGAGTGTCGATGCCGGCGATCCCGCCGATGCCGAAGCGTCGCAGCATCGCATCGAGTGGCTCCTCCGAGCGGTAATTGCTCGGTACTCGGCTCAGTTCGCGCACGATCACGCCGCGACAGAATGGAACAGCGGATTCCGAGTCGAAGCGGTTGCTGCCGTAGTTGCCGATGTGCGGATACGTGAACGTGATGATCTGTCCGGCGTAGCTGGGGTCGGTGATCACCTCCTGGTAGCCGGACATGACGGTGTTGAACACCACCTCGCCGCTGGCAACGCCCACCTCGTGACCAACCGACTCCCCCTCGAACACGCTGCCGTCGGCGAGTACGAGCGCGGCCGGTATCGGGGGGTCCCTACGAATCGTTGCTGTCGTCACTGTCTTTCCTGACCGTACAGGCCTCACGGAACCCGTTTCACGGTCGACTGGGCACTGTAGCCGTCAGCCCCCAAGGTGACGGGCTTTCAGAATCGCGCACGACTCGGCCTGCGGCCGCACATCGACCTCCGCGCTGGTTCCGATCCGATGAAGCACGATCGCGTCGTCGTCACTGAAGATCACCTCGAACGGGCCTCCGGGCTTGCGCATGTCGTCGAACAGTTGCTGGTTGTTGGCGCCGATCTGGGTGAGGTCGAGTGCCACGTATTCGACTGATCGCGGGTCGGGCAAGTGGTCGCAGTCGTCATTGCCCCAGACACTTGCCCAGAACGGGTTCGGCCAATCGTAGATCTCGCGACGGTGCGAGAGGTGAGGAAGCAGTTGATAGCTGGCGGTGACGGAGGCATCGGGTGGAATGAATGTGAGCGCCGTCCTCATCGAGTCGTGCCGCGGGTGATCGCGGCTCCACACGAAGTAGTTGACGTCCTCGCCAAGTGGCGAAGGCGACCAGGCAACGTTGGACGTAAAGCTGCACAACAGCAGCCAAATCGGCAGCACTGCGCGTAACGCCCGCAGTTTCGACAACGTGTACGCGCCGTGAATGGAGGCGATGATCATCGGAGCGATCATCACCGACGTGTATTGGTACTTGATTATTCGTGCATATGGGCTGAGCCCGATGACGCTTGCGAGCAACTGTGGCAGGGCCATCAACAACCCGAGCGGGTTGGCGAGATACACCCAGCCCATCGGCCACGACATCTGCTTGTAGAACACGATCCGGTCGTGCTGCACGGCATCACTGATCACGCGGTTCGGATGCCTGATGATGGTGCCGAGAATCTCCGGAGTATCGCTGCCGTAGTTGCCGTAAAAGTAGGTGATGTAGAACGGCTCCTTGCCGTCGTTGAAGTACGGCAATACGAGCTTGGTGGCAACCACGTACCACACGCCGGCGAGCACAACGGTTACACCACAACGCTGCAGTATCCGTCGGTAGTCGGGGGCACCGCGCATGTAGATCGCCAGCACGAGGCCGAGCATGATTACTGCCAGGGCAACGTCTTCACGAGTGCTGAGTGCGAGCAAGACCATCGCGAAGAACCAGCCCCAACGCTCGCGCGTGGCGAACCACCACGCGAACAAGAACGGCGTGATGACCAGCGCCTCCGGGTGGAACATTGCCCAGCTGATCCACTGCACCGGTGCATACATCAGATACACGACAGCAAACAGCAGACCCCACCACGGGCTACGCAACTTGTCGCGCGCGATCAGGTAGGTAGGCACCGCACCCAGCGCGAGCGCCAGCGCCTGCACGACATAGAGGAACTCGGGGCCCGCGCCCAGCCAGTAGGCGGGCACGAAAAGGTAAGCGATCACGTTGAAGTGATGACCCCAGAAATTCATCCCGCGCACCGACATGAACTGTTCGCCGCGCGAGATCAGCCAAATTCCTTGGTCGTAAATACCCATGTCGTACGACCAGGTACCGAAGTTGCGCTGATTCTGGACTCCGAGCGAGCCGAAGACGACGGCGAAGACGATCACCCCCAGCGCCACCAGCCTGGCCGCCGAGTGCATCGTCGCCAGCTGGTGAGCCAGCGCGCGGCGACGGCCACCGAGCCACTGCCAGCCTTGCCGCGCCAGCTCAGCCATCGGCGCTCCGCAGCTCGACTGCCCGTAAGTCGACGACCAACGCCGACAGCACGCCGTTCACGAATCGACCCGAATCGTCGGTGCTGAAGCGTTTGGCGAGTTCCACCGCCTCGTCGAGCACCACTGCAACGGGAACCTCTGCAAGACACATCAACTCAAAACCGGCGATGCGCAACACATTGCGATCGATTGCCGGCATACGACCAAGCGTCCAACCCGTCGAGTTGGCGCCGATCGCGGCATCGAGCCGCTCTTGATTCGTCTCGACGCCTTCCACCAGCGCCCGGGTCAGATCGTCGGTGGGCACGACCTGGGCAGCTAACACCGCGCGCGGCGCTATGTCTTTCGACTCTGCCTCGTACAACATGATTAGTGCGCGCTCACGCGCGTCGGTGCGCTCATCGTCACCTGCCGCGCCGCGCTGGCGACGCGCGGACGATACGCGGCGGCGACCGCGATGGGTCATCGGGTCAGACTCTGGTGATGTAGTCGCCGGTGCGAGTGTCCACCTTGACCTTGTCACCGACGTTGATGAAGAGCGGGACCTGCACGACCTTGCCGGTTTCGAGCGTGGCGGGCTTACGCGCACCGCTGACTCGATCGCCTTGCATACCGGGCTCAGTGTCGGCGATTGCAAGTTCGACGGAAGCAGGGATTTCGACGGTGACGATCTCGCCGTTGTGAAAGGCGATGATCGCCACCGAGTTCTCGACCATGAAATCGGCGGCATCGCCGAGCGCGACCGGGTGAACATTCTGTTGGTCATAGGTTTCCATATCCATGAAGACGTAGTCGTCGGCATCGCGGTAGAGAAACTGCATGTCCTTCTTCTCCAGCACGGCTTGCTCGACGCGGACACCTGCGTTGAAGGTTCGGTCGAAGACGCTGCCGTTCTTGAGGTTGCGCAGCTTGGTGCGCACGAACGCGCCGCCCTTGCCTGGCTTGACGTGCTGGAACTCGACGACCTGAAACAGCCCGTTGTCGAGCTCGAGCGTGATTCCGTTCTTCAGATCGTTGGTTGTGATGGCAGGCACGGTGAATCCTTAGGGGAGTTGGTTAGCACGCGGCATCCATCGCTGGTGACCACCACCAGATCTTCGATGCGAATGCCGCCGAAGCCTTCATGGTAGACGCCCGGCTCTACGGTCACTACGTCGCCGACCTGCAATATTGCGTCGCTGGCGCGATTGACGAACGGCTCCTCGTGGATCAGCAGGCCGACGCCGTGCCCGGTGCCGTGCGTGAACCATTCGCCGTATCCGGCGGCGGAGATTATGTCGCGGCACACGCCATCGAGTTCCTTGGTACTCATGCCGGCTGCAACCGCCGCGACTCCGGCCCGCTGCGCGGCCAGCACCACCTCGTAAAGCTCGCGTTGCAAGGGTGTCGGCTCGCCCATGAAGTAGGTGCGTGTCATGTCGCTGTGGTAGCCGTCGACGAGTGCCCCGACGTCGATGATTACGGTTTGGCCGGCCTCGATCCTCGTTGCTGTCGGCCGATGGTGCGGTAATGCGGCGTTGATCGGTCCGGTTGCGACAATCGTCTCGTAACTCGGCCCGCTGGCACCGAGCTCGCGCATGCTGATCTCCAACCGATCACGAACCTGCGCCTCGGTCTGCCCCACCGCGACACCGGCAATGCCAACCACGTCGGCGAGCGCTTGATCGGCGACCCGACAGGCCTCGGCCATCTTTTCGATCTCGCTGTCATCCTTTGTGCGTCGTTCCGATTCGACTACGCCGGTTACGGGCACGAGTGTGCTCTTCAACGCCCCCACGTATTGGGCGTGTTGAGCAAAGGTGACGTGAGCGGCCTCGAAGGCAACGTTGCCGAAGTGACGGCAGCATGCCGCGATGTGCTCGAGCGTTGCTGCTGCCGTTGCTCCAACCAGAACGTCGCCCTCGACGCCGGCATCAGCCAGTTGTCGAGCTGCCTGGCGGCCATAGCGGCCATCGGTGATCAATGTCAGTCGATCGTGGCTGAAGAGCACCCAGCCGTTCGACCCGGTGAATCCGGTCAGCCAGCGGATGTTGCTGAGGTCACTGACCAGCATTGCCTCCGGTGCGACGGTGCCCGTGCCGGCGAGACGCGTCCGAACCCGCTCGACCCGATCGGCAATTGTCATCGAGCGTCCAGCACGCGCGCGATGGCGGCGACTGCCAGCTCATAGCCATGCATGCCGAAGCCGACAATCGAACCCATGGCCACCGGAGCGACGACGCTGGTGAGCCGCCACGACTCGCGGGCACTGGGATTGGAAATGTGCACCTCCACGACCGGACCCGAGAAGGCGGCAAGGGCGTCGTGAATGGCCCACGAATAATGGGTGAACGCACCCGGGTTGATGATGATTGCAGCCGCAGTGTCGCGCGCCAGTTGGATTGCTTCGACTAATTCGCCCTCGAGGTTGCTCTGGAAGGCTTGCACGGTGTGGCCGCTCGCCGCCGCCGCGGCAGTTGTGGTGGCGACATATTCGGCGAGGCTGGCGGTTCCGTAGATGAGCGGCTCGCGGCTGCCAAGCAGGTTCAGGTTCGGTCCGTGCAGGAGGGCGATCGTGGCCACGGCCCTATCGTGCCACGCGAGCCTGCCAGCGCACTCGATCAATGCAATACAAGACGTGCCGTTGCTCGGCCCAACCGGGGGTCAGTGGGTGGTCGAACTCGCGCGACGGGTCGACTCGCATGCCTACCTTTTGCATCACACGCTGTGAGTTGTGGTTGCCGCTGGTGGTGAAGCTGACGATCTCGTCGTTGGGAAGCGCGACATTCCCGAAACCGAACGCCAGCGAAGCGGCCGCCGCTTCCGGCGCGAATCCGCTTCCCCAGTGCGCACGCGCCAAGCGCCATCCGACTTCAACACACGGCATGAAGTCGGTCTGCCAGGTGGGTGCCGACAGACCGACGAACCCGATGAAGGCGCCGTTGTCGATCCTTTCGACCGCCCACAGGCCAAACCCGCGAACGCCCCAGTCCGCCGCCATGCGATCGACCATCTCGTCGCTCTGCTGCTGCGACAATAGAGACGGGAAGTGCTTCATGACCTCGGGGTCCGCGTTCAACGCTGCGTACGGCACCTTGTCGGATTCGCGCCATCCACGCAGACGCAGTCGTTCCGTGACCAACTCGGGAGTCACGGGGGTCACTTGGCACGCATAGTGGCCAACGCCGCCTGCGCGTCGGCAGGCGCGACTCCCGCCACCACTTCCACCCCGTTCGGGCCGTCGAGCACGAACGTGAGGCCATCGGTGAGCACCTTCTTGTCGAGCGCCATCAGTTCCACCAACCGTTGCGCCGACACCCCCTTGGGCAGGTCAGTGGCAAGCTCGTAGGTGCCGCCGATCACGTCACGATGCTGCTGCACCCGTTCGGAGTCGATGCGACCGAGTCGCTGCGCGAGATGTGCGGCGTAGACGAGTCCGATAGCAACGGCCTCACCGTGTGCCAAGCCGTAGTCGGTCTCGATCTCGAGCGCATGGGCGAGCGTGTGCCCGTAGTTCAAC
>JACQZX010000032.1 GCA_016213665.1 Actinomycetota bacterium | reverse complement strand
TTGCGTCGCCGGCAGACCCGACGCTGGCCCGATCTCGGCTGACCCGCCGCCGCGGGAGCCCAAAGCGGCTAGTTCGAGGCTTCCTCGGCGCACGGGATGTTGATCGTCGTGCCCACGATGAATCCGCCGTAACCGTTGGTGTCTTCGTTCACCGCGTCGAGCGCCTTCACCGTCACGTCGAACTTGTCGGCGACGATCCCCGGGAAGTCACCGGGAAGCAACGTGTATTCGCCGGCGATGCAGGTTTCGACCGGCGGTACCGTCACACCGGGTGCCTCGCCGGCATCGGGAATCTTGGCGCCGACGGGAATCTTGATCTTCAGACCGACGAAGAAGATGCTGTACCCCGAGGTGCCGACGTTGGCTGCGTTCAGTTGGTCGAGCGTGATGTCGTAGAACGCCGCCACCTTGGTGGGATTGTCGCCGGCGACGAGCGTGTATTCCGTGATCGTGTCTGTGCGCGAGCCGGGCACGCCGGCGACGGTTGAGGTGGTAGCGGTCGGTGCCAACGTCGCTGGAACCGTGGGAATCGTGGCCCAGTTGGTGGCCTCCAGGTTGAGGACAGTCGCGCCGGTCTGGGTCGACGAGGTACCACAGGCGGCTAGAAACATGATTGCACCAGTCGTCACGAACGATCGTGACCACATGCCGGCATGAATCCTCATCGCGTCATTCTACGGCAGCCCATTGTTGAAGTGGGGGCACCGGCGGCGCGCTCAGCTGACCGACAGTTCGTCGAGATAGAAGGCCAACCGCCTGGTGTCACCGTTCATGCCAGCGCGCTTGGGCACGAACGATCGTTGGGCTCGCACCCGAATCTCGACGCGACTCGCCGAACTCATCGGTGGCATCGGCAGCTCCCAGGAGAATGGTCCCGGAGCCAGATCACGGACACCAAGAATCTCTCCCTCACAAGTGACCGTCAGCTGCTGCCCTGCCAGCTCCGGGTACTCCGGCGGCAACCGGCCCTGAAGCGCAAGCGTCCGGCCGTCGGCGTCGATCCTTTGAACGAGCGTGTCAGATGCCCACTTATCGGCGAACCAGCCGCCGGAGGCCTTGGTCATCGCTGCCGCCAATACCGATTGGAGCCACCTGTCGAGCGAGCGCCGGACGAATGATTGGAGCGGGACAAGCCGGGACGGCATTCGTCTGCCGAACCGTCGAGTGCTCTCTCGCAACATTTCGGCACCGTAGAGGAAGTACGCGGGCGGATAGCGCATCTCTCCATGCCGTCGCATGATGCCCACCAGCTCGCGCCAACGTCGATAGCCCCCGGAAGACGACTTCGTTTCCGGGTAGATGCGAGCCGTCGAAAGCAGCGCGGAAATCGGCACGACCGGACCATGAAGCGACAACCGCATGAACAAGTCCCAATCCATCCCGAAGTGCAACGACTCGTCCACAAAGCCGACCGCTTCGACCGCCGCACGAGAGGCGAACGCGGAGGGCTGCGGCACGTAGTCGTAGCCGTGGATCAGTTTCCAGGTGTCGGGCACAACTGGGAGCATGACGCCCGTCGGCAAGTCGCGCAGATCGATCGTCTCGCAACCACCGAAGACGAACGACGCTTCCGGATGGCGTTCGAACTGCTCGACGACTTGCGCTACCGCACTAGGCACCAGGAAGTCGTCGGCACAAAGCCAGGAGAGGATCGTACCTTTCGCCATCCGCCAGCCCTTGTTGATGGCATGCGACTGCCCTCGGTCGGGCTCCGAAATGAATAACAGCCGGTCGCGGTAGTCGGCGACGACGGTCGCGGTCTCGTCGGTGGAACCGGCGTCCATGATGATGTACTCGATGTTCGGGTACGTTTGCGCGAGCACGCTCTCGATCGCTTGACGAATGAACGGACCCTGATTCAACGATGGGGTGACGATGGTCACCCACGGAAGGTCGGACCGCGGCGACATTTGCTGCAAGCGTACCGACGGTTCAGGGTGGAGCGTGCACCGACCATCCGCGACGCAGTAGTTCGTCGGCGAGCAGGTCGGCCGGAACACCGCGCAGCATCGTCGCCTGAGTGACGCGAACCTTCTCGGTCGCTTCGTCACCGGCCATGGTCGCATCGCTCGCGCTCAGACGGTCGGGCACGACCGACGAGACCACGCCCGATTGATCGCCGAGGAGCTTGTCGATCAGTGCTGACGCTTCGGAAACAGTGAACTTGCCGCCTGCCTGGCGCTGGCTGAGTCCCATTGGGTGGCGCGCTTCACGAAACGTGGAGTAACCAATCTTCTCGAGCAACGACGCAAGGTATGCAATTTGCTTCGCGGATGCCGGTGGCCCTGCCGCGTTGAGCGCCATCAGCCACCCAGCTCGCCAGCACGGTAGTGCGCGCGGCAGAGCAGCTCGTAGCGGACCATGTCGCCGAACAAGGGTTGCTCGGCACTTTCGCCGGTGTCGCCGACGACCACCGTTTCGCCGGTGTACACAACCTCACCGTTGACGACGCGTGCGTTGTGCGTAGCTCGCGCCCCGCACCAACAGCGGGCTTCCACCTGCATCGGCACGCGCTCATCGGCGATCTCGAGCATTCGCCTGGTCCCCTCGAAGAGTTCCCCACGAAAGTCGGTGATCAGACCGAAGGCAAACACATCGACCCCCATCTCGTCGACGACTCGAGCAAGTTGATCGCATTGCTCGGCGGTGTAGAACTGCACTTCGTCACACACCATGTAATGCAGCGGCCAGTTGTCGACAGCCAGCTTGTGCAGATCGAGGTCGGGCACGACCTCCACCGCCTGGGCGGCGACGCCGAGGCGACTCGTGACCTGCGCGCCTTCCCGATCGAGGGTTGTGAGGAGCAGCCCGAAGAGTTCACGGCTGGCCAGATTGTGATGTATCTGGAGGGCCATCGTGCTCTTGCCGGAGCCCATCGTGCCGAAGCTGAACCTAAGCGTTGCCATGACGCCAGCGACCCTACCCGCGAGCGGGCCACGGCCCGGAACTTGTCACGCCAGCATCGCCTGGATTCGGCTGATCGCGTCGGCCTCGGTGGCCGACTTGTCGAGCCGGTAGCGGCGCACGCGCGCGAAGCGCAATGCAACCCCGCCCGGATAGCGGGTACTGCGCTGCACGCCGTCGATGGCGATCTCGACCACCAGCTCGGGGCGTACGTGCTGCACGTATCCCGACTCCGGTGCGCCGATCGCGAGCTGCTGCAAACGCTCCGTCTGCCACCTGAGCAGTTCGTCGGTGAGACCCTTGAATGTCTTGCCGACCATCACGAACGAGGTAGACGCCGAGTCCTCGGCCCGCGCACCCAGGTGCAGGTTGCTCAACCATCCGGTTCGACGGCCGTGCCCCCACTCTGCCGCCAGAACAACCAGGTCGAGCGTGTGAACCGGCTTGACCTTGCGCCAGGTGGCGCCGCGACGACCCGCTTGATAGGACGAATCAAGCGCCTTTACCATCACACCTTCGTGACCGGCGGCCAACGCCGTAGCAGCGAACCGTTCTGCGGCCGCCGCACCCGATGCCGGTTGTGCGACGTCGATGCCTGGCAGGCGCTGCGCCTCGGGCACCGTTTCGGCCAGCATTCGCTTGCGGACGGTCAAGGGCTCATCGATGAGAGAATTTCCGTCGAGGTAGAGCACATCGAAGAAGAACGGCTGCAGTCGACTGTGCGCACGCATCGTGTCTTGAAACTTCAAGGGATTGCCATCGGGATCGAGACCAAGCGCTTCGCCGTCGAGCACGAATTGCCGGTGGCGCAGCGCCCGCGCGGCTTCCACGATCGCCGGCACCCGCGAACCGATCTCGTTGAGCCCGCGCGTGAAGACGCGTACAACGTCACCGTCACGGTGAACCTGTATTCGCGCACCGTCGAGCTTCCACTCAACACTGGCAGGACCTGTCAGGATCAACGCGTCCGTCACTGTCGTGGCACTTGCCGCCAACATCGGTTGCACCGCGACCAGTGGCGAGAGCCCGACGGCCAGCGATTCGCCCGCGAGCGCCCGCGCGGCGGCCAGCCCAAGATCGCCCAGCAACATCGCGGCCCGACGCAGATCGACAACCGGTACGTCGGCGGCTTTCGCGACAGCGTCGCTCACGACTCCGGCCAAGGCGCCTTGCCGCATCTCGCCGCCGAACAATCGCACCAGGTGGGCCTGCTCGACTTCGGTCAACCGCGTCATCATCGCCACGAGCATCCGTTGGCGATCGCCCTGCGAACCGGCCCCAGTTGTTCCGGCGAGAGCGCTCAGCAAGTCGTCGATCTCGGCGACCGTCACCGATGGCGCAGCCGCGTGCGCACCTTGCCCGACGGCACGGACATCGCGCACCATCGACCACCCGATTCCTGTTCGACCTTGGGGTGGATCACCGGTCAGCAAGCCGACAACGACTGGTACCTCAGCCGGCGTCGCTCGGCGCAGAACTTCGGCCAAGATCGCCGACTTCTCGGATCGCTTGCTGGTGGCCGTCACTCGTTGGGATGCGACAACAACCTCGACGTACTGCACGCCGTCATTCAAGCTGGCGGTTGCGCGCTACCCACGCAGCGCCTCAATGCGGTTGAACGCTCGCCGAGCGAACGCCAACAGTTCCCGCTCAGACGGGTGATCAACCGTCTCGACGGCGACGACTCGCTTGGCAAGCGTTTGGTGCCGGCGCTGCAGATGGTGAACGAACTCGTTCTTGGCGGCGCCGGGACCGACCACGAGAATCTCCTGCGCGGCCGCGATCGCGCGGGCGACATCGTCGAAGAACGGCAGATCCGCGGGTACACGGCCGTCACCGCGGACACCTGCCTTGAGATGCACCCTGCGCGCCGGCGACTGGCTCTTCACAAGCACCGCCTCCGCCCCTTCGCCGGCAAGATCGTGGGCGTCAGACTCGGCTACAGCCGGAGCAAGCAGCGACATGTGCATGACGGTGGCGCGCCGGTGATCAATCCAAACCACAACGTGCTGATACTTCATTGCACACCTCTGACCCTCACGGTACGCCCGAGTTCTGCGACGTGCTACGGCCGTTGGTCCCAACTCATGCCTGCACCGCGGCGCGATCGGCGGCGATCTGTTCGGCCATGCGTTCGAGCGTCGGTCCCCGGTAGGCGGCGACGGTTCCGGCGTAGGCCGCGGGATCGAGCGTGGTGGCCAAGCCGTTGGCTGCCGCCACCGCCGCTGACAGCACGTCACCCTCGGCAACCACACTGTCGAGAAAGCCCGCCGCAACTGCTTCGCGCCCGTTGCTCAGTTGCGCGTCGACCACGACCAGCTGCGCGTGACGCCGGCTGAGTCGGGCCTCGGCCAGCGTCAGTGCCCACTGCGGTAACACCAACCCAATTGCGACTTCGTTCAGACCGATCTTGCAATCGATGTCGGCACCGATACGCATGTCGCAGCCGAGAAGCACCAAAGCTCCGGCAGCGATGGCATGGCCGGTACACGCCGCCACCACCGGCAGCGAGCAACCGTAGATGCGGCGCACGAGTTCGCCGCCATCGCTTACCAGGCCGACGATGGCGGCAAGATCGCCACCTCGCATCACAGCGAGATCGAAGCCACCGGAGAACCTTCCAGGCCGACCGTGAAGCACAACGGCGCGGACGGAACCGTTCGACTCCGCGGCGTCGAGTGCTTCGTGTAGCGCGCGTAGCGTCGCAGTTGACAGGGCGTTTGCCTTGCCGTCGTCAAGGTGCACGATCAGCACCTGGCCGCTCAGTTCGGTTGTCAGTCCGGCCGCAACCCGATTCGACTCATCCATCACCCGGGAACCCTATTGGAAGCCACCCCGCCCTTTCGCTACCCATCTTGCGCGCTGTGGTGGCAAGGCACGCAACGTGGCGCTCTCCGAGTCGCCGCGGCCGCAGAGCGAGAGGCGCGGCCCCTACAAACCGGCTTCGGAGCAGGAATTCTTGACGAACACTTGTGACACCCTTGCCGGGACCTCCCTGGTCTTGGCGGCGAATCATGCATATAACGAGGACCGCACAGAGCGACCGTGCAGTGCTGATCGGCGATCGCAGCAGTGTGGCCCATTCAACCTCAAGCGGGGAGTTACCGATATGAATCATCAAGCAAAAGCAGCCGTATATCGGCTGGCACCAATCGTGATGCTGGTCATCAGCATTGCGGCACCTCGGAAATGGGGCTGATCAACATGAAGCACCTCAAGCATGCGCCAGTTCGTGCCGCCGTCGCCGTGGCGACGTTCGTCGCGCTGATTGCTTCGGTCGGAGCGCCATTCAAGTGGACAGGTAAGTGACGGACTGGCGCGGTCACTCCACGGTGACCGCGCCAACTCCGCTGGTTTGATTCCGGAGCAAGCAAGCCAAGCAAGACACGAAGTCAAGACACGAAGTCAAGACACGAAGTCAAGAAGGACGGCCATACCTTCGATGCCAACCACTCAGACGAACGCAGTCAACGACCGGTGGCTGAACGCATACGTCGCCATGGTCGCGATCGTCGCCGTTGCCATGACGACGGTCGTGTTCGCGATGGAGGCCTGCCTCGTCGCCCCCGGCAAGCTGACCTACGTGTGCATCTTCGCCGCGCTGCTGGTTATCGGCGAGACGCGAAATGCTTGGTTCCGTTTCGGCGACGGTGGCGAGGTGACCCCCGGGTGGGCCTTCGCCTTCAGCATCGTCCTGCTTGGCTCTCCATTCATCGCTATCGCCGCGATGGCCGCCTGCACCCTGTTCGTCGACCTACGCGATCGCAAGGCGGCTAACCGCGTCGTCTTCAACGTCGGCCAAATCACTGCGTCACTCGCCGCTGGCGCCACCGTGCTGCAGCTCTTCGGCCTCAAGGAGCCGCTCACCGACGCCGGAACTCCATCCTCCGGATTTGCACTGGCAATTCTGATTGGCGGTGGGCTCGTATTCACGCTCAACGGCGTCCTCACCTGCATCGTGATGGCGATTCATTACAAGACAAGCGTGCGCTCGATGATGGGTCGCAGTTTCTTTCTCAGCATCTCCGCCGATGGCGCGCTGTTGGCACTGTCACCGATCTTCGTGGTGGCGCTCACCTTCAGCCTCTACATGCTTCCGCTCCTGGGCGTAACCGCGCTACTCATCTATCAAAGCACGCAACAGGCACTCAAACGGGCGCACGAGGCAGACCACGACAGTCTGACGGGCCTACTCAACCGGCGAGCCTTCGATCAGCACCTGGCCGGCTTCCTTGACTCCAACCGAGACGTGGAGCGCCAGGGCGGATTGCTGCTGCTGGATCTCGACGGCTTCAAGGAAATCAACGACCGTCTCGGGCATCAAACCGGTGATTCTGTGCTGAAAGGTATCGCCAACCAGTTGACGCGCTCAGCATCAGAGGCCGCCATGATCGCCCGCCTTGGCGGCGACGAGTTCGCGGTACTGATTCCGGCGGTCGAGTCGGACACGGCCATGATGCAAGCCGCCGAACGGCTGTGCAACGAACTGGCTCAGCCCATCGCCGTCGACGGCTTCCCGTTGTCGGTGGGCGTGAGTATGGGTCTGGCCCTCATTCCTCGCCACGGGCGCACGGCCGAGGAAGCGCTCGGCGCGGCCGACATCGCGATGTATCGCGCCAAGCGTTATCGCACAGGTGTGGAGATGTACCGGACGATCGGCTCACGCGCCGAGAAGGGTCGTCTCGGATTGCTCGGCGAGCTATCGCAGGCACAGGCAACTGGGCAGTTACAGGTGCATTACCAGCCGCTCACCCGGTTTCTGGATGGCGCCCCAGTCGGCATGGAGGCGCTGCTGCGTTGGCAACATCCGACGCTGGGCACCATCCCGCCTACCGACTTCATCACGTTGGCGGAACACACCGATCTCATCGGGCCGCTGACCCAATACGTGCTTGATCGCGCGACAACCGATGCTCGCGACGTGGAGAAGTTCGATGTTCGGTTGTCGATCAATGTCTCGGCCCGAAACCTACAGGATCGACGTTTCCCTTCCGGCGTCTTCCGCGCGCTCGATGCGGCAGGCGTCGACCCATCGAGGCTCGAGCTTGAGATCACCGAGAGCGCCATCGCACGCGAGCCCGAGCGCAGCCTGTTCGCCATCACGGGTCTGCGCGAGGCCGGCATCAGGGTGGCAATCGACGACTTCGGAACTGGATATTCGTCGTTCGCGCTCCTTCGCGATTTTCCGGTCGACAGGTTGAAGATCGACAGCACGTTCGTCGATGGCATCGCGCAGAGCCTTCGTCAACAGCACCTGGTGCGCGCGATCGTGGGCCTCGCCAAGGGGTTGGGCGTCGACGTCGTGGCCGAGGGGGTCGAGACCGAGGAGTCGTGGCTGACGCTCGCCGAACTCGGCTGCGATGTGGCACAGGGCTTCCTCATTTGTCGGCCGGTGCCGCTCCCCGATCTTGTCGAGTGGCTCGAGATACGTCGATCGATGGCGGAGCTGGAGCAGGGGGTCGCGTCGTGATCATCGTCGTGGCGGCCGTGCTAACGATCCTCACGGTGCCGCTTACCGGTCGCTCGCTGCGACCACTCGCTCATCTGACGATTCGCCGCTCGTGGGTCATCTGGGCCAGCACTGTGATGCAGTTGCTGATCACGCTGATTCCTGGATTTCCGGCGGCGCTCGGCGAAGCGCTGCACTTGCTGTCGTTCGGTCTCGCGGGGATCTTCGTGTGGAGCAATCGACACATTCCGGGCGAGTTGGTGATAGCAGCCGGGGGACTACTCAACCTGATTGCGATCGTTGCCAACGGCGGCACGATGCCGGCATCGGCTTGGGCATGGCGCACCGCCGGATTCGCTCCCCCGTCGGAGAGTTTCGGTAATTCGAGCGTTGTGCATGCGGCTCGGCTTCCATGGCTCGGCGATGTGCTCGCGGTGCCCGCAAGCTGGCCGTTCTCGAACGTGTTCAGCATCGGCGACGTGATCATCATCGCCGGCCTGGGCTACCTCGTTCATCGCACGTGCCGCACCGCGGCCACAATCTCGGCCGAGGCATCGGCGTCGCTTGCGTCGGCGCTTTCCGCCAAGGTCGTCTTCCAGGAACTGGGCGACGACCTGCGGTTGCTGCGCGAGCGCTGCCAGCAACTCTCAGCGGCCGTCACCTCGATGCAGAATCTCCTCCGCCACGATCGCAGACACGCGACCGACGTTCGCGTCGACCTGGAGGTCGTCTGGGAGCCTGCGCCGATCAAGGAATTGACGCCGTGGCAGCCCGAGCCGTTTCTGCCCGACGACTCGGCCCAGCTTGTAGAGGAAGCGCTCAGTTTCTAGGGCGTTGCGGTCAGGCCACGAAACCCACTCGCCGACATAGACGCGTCGCGCCCACACTTGACGGCATGGTGATGCGGATGCACGACGCAGAGGTAACGGTGAACGATGCGCTGGTCCGTCGGCTGCTCACCGCTCAGATGCCACATCTGGCACAGCTGCCCATCACCGTGGTGGCGCCGTGGGGCACCGACAACGGGATCTGGCGCCTGGGTGACGACCTGGTCGTGCGCCTCCCCCGCGTCGGTTGGGCCGAGCAGCAGGTCACGTTGGAGGCGACATGGCTACCGCAGCTCGGCCCAGCGCTGCCGGTAGCCGTGCCCGTGCCCGTCGCGGTTGGCGCGCCCGCGTACGGCTACCCGTTTCGATGGGCGGTACACCGGTGGATACCGGGCGAGGGCGCCGCACCAGACACGATCGATGATCCCGCCAGGTTTGCACTCGATCTCGCGGATGTCGTCCAACGACTGCAGGGCGTGCCAGTTGTCGGCGCCCCAGCGGCCCGCAATCGGGCGCGGCCGCTGTGCGACTATGACAAGCCCACCCGTCGCGCGATCGAAGGCGCGAGTCATCTGATCGACGCTGACGCAGCCACGGCCGTTTGGGAGCACGCACTGGCTGCGCCTGCACACGAGGGCCGAGCCGTCTGGGTGCACGCTGACCTGGAGGGGAACTGTCTGGTGAGTGCCGGCCGCTTGTGCGGCCTTATCGATTGGGGCTCGGCGTGCGTAGGCGACCCTGCAGTCGATGTCCAAGTTGTCTGGTCGCCAATGTTCACCGAGGCATCTCGGTCAGCTTTCCTCGATACTCTCGGAGTCGACGCCGCCACGCTCGCTCGTAGTCGAGGCGCGGCGATCAACCAGGTATGCGCTGCCCTGCCCTACTACTTGAACACGTACCCGTTGATCGTTGAGCGGTGCAAGCACAAGTTGGCAGCCCTCGGCGTGCCGTTTGTCGCCACGGCGTGACCGCCGACACCAGCTCAGCTGCAGCCGCTGGTACTGCCGCAGCTGGGGCAGGCGTGACAACTGCCTGAGCGCACCATCTGGACGCCGCATTGCATGCACATCGGGGCGTCACTTTGGCGAATCGGCCTGCTGGCACCCGGGCGCGCCCGACCCGCCGGGTTGGTGATGTCGTTGTTGGGAGGCTCGGGGGCGATACCCAACTCCATCTGGGCCAACAGATCCTCGACCGCTGGAATGCTCTTCGCCTCGGGAATGATGTCGGAGCCGTTGTGGGTCTCCCACACGCTCTCCTCCACCCCCGGCAACGTCGGTTGCAGCCGCTCGTCGACGGAGAAGATGCTGAGCTCGGCGCGCTCGTCGTAGGTTAGGTACTCGAGGGCGAGACGGCGGAAGAGATAGTCCATGATCGATGAGGCGAAGCGGATATCGGGGTCGTCGGTCATGCCCGCCGGGTCGAAGCGCATGTTGGTGAACGCCTCGACGAAGGCACGCAGTGGCACGCCGTACTGCAAGCCGTAACTGATGCTCTTCGCGAACGCATCCATGATGCCGCTGAGCGTGCTGCCCTGCTTGGACACCGTCAGGAAGATCTCACCGGGTTGACCGCTGGCGTACTCGCCGATTGTGGCAAAGCCCTTGCAGTCGGCGACTCGGAACTCGAACGTACGGGCACTGCGGCTGCGAGCCAACTTCTGGCGAATCGGCTCGTTGACCACCACCCGCTCGATCACGCGCTCAACCACTCGCTCGAACGACTGCGGCAGCTGAGCGCCTTGGCCGCTGCTCTTGCCCGTGCTCAAGGGCTGTGCCACCTTGCAGTTGTCGCGATAGATCGCCACTGCCTTGAGACCCAGTTTCCACGAAAGCAGGTGCAACTGCTCGATGTCGGCAACTGTCGCTTCCTCGGGCATGTTGACGGTCTTGGAGATTGCGCCGGAGATGAAGGGCTGCACTGCACCCATCATCCGCACGTGTCCCTCGTAGTGAATCGTGTTGTCACCCATGCTGCATGCGAACACCGCGACATGTTCGACCGCGAGATGCGGCGCACCGATGATGCTCTGCTCGCGGTCGATGTAGGCGACGATCTCGTCGATCTGCACCTGGGTGTAACCGAGTTTGCGCAGCGCCCGCGGGATCGTCTGGTTGACGATGCGCATCGTTCCGCCGCCGACCAACTTCTTCATCTTCACCAAGCCGAGATCGGGCTCGATGCCGGTTGTGTCGCAATCCATCATCAGACCGATCGTGCCGGTGGGGGCCAACACCGACGCCTGGCTGTTGCGCACGCCGAACTCTTCGCCATCGCGAACGGCGGATTCCCACGCGTGCATTCCCGCGGTCACCAACTCGGCGGGCACGTTGGCGTGACTGGCCATCTCGGCATGCGCATCGCGGTGCATGCGCAGCACTTCCAGCATGTACTGCTCGTTGTCGGCAAAACCGGCGAAGGGTCCCATCCGGCTGGCGGTGCGAGCGCTGGTGGCATAGGCGTGACCGGTCATCAACGACGTCAGCGCAGCCGCCCAAGCACGCCCTTCCTCACTGTCGTAGGGCAGACCCAGCGCCATCAGAGTTGCGCCGAGGTTGGCATAGCCCAAACCAAGTTGGCGGAACTTGCGGCTGTTGTCGCGGATCTTCTCGGTCGGGTAATCGGCGCGGCCGACGAGAATCTCCTGCGCGGTGAACATGACTTCGATCGTGTGCATGTAGCCATCGACGTCGAACTCGCCGACCTCGTCGAGATAGTGCAACAAGTTGATGCTGGCCAGGTTGCACGCTGAGTTGTCGAGGTGCATATATTCACTACAAGTGCGCACGACGACGCCGTTGGCCACGTAGCTGTGGTTCCGAGGCTCGCTGAGGTTGTATGTGACCTCGACGCCGTCGTCAGTGCGTGCGACGAGCTTGGTAGTCGTCCGATTCACTGCATAGGAACGACGCTCGGCTAGAAGCCTGGCCAGCTTCTGTGCCTTTGCGATGACAGAGAAGCCGACTCTCTCCGCGAAAGCCTTGATCGAGGCTGCAGAGATGCGCAGGTCATAGAGAGCGCGTGCTTGGTACGTGCGCTGTTCGCCACCCACGGTCGTGTACGCGAACGCCTCATCATGGGCTCGGCGCGTGCCGTAGATCGAGCTAGCCACCCCCAGCGTGGAGAGCAGTCGTTGCACGCCTTGCAGCAACGGCTTGGATGCGGACCCGAGCCCCACGTAACGACTGTTCTTGCCGTTGTAGACGCACCCGTCGGCGTCGAAGAGTCCACGGAGAAATGCGGTGACGACCTCTGTCGGCGCTTGGTACACCGACCAAGGAACAACCTTGTCGCCTGCTCGCTTGTCACTGACACCCAGCGCTCGTAACTGTTCAGCGAAGGCGCGGCGGCTGGCACGCAACTGGACAGTGCCGTTGAGTTGCACGGAAGGCTTCGGCGCGTAGCCGTCGTTGATCTCGGTGAGCAGTGCTTGATGAGCGGGCATCACGTCGGCGCGGTCGTCAGCGTTCCCGTACACCGTGGACACAACGTCGCCGGAGATCGAGCCATCGCCGACTAGCCAGCCGACATAGTGGCCGAGCCCCTCTGTCCACTTCTCTGGCAACGACACACCACGAGCGACCCGTCTATGACCATTCGCGTAGCGCTCAGCAATTGCCGAGACCGGCAGAGACCACGCCGCATGCGTCGCCGGCGAGGCGTGGTTCAGGATCCGCACATCATCTTCGTCGGTGAGCTCGGCCGCTGTGACGTAACCCCGGTTGGCGGTGAAGATTCGATGGTTGGCGGTGCAACGAAGCTCCATCCCGTTGGAGAACTCGAGCCGCACGATCTCGTTGACGCCGGTGACCATCACGGCGTCGGGGCTGGTGAGTTCGAGCCGGTCGTCCGGCGCGTCGGGGTTGGTGATGTCGTGCGTGTACACGCCGAAGGTCTCACCCAGACGTGCCCGATCGAGCAAATCGACGAATGCGATCAGGCCCTTGTCGGTGTGCACCAGCGTGTCGCCGGTGAAGCAGGGGTTGCTGCCGTTGATGCGACCGGTTGCGTGAGCGGTGTGCCACTTGTTGATGGTCGTGTCGAACTGCAGGCCAGGGTCGGCACATTCCCAACCTGCCTGGGCAATTTCGCGCCACAAATCGCGGGCACGAACTGTGCGCACGGGCGAACCGTCGGTTACCGCCCGAAAGGTCCACTCGAGATCGTTCTCGACAGCACGCATGAACTCGTCGCTGACGCGCACCGAGTTGTTCGCGTTCTGGTACTGGATGCTGAAGCTGTCGGCGCCATCGAGATCCATGTCGAAGCCGGCGTCGCGCAGCACACGCGCCTTGCGCTCCTCTTTCACCTTGCACCAGATGAACTCTTCGACATCGGGGTGATCGACGTTGAGGATGACCATCTTGGCCGCCCGCCGGGTCTTGCCACCGCTCTTGATCGTGCCGGCCGACGAGTCGGCGCCACGCATGAAACTGACCGGGCCACTGGCGGTGCCGCCGCCGTTGAGCAGCTCAAAGCTCGACCGAATGTTGGAGAGGTTGATGCCGGACCCGGAACCACCCTTGAAGATCGTCCCTTCTTCGCGGTACCAGTTGAGGATGCCATCCATCGTGTCTTCGACGGCGAGGATGAAGCAGGCGCTGGCTTGCTGCGGCACGCCGTCGACGCCGATGTTGAACCACACCGGACTGTTGAACGCAGCCCGCTGCGTCACCAGGATGTACTTCAGCTCGTTACGGAACGCTTCCGTCTCGTCGTCGTCGGCGAAGTACCCACCCTCGGAACCCCAGGTCGTGATCGTGTCGGCGACGCGGTCGATCACCTGCTGCAACGACCACTCGCGGCCGGGCGTGCCGAGTGTGCCACGGAAGTATTTCTGCGAAACGATGTTGGTGGCGTTCAGCGACCACGTGGTGGGGAACTCGACACCCAACTGCTCAAAGGCAACCGTTCCGTCTTTCCAGTTGCTGATGCGCGCGTCGCGTCGCTCCCACAGCACCTCGTCGTAGGGATGAACCCCTGGCGCGGTGAAGTGGCGGGAAATCCCGATGGCGAGACGATCCGGCGCCAGTGACATGGAATCGATGCTCCTTGCTTTCGCTTGTTGGCTTGGGATGTTGGCTTGGTATTTGTGGTTTGCTTCGTGCGGATTTTGATTGCGGGGGTCGGTTGAAAAGGTTCGTCTTCGAAATCACGACTTGCGGTAAGCGGCATGAGCCCCCTTGCCCCTGCTGACCACAAGAGTGCTGACCACAAGAGGTTGACAAGATTACAGCACTGTAGTTACAACCGTGTCAATGGCAGATTTTACCGTTTGTATAGCTGATCTCGTATGGCTAGCGGTGCGAGAACGAAGGTTGGGAAACCGTCGCCCAACAGCTTGACCGGGGGCCTCGCTGTCCATCCGCGCACTCGCACCGCTGCCAGTTACACCTTCCCACGATAGGGCCAAGGCCCTGTGTGGAGGAAGAGGTACAACCATGTGAATCCAGTGTGGATGACCTGTGCGCGACGGTGGATTGTGACCCGGCGACCGGCGACCGAAGATGACGGATCGGCGACAAATCGGGACCTTATCCACATATCCACAGGGCTGGATCTCACGAGGGCGTTATTCGGAGGTGAGCCGTGGCATCCTCTGTCGGTGCGCCGGCTCTATCCCAACCCCCAAGAAGGCGTCGAGCTGCTGCCGAGCTACGACGTTGCGAGACCGCGACCAGCGAGCCGGCCGTGGATCGGGCTGTGCATGGTGGCGTCGCTTGACGGCTCGACGGTCGTCGGTGGCGAAGCCGAGGGCAACTCGCGATCGCTCTCGAACCCGATCGACCAACAACTGTTGCTCACCTTGCGCTCCTTGGCAGACACGCTGCTGGTCGGAGCCACAACAGTTCGACGCGAGGGCTACGGGCCGCCACGCGTGCCGGGTCAAAGGCTGGCGGTGGTTTCGCGCGCGGCGCGGTTCGACTTCGATCTGCCGCTGTGGACTTCAGGGCGTGCCGTTCTCTTGCTCCCCGAGGATGCGCCGGCGGTTCCCGTGCCGTCGATCAGAGCGGGGCGCGGTGACCTTGATCTGGTGGCGGCGGTAGCCCAACTCGACGCCGACTTCGTGCAAGCCGAGGGCGGTGCCTCCTTGAACGGACTGCTCGCCGCCGGCGACCTGATCGACGAGCTCAACCTCTCGCTGTCTCCGTTGATGGTCGGTGGCGACGGCTCGCGGGTTACCGCCCATGCACCGGAGTTGGTTCGCAGGATGCGCCTTGCTCACGTGCTCGAGCACGACGACTTCCTCTTCACCCGTTACGTGCGCTACGGCTGAACTACCAGCTCAATTGAGTGACGAACCGTAGGGACGGAGGCAGGTTCGCCCCCACGGTTCGCCAGAACTTGCCCGGCGCCGAGCCCGAGCGCGGCGAGCAGCGACGTGACGAGCGAAGCGGCCACGATGCGGCGGCGGACATAGACGCGGTTCGGCTGGCGCACGCGCGTTGTTCTCGTGGTTGCTGCCCAGCCGGACGAAACGGCTCCGGAGACAACCGCAAGGTTGACCCGCAGCGCGCTGGGACGCACCACGTGCGGGTGGGCAACTGGGCTGGAACTGGTGCTGGAGTTGGTGCTGGAGTTGGTGCCGGCCATTGGTGATGAACCCCACAATCGACGAATGATGGACAGAACAGGTGTTGCACGAACGAACGTTCGCATTATGTACGAACAATCGTTCGCCTGTCAACCCGGAAGCGAACATTTGTTGCACGAACGGGTGTTTGACCCGGTGCCCGAACGGGTGTACGCTGCCGCCATGTCCGAAAAACTCACTGCCCGTCAACGAGGCATCCTCGATGTCATCGAAACCACCATGCGCGAGCGCGGCTACCCGCCAAGCGTGCGCGAAATCGGTGAGGCAATCGGCCTCACTTCGCCTTCCACGGTGCACAGTCACCTGGCCTCGTTGCAGAGACTCGGTTACCTCAGGCGCGACCCGACCAAGCCGCGAGCCATCGAAGTTCGCTTCGACCCGTCATCGGGCGCTGCCATCGAGCGTCGCCCCGTTCGCCACGTTCCCCTGGTGGGCGACGTAGCTGCCGGCACCGACGTTCTCGCGCATGAGAACGTCGAGGAACTGTTCCCATTGCCCGAAGACTTCACCGGCGACGGCGATCTGTTCATGCTCCGCGTTCGTGGGCTTTCGATGATCGAAGTCGGCATCATGGATGGCGACTTCGTCGTGGCTCGCAGCCAGGACACCGCCAACAACGGCGACATCGTGATCGCCGGTATCCCCGGCGAAGAGGCGACGGTGAAGACCTACCAGCGCAAGGGCTCCAACGTGACACTGCAACCGGCCAACGCGAAGTTCGACGCGCTCACCTTCCCGGCCAACGAGGTGCAAATCTTCGGCCGCGTGGTTACCGTCATGCGCCGCCTGTAGACAGCAGCCCAGAGTGCTTCCTCTGCTGGCCGCGTGCTGACGTCAGCGTTGCGGGGCTCCCCAGCCGGGGCCAGTCATCGGCGCAATCGGCGGTACCGATGCCGGAGTCGCGTTCTTTGCTCGCTTACCCAACACGAGTAGCAGGAACGCCAACACCAGACCACCGATCGCCACAGCAATGGCAGCTGTCTTCATCGTCGCGCTGTCGGCATCGAATGGCCCGCCGACGGCGATCACGAAGTCGTTGGCGTCGCTGGTCACCGTCAGTCGATAGGTACCAGGCGAATCGATGCGCAGTTGCTGCACGGCCTGGCCGCTGAAGCCGCCCACGTCGTAGGTGTCGCCGGAGCCGGGCGTGAACTCCACCTGGCCATTGTTGGCGTCGAGCAGCGTCAGCGAGACCCGCGGCGCATCGTCGTCGGCATGTTGATAAGCGGAACCATTGGCCGCGCAATCGCCGCCGACCGTTTCGAGAACGCCGGCGGTCTCCAGGTACACCTCGAAGGTGTCGCTACGTTCGAATTCGAGAGTGGTCGTACAGCCCGCGGGGGCGCGGGCGAACTTCTTCACCGTCTCCTCCTCGGTCGAGCCGCTCAGCACGTACAGCACCCCGCCGGCGGCGATGCTGACAATCGCCAGGACGATGCCGGCCCTTGTCAGACGGCGGCCCGACGATTGTGTGACCGCGGGCACCATCATCGGTGACATTCCTTGTGGCCCCACTGCAGGCGGCGGTTGGTATGACATCACTTGACCCCCAGTCGCGATGCGACAAGCTCGATTCGATCATCAGGTTGTACCACGGCAGCACGCACATTCTGCACACCGCCGGCACCATAAAAGTCTCCGGGACTCACCAGCGCTCCACCCTCGGCGGCCAAACGCTCGGCGAACTCCCAGCCGTCACCAGCATCAAACCACAGATAGAAGGCGCCCGCCGGCATCGAGATCGGCACTCCGGACCAGGTCGCGAGAACCGTCGCCAATCTCTCGAGGCGCCGGCGATAGCGGTCGCGCTGGGCCGACACGTGCGATTCGTCGGCGAGCGCGGCGACGCCCGCCGCCTGCGCAGGCCCGGGAACCATCATTCCAACGTGCTTGCGCACTTCCTGCAGATAGCGGACAAGTTCGGCATCGCCCGCGTAGTAGCCCACCCGCAGACCGGCGAGGTTGGAACGCTTCGATAGCGAATGAACTGCAACGACACCGTCGAGGCCGTGCTCGAGAATCGTGTGGGGAGTGCCCGACCAAGTGAACTCGACGTAGCACTCGTCGCTGAAAACGGGAACTTGGTGTCGGCGGCCCCAAGCCGCCGCGGCCTGGAGATCACTGAGCGCTCCAGTCGGGTTCGACGGACTGTTCACCCACAACATCAACGCTCTCGACGCGTCAGCGGGATCGATCGAGGAGAGGTCGATGGATCCGTCGGGCGCGGCGCCAACGGGCACCGGGCGACAGCCGCCAAGGATCGCGCCCATCTCGTAGGTCGGGTACGAGACCGCCGGATACAACACCGTGTCGCGTTCGGGAGTGCGCAAGCGCAGGAACTGCGGAGTCGTGCCGACGAACTCCTTGGTGCCGATGCTCGCGCCGATCTGCGCCAATGGAACCTCGACGGCGAATCGGCCAACGAACCAGTCCCGGATGGAGCTGCGCAACGCTTCGCTTCCGATACTCGGCGGGTAGCCACGCTCGCTGTCACTGGTGCCCAACGCCGTCAGCACCGCCGGCGGCGGCGGGTCGCAGGGCGTGCCGATCGAGAGATCGACCGTGCCACCGGGGTGCGCGCTGGCGATCCTCGCCAGTCGATCGAGACGGTCGTAGGGGTACGGCGGCGGCACGAAGCCGGTCACGGTCATGCTGCCCTCACGAGGAACTCGGACAAACGCCCTGCCGAGGCGGCGGCGAGCCGGGCGCGAACGCGTACGCCATCGTCGTCGTGGAAGGTACTCACCACCTCACCCTCGCGGTGGATGGCGGCAAGCACGTCGCCGCGGTCGTAAGGCACCAGCAACTCGACAACGGCGGTGATCGCCCGCAGGCGATCGGCAAGCGCCTGCAGAAAGGAATCGATGCCGGTTCCCTGTTGCGCGCTCAGCGCGATCGAACCTTCGTGCCGAGCCTGCAGGTCGGCGGCGACCTCGGGTGCGATGTCGGCCTTGTTGAACACCAACAGCTGTGGCACTGACAGCGCATCAATCTCGGCAAGAACGTCGCCGACGGCGGCAATCTGTCCTTCCGGGTCGGGCGCCGCGCAATCGACGACGTGCACGAGGAAGTCGGCGCGGCTGGCGACCTCCAACGTGCTCTTGAACGCCTCGACCAGACCATGCGGCAGTCGCCTAACGAAGCCGACGGTATCGGTCATCAACACCGGCTCCCCACCTGGAAGCGACAACCGCCGAGTCGTGGGATCGAGTGTCGCAAACAGACGGTCCTCGACCAACACACCGGCTTCGGTGAGTCTGTTGAGCAACGTCGACTTGCCCGCGTTGGTGTAACCGACGATGGTGACCGCGGCGAGGCCGCTACGGGTGCGACTCTTGCGCTGCAGGTCGCGGGTGTGTTGCAGGCCCTTGAGATCTACCTCGAGCTTGGAGATTCGGCGCATGATGCGGCGACGATCGACTTCCAATTTGGTCTCGCCACTACCGAACCGAGCCCCGACGCCACCGCGCTGCTGCGAAAGGCGTGCGCTCGCCCCTCGACGCAGTCGCGGCAACCTGTATCGCAGTAGTGCGAGTTCTACCTGTGCCTTGCCTTCCAGGGTGTGCGCGTTCTGGGCGAAGATGTCGAGAATCACCGCCGTACGATCGAGCGCCGTTCGTCCGAGCAGCTTCTCCAAGTTGAATTGCTGTGCCGGTGCCAGCTCGTTGTCGAACACGACCGTGTCGGCATCGACCGCCAAGCACATGTCGCGTAACTCCTGTGCCTTGCCTTTGCCGATGTACCAGGTGTGATCGGGGGCCTCCCGTCGTTGCACGACTCGCCCTGCTTCGTCGGCACCGGCTGTGTCGATAAGCAGTGCCAACTCGTCGAGGCCGGCCTCGGTGTCGTCATCGGTGTGACCGGGCAGCGTGACGCCGACGAGCACGATGCGCTCACGCTTGGCGCGCTCGATCAACGTCGCGCCGAGAGCTTGGTTGTACGGACTGGTGCTCATGCGGTGCCTACCTTCCCGATCTCATCTGCGGCACCCACTGCGTCAGGTCGATCGTGATTGTTCCAACGAAGCGGGCAGGTCCGACGAGCGTTGCGCGGTCGCGCGACGGCTTGTCTAGTCGTACCCTTGCATCACCGCCGGGCATGTGCACCACGATTTCTTCGGCATCGGCCGCCACCAGCCCCCACTGCCGCGCTGCCCAGGCGCTTGCGCACGCCCCCGTGCCGCAGGCCTCGGTGATTCCGGCGCCGCGTTCGTGAACACGCATGGTGATCGAGTCAGTCTCCGGCCCGGGTTCGATTATCTCGAGGTTGACTCCCGGCAACTTGCCGCCGAGCGTGAGCAGGTCTACTTCGGCAACATTGTCTACCCCGACGACGCTGTGTGGATTGCCCACGCCGAGGTGGGCCACGGGCCGCATTGGGTCACACTCCAGAGTTGCCCAGTTGGCCGGTTCCGCCAGCGGCAGTATCTCGCCCATGTCGACGGCGGCCTCGATGATCGAGTGCACGTCGGTCTCGGAGAGCACGACCGATCGCACGCCGGCGTCGGTGAGAATGCGTTGCTCCAGGTAATCGCCGCGCCGCATGGCCAGTGCCTGCGCGAAGCAGCGAACTCCGTTGCCGCTCATCTCCGCCCTCGAACCGTCGGCGTTGTAGAGCACCATTTGCGCGCTGTAGCCGGCAGCAGTTTCGCCGATCAGCAACCCATCGGCCCCTATCCCGTGCCGTCGGTCGCATAACTGTTTGGCAAGCTCGCAGAGCTCGCTGACACCGGGGTGGAATACGACGAGAAAGTCGTTGCCAAGGCCGTGGTGCTTGGTGAGTGTCAGCTGCGTCATGTGCTTGGTGTCATGTGCTCGTTGTCATGCGGAGTGTTCTCATAACGAGCGCAATACCGGAAGTGCTTCGGCTACCGGGTTGCTCTCGATCGTCACCCAGCGTATGCGGGGGTCACGACGGAACCAGCGTTCCTGGCGAGCAGCAAACTGTCGGGTGCGCACGATGATGCGCTCGACGGCCTCATCAAGGCCACAGCGCCCCTGCAAGTGATCGATCAGTTCCTTGTAACCGAGCGCTTGACGAGCGGTGCGCGACATCGGCTCGGCTTCATCCAGCAACGCTGTCACCTCGGCGACAAGCCCGGCGGCGATCATGCGATGCACTCGCTCGGCGATTCGCACCCGCAATGCTGCGCGCGGCCAGCGCAGCCCGATCTGCACGAATTGTGTCGCCGGAAAGCTCGCCACGCCCGGTCCGAACGAGCTGAACGGCCGACCGGAGCCGATGGTCACCTCCAACGCGCGCACTATCCGGCGCTCGTTCGACGGTTCCATGCGGCTCGCCGCCAGCGGGTCGAGATGCGCGAGTTGCGCGTGAAGTGGCTCTGAACCTTCAGCGTCCGCGCGTGCCTCGATCGCAGATCGCACCTCCGGCCATTGCCCAGGAATCTCCATCGGGTCGGTCACCGCCCGCAAATACAAGCCCGTCCCGGCGACCAATAGGGGTCGCCGACCACGTGCGCGGATCTTGGCCATGGCGCTGTCAGCAGCATCGGCAAAGTCGGCGACCGTGTACGCCGCCGACGGCTCCACCAGGTCGATGCAATGATGCGGCACAACCTGCTGATCGGCGGCACTCGGCTTAGCGGTGCCGATGTCCATGCGCCGATAGACCTGCATCGCATCGACGGCAACAATCTCAGCTTGTGCCGCAGACGCGTAGGCCATCGCCAGATCGCTCTTTCCAGAGGCCGTCGGCCCAATGATTACCAGCGGTTGCTTCACCCGGCGAGCACGGGAATGCGACGCTTGTGCGTGGGCGCGGCGGTGAGTTCGAGCAAGCGGCCGATGAGGTGGTGAGGAGCGGCTGATGTGACCTCGACCAAACCGTACGACCCGGTGAGCAGTGGCTCGTCGGCGGCAAAGTGCACAAGCTTGTTCTGCCGTGTACGCCCGGAGATCATCGCCGGATCGCGTTTGCTCGGCCCCTCGATGAGCACCTCTTCTACTCGCCCGATTCGGTCAAGGTGTTTGGCCAGCGCACACGGCTCGACCACCAGCCGCAAACGATCGAATCGTTCGGCAACCACCGCCGCTTCAACGAACCGATCGGTCATCGATGCCGCTTCCGTGCCCGTGCGGGGAGAGAAGACGAACGTGTAGGCGTAGTCGTAATCGCCTTCCGCGGCCACTTCCAGCGTGGCCTCGAAGTCGGCATCGGTCTCGTCCGGGAACCCGACGATGATGTCGGTACTGACGGCAAGGTCCGGCACGGCAGCTCGCGCCTGACCGAGCCGCTGAAGGTAACGGTCGGCGGTGTAACCCCGGTGCATCGCGGCCAGCACTCGATCGCTGCCGGATTGCAATGGATAGTGCAGGTGTTCGCACACGGCCGGAGTATTGGCCATAGCTGCGAAGGTCTCCGGCCGCATGTCCTTGGGGTGCGGGCTCACGAATCGAACCCGGCGGATGCCAGGCACCTGGCCGACCGCCGACAACAGTTCGGAGAACAGTGGGCGCAACCGCACGTCGTTGCTGCCCGCTTGCCGAGACGCCACCTGCAGATCCCGCCCGTAGCTGTTGACGTTCTGGCCGAGCAAGGTCACCTCTGTGACGCCGGTTGCGGCGAGCGATCTCACTTCGGTCAGCACCTCATCGAAGGGACGGCTGATTTCCACACCGCGCACCGAGGGCACGATGCAGAACGCGCAACTGTTGTCGCAACCGATCTGAATCGTGACCCACGCGTTGTAACTGGTTTCGCGTCGGGCGGGTAGGGCACTCGGAAACAGCGCGTGATCGTCGATCACCGCTTCGTCGAAGATCTCGGTGATCGGTCCGCAGGACTCTGCGTGGCGAACAAGTTCGGCGGCGCGGTGCACGTTGTGCGTTCCCATCACGACGTCGACCCAGGGCGCCTTGCCGGCGACGATGTCACGATCTTTCTGCGCGAGGCAGCCCGAGACCACAATCTGCCTGCCTGCACGTTCGTTCTTCCAACTGCGCAGCCAGCCGAGGCTGCCATACAGTTTGTTGTCGGCATTTTCGCGAATGCAACAGGTGTTGAGTACCACGATGTCGGCATCGTCCTGATCGGCAACGGCCGTCAGCCCATCGGCTTCGAGCAAACCGGCAATGCGTTCGGAGTCATGGTCGTTCATCTGGCACCCGAACGTGCGCACGATGAAGCTGCGACTCATGCTCGCGAAGGCTACCTGCGGGCTGAGCCGACATCAGGAAGGTCTCGACGCCCCATGGTCTTCTCGGAGGCGCCGCACTCGTGAGAGTCCAACGCCTCCGAGAACCTGTCAGAGCTCGATCGGCTCTTCGTCGGCGGGGGTGAATGTCGCCTCGACCGTCGCAACCACAACCGGCTCGGCTGCGGCAACGGCCGCGAACGCCGGTGCAGCAGCGTCGGCGCCGATGCCAGCCTGCACACGCACCTTCTCGGAGACCTCGACCATGATCTCGGGATTGGAGGAGAGGAAGCCCTTCGCGTTCTCGCGTCCCTGACCGAGTTGTTCACCGTCGTAGGTGAACCAGGAACCCGACTTCTTGATGATTCCCATGTCGACCGCCATGTCGAGCAGCGACCCCTCGCGGCTGATGCCCTTGCCGTACATGATGTCGAACTCGGCCTGACGGAATGGTGGGGCCACCTTGTTCTTGACCACCTTGACGCGGGTGCGGTTACCGACCACCTCGGCCCCATCTTTGATGCTCTCGATACGGCGGATATCGAGCCGGACCGACGAGTAGAACTTCAGCGCTCGGCCACCAGGGGTCGTTTCTGGCGATCCGTACATGACTCCGATTTTCTCGCGCAGCTGGTTGATGAAGATCATGATGGTGTTGGTGCGGTTGAGGTTGGCAGTGAGCTTGCGTAACGCCTGGCTCATCAGGCGAGCCTGCAAGCCGACGTGCGTGTCGCCCATCTCGCCCTCGATCTCGGCGCGTGGCGTGAGCGCCGCCACCGAGTCGATGACGACAACATCGATTGCACCCGAGCGCACCAACATGTCGGCGATCTCGAGTGCCTGCTCACCCGTATCGGGCTGGCTGATCAGCAGTTGATCGATGTCGACACCGATCGCCCGCGCATACACGGGATCCATCGCATGCTCGGCATCGACGTAGGCGCAGATGCCACCGTTGCGCTGGGCCTCGGCCACGACGTGCATGGCGAGCGTGGACTTACCCGATGACTCGGGTCCGAAGATCTCGACAATGCGGCCCCGCGGCAAACCGCCGACCCCTAGCGCCACATCGAGCGCCAGCGCGCCGGTCTGGATGGCTTCGACCGCCATCGATCCCTTCTCGCCCATCCGCATGACGGACCCCTTGCCGTACTGCTTGTCAATGGCCGCCAGTGCCATTTCGAGCGCCTTTTCGCGATCGTTGCTCACAACCTGTCTCCGTTCGTAGCCCTGTTTGTGTTTGGGTTTGTGTTTGGGTCTTGTATTGCGTTTGCTGTTGCCAGGCACCGTACGGAGGGGGTGTCACAGGGTTACAACCTCGACGGCTTGGTGAACGACAACATTGTAACTACGAACAACCGTTCGATCAAGCATTCCCCGGCAAACCATCCGGGGTGATGCCCGCAGCGGGCCGTATCGGTAAGAATCAGGGCGTGCGACGGACCTTTGCCGGCTTGATGTTCGGACTCGCTTATGCGTGCGCCAGCCTCGCCATCGCCGGGTTCCTACTGCAGCGCACGGCGTTCGACCCCAACCACTCGGCGGATGCGGCCGACGTCGTGCTGGGTGACAGCAAGTTACGCACGGAATTGGCCTACTTCATTGCCGACGCCGTCGCAGCACCGTTGGGCCAGGACCCGGCGGCGATGCGACTGCGGGTGGAGGCCATCGCGGGAACCGACGTCGGCGCGAATTTGATGTCGCAGATCGTGCACGACGCACATGCCCACCTGATCGGTGAGCAGAAGGCCCCGGTGCAGATTTCTGGCCAGCAGTTGGTCGACGCGACACAGTTCGAGGCCGCGGCCGCGCTGCCGGCGATAACCCTGCCCGTGCCGAAGGTGACACCGCTGGAAATCGCCAACACCGCGCTCGACTGGATGGTTCCCATTGTCGCGATCGCAACCCTGGTGTTCGCGGTGCTCGGGTTCACCGCGCACCCCGACCGTGCGGCCGTGATCAAGAGTCTTGGGTTCGGGCTGCTGCTGCTCGGGGTGCTCGCCGCACTGCTGGGTTATGTGGTGCCAAAGTTTGTGGTGCCGATGCTCAGCGACAGCGTCTGGGCGCGCGTGCCCGGCAGACTGGCAGACGACTCCGTGCCGCTGTTGATAGGTACCGAACTTGTGCTCGTCGGGGCGGCTGTCGCCTTGCTGGCGGGCACCGGGGTGATGAGCCGCCGCAGCCGCTGGAGCGCACCGGTGACCATCAACCGCTACAACGAAGACCGCCGCTGGAGTTGAGCGCTAGGCGACGAGTTCATCGACGAACTCGCCGAAGACATCCGCGTAATGCATTGCGTCGGCCTCGGTGTGTACCACCGAGATCAACCACTGCTCGTCCAACCCCGGTGGTAGCAGCACGCCGCGATTGATGCCGTGCATCCACTGTGCAAAGGCGAGGTCGAAGTCGGTGGCCTTGTAGTCGCGGTAGTTGCGAATCTGCTCGGAAGCCCAGGTGACACAGCCTTTGGCCCCGAACTGCACCGTGTGAGCGGGCAGCCCGGCCGCGGCGATGATGCCATCGCACGCATCGAGCAGTAGCCGGTTTCGCGCAATCGCAGAGCTGGTTGCTTCTGGTGTGCAGACTTGCGAGAGCACCGCCTTCGATGCCGCCATGCACAGCGGATTTCCGTTGTACGTACCGAGGTGCACCACCTTGCCGCTGGTGATCTGATCCATGCACTCGCGCGTGCCACCGAAGGCACCCAGCGGAAGCCCCCCGCCGATGCACTTGGCGAGGGCTACCAGGTCGGGGGTTACACCAACGGCACCGGTGGCCCCGCCCCACCCGGCGGTGATTCCGGTCTTGACCTCGTCGAAGATCAGCATCGTGCCGTACTTGCGAGTGATGTCGCGCGCGGCCTGCAGATAACCCGGCTGTGGCAAGCAGATACCGATGTTCTCCATCGCCGGCTCGACGATGAAGCAGGCGACATCGCCGGCCGACAGCACCCGCTCGAGCGCTTCCGGGTTATTGAACGGAACGACGATGGTGTCGCCGAGCACCGCACGTGTGATGCCCGCCGTCGACGGGATCGAACGCGGCGCATCGGCGGGCCCGGCTTCGCTGATCGGTGGCTTCATCGAGATCATCACTTCATCGTGATGACCGTGGTAACCGCCCTCGACCTTCACGATCTTCTCTCGGCCGGTGATGCCACGCGCCACCCGGATCGCATCCATTGTTGCTTCGGTGCCCGAGTTGGTGAATCGCCACATCGGTAGCCCGTAACGATCGCCCAACAGTTCCGCCACTTCTGCGTTCATCTCGCACGGGGTTACGAAGAGCGTGCCGTTGTCGAGTTGTGTCTCGATCGCGGCACGCACTGCCGGATGACAATGCCCTGAGAAGAGCGCCCCGAAGCCCATATCGAAGTCGGTGTAGCGATTGCCGTCGACGTCTTCCATCCACGCGTCCTGCGCGCGTCGGACGACGATCGGATGCGGGTCGTAGGCCTGGAAACTGCTCGGCACCCCGAGCGGCATTACCTTGCGGGCTCGGTCGGTGGCCACCTGCGAGCCCTTGGTGCGATTGATGTAGGTGCCGAGTTCTCGCTTGGTGATCGACTTGGCGCGTTCGGCGAGTTCGTGTGTTGGAAGGCTTTCCGTTGCCTTCATGGGGGTCTCCATTCGAAATCCGTTCCGATAAGCCTAGCCCACGACGGAATCCATCGCGAACAGACAAGGACCGCAAACCGACTGCGGCGGGCAACCGCGGCCGACCCGACGAAAACTGATCAGTGGTTTTGCACAGGCGGTGTGGCACACTACGGGTTCTCATGGTGGCCGTAGCTCAGCTGGTAGAGCATCAGTTTGTGGTACTGAGGGTCGCGGGTTCGAGCCCCGTCGGTCACC